>WYBJ01000273.1 GCA_011525945.1 Burkholderiaceae bacterium | reverse complement strand
TAAGCCTGTGACCGGGCGGCCGCGTAGACTTCCAGTCTACCGCCGCAAACGAGCGAGTGGAATCAGAACCTGAACGAGGGTCGGATGGCAGTCATGCTCGGGATAGACCAGCTCGAAGGCGTGCTCAGCATGGGCGACGCCATCGACCTGCTCGAGCAGACGTCGCGGCACGAGGCCGCCGGTCGCACCTTCATCGCGCCGCGCTTCAATGCCGATTTCGATCGAGGCGCCATGCGCTTTCTTTTCGGTGCCGATTACGAGCGGGGCTACGCAGTTACCAAGGCCTACCACATCATCGAGGGCGCCGGCGTTCGCTACATCGTGACGCTGTATCGTCTCGACGACGGCGAAGCGCTCGCGCTGATCGACGGCCAGATCATCACGGACCTGCGCACCGGCGCGGCGAGCGGTGTCCTTGCGCGACGGGTACCCGTCGCCGGACCGATCCATCTCGGCGTCATCGGCTCCGGCAATCAGGCACGCGCGCAGGTGGAAAGCCTTGCCTGCGTCTACCCGCTTACTTCGGTGTCGGTATTCAGCCCGACGCGCGAGAATCGCGAGCGCTTCGCACGCGAAATGTCGGTCAAGCTCGCAGTTCCGGTGAGGTCGGTCGAGAGCGCCGAAGCGGCTGTACGTGGCCACGACATCGTGGCCACCGCGAGCGGCTCGCGCAGCGCCGATCCCGTTCTGCGCGGCAAATGGCTCGACCGCTGCCGGCTCCTCTGCGCGGTCGGCAACACGCGGGAGCATGCGAGCGAAATCGACCAGCGATGCTTCAGCGACGCGCGTCTCGTCGTCGTGGACTCGCCCGTCGCAATCGAAGAGGCCGGCGATCTCATACACGCCGAAAAGAGCGGGTGCCTCCCGCACGAGAAGCGTGCGACGCTGGCACAGGTCGTCAGCGGCGAGACCGCAATACCGCGCGAAGGCCTGATCGTATTCAAGTCGGTCGGGTCGGCGCTGCAGGACCTCTCGCTCGCGACGCGCTATTACGAGTTGCTCGGCACGAACGACGGCCTCGCGAGCGAACCGAGCCTTGCCGTCTTGAGAAAGACTGTCGCGATACGTGCGACGGGATGATCAGGCGCGCTTGCTTTGCGAAAGGACTCATGATGACGATCACTCTCAAGGGCGTGATGCAGGCGCCGGTCACGCCGCTCAAGGACGATTTCAGCTTCGACGTCCGCGGCTTCGAGAAGATGGTGGATTTTCACGTCCGCCACGGCGCGCCGGCGATCGCGTGGCCGCACCACAAAGCCGAATCGCTCAACATGACGCTCGCCGAGCGCAAACTCGGGGCCGAGGCGGCGGTGAAGACTGTCGCGGGGCGCGTACCAGTGTCGATCTTCGTCGGCACGCTCGCCGAAGAGGATTCGCTGGAGATCGCGCGTCACGCGCAGAAGATCGGCGCGGACGCGATCCTCGCGATCACGCCGTATTTCTGGCAGCCGACACAGGAGGAGATTTATGACTTCGTCGTGCGCATCGGCACGTCGGTCGATCTGCCGATACTCACGTACAACTCGCCGTACAACAACGGCGAGGGCGTGGAATTCAAAGGCGATCTCGTCCGCCGCCTGATTGAGCGGCTACCGAACTATGTCGGCATGAAGGACGCCAGCTTCAATTGCGAGAAGTTCATGGAGATCTCGCGCGTCGCGCTCGCCATGCGACCCGACTTTTCGATCATCATCGGCGTGGAGCATCTGCTCGCCGCCTACCCTCTGGGCGCGAGGGGCTCGTTCTCGTCGGCAGGCGCGCTCGCGCCCAATCTGTGCAACAAGCTGTATGCCTCGTGCGTGGCGGGCGACTGGGCGCAAGCGCGCGAGTGCCAGTACAAGATCTCGCGGTTGTGGCAGCTTTTCCGCGAGCAGTATCCGTCTTCGCTCAAAGGTGCAATGGTCAACATGGGCCGGCCCGTCGGACCCACGCGCTCCCCGCTGCCGACGGCGACGCCGGAGCGGCAGACGTATCTGCGCGCGCAACTCGAGGAGCTGGGCATCCTGCAAACGGAGCCGCACGGCTGGTAACACGGTGGCAATTAGGGCTCGAAGACAGCAATGGAACAACCGAAAGTGGCGAGCGTCTTTCCGGCGTAAATAGACGAGAACAGACATGACACTCAAACTAGGACTGGTTCATACACCCGTGACGCCGTTCACCCGCGAGCGTCGCATCGACTTCGAGCGCTACGGAAGATTGCTGGAGTTTCATCTCGCGAACGGCGCCGAAGCGCTCGCCTTGCCAATGCACGCCGGAGAATCGGTGAGCCTCACCGACGCGGAGCGTCTGGAGTCGATCCAATTCGCCGTGACGCAGGTAAAGAAACGTGTCCCTGTGGTTGCGCACGTGAGCCAATCCGGCACCGCGCTCGCGGTCGATCTCGCACGCGGCGCGCAGAAAGCAGGCGCGGACGCGATCATCGCGACCAACCCGTACTATTGGACGCCGAAAGACCCGATGCTCACCGAGCATTTCACGCAGATCGGCCGCGCCGTGCGGATTCCCTTTTTCGTCTACAACGCGCCGGAGGACAACGCGGGGCGTGAGATCTCGCTCAACGTCGCGCTGGAGCTCATCCAGCGGCTCGACAACTTTGCCGGCTTCGTCGATCGCAGCCTCGATTGGGTTTTCATGACGGAGCTCGTCTCGAATTGCAAACGCGCGCGCGCCGATTTTCAGGTGATCGGCATCGAATACATGGTGCCGGTTTTCGTCGTCGGCGCGACCGGCGCCTTCGTATGCCGACGCGCGAAAACTTTGGCGCTCGAAGCGCGAAACTGTAAATGTAACAATACCGCTGAGCGGTATGGACGTTTCGCTTTTGCGTACGCTCAATGCGTGCTGCGGTTGCAGGGGATGCAAAAGGTTTGCCTTGGCCGAAAAAGTTGGCTGCAAGCTTGCCTCCCCGGCTGCTTGGACCGATGGACAGTCTTGATAGCCATAGGCTAGACTGGCTTCATGTCCCCGCTACGCGACTGGCTCACCACCTTATGTGGCACGTTGGCCGTGTTCGGCTTCTTTGCCTGCCTGCTTAATGGGGCGCCCGCCTGGGCCTGGGGGATATTCTTCATTTTGCCAGCCCTCGGCTGGCTCACGTTTGGTAGGCTTTGGCTGGCCGCTTTGATCGGCTTCTTGTGGGGATTGGGGTCGTCCTAGTCGTCGCCTTCTTGGGGCGACTGAGATCAGCGAATGTCCGCCAAGCGCCCCTTGATCCGATGCACGGCACCCGCAACCGCTTGGTTGTGCGAGTCGTGAGCCGTCCGATAGGCGCCATCGGGCGAATCCGGTTGTAGCCGAGTGCCATGCGTCGAGCCTGGCAGCTCGATGCCCGGCAGGATCATGAACTGCGCAACGTCCGGAACGAGCCCATGCTTCCCGCCGAGTCCCCGCTCCTTGAGGACGCAGTCGATCGCCACCAACTCGATGAAGGCTTCGACGAGCTTTGCCATGTGCGTTGTGTAGCCGGCATGGGCGCGGCGCGCCTCAGCGAATAGATACTGCTCGATGGCAGCCGGCGTGCGGCGCTGCAGGACCTCCGCCTGATGGATCGCATCGCCCAGCAGTCGTTGCAGACCGCGCTGCGCGCTTTCGAGCGCAGCGATCTTCTGCATGCCCTGGGCCGCTTCGCGTTCAATTTCCGCATATGCCGGCGCATGCTCACGATCGAGCGCGTTCAGCTCGTCTTGCGTGCCCTCGCCCAAGCAGACGCGGCCGGCGAGCGCTTCCCGCTCCGCGTCCAGTGCGCGAGTCGTCGGGATACTGACGCGCAGGCGGTTTGCTTCTTCCTGCGAGTGCGCAAGGTGGGACTCGGTGGCGTGTACGCGAGCCTTCGCCTGCTTCACCGCGTCCATGTGCGCCGCGAGCTCGTCGAGACCAATCTCGGCGTCACAGGTTGGAAGCTCGACATTCTTGAGATGTTCGATCTCCGCGCGCAGCGATCGGACCGTTTCCTCGGTTTCCGTCACCTGCGGGGCAGCACTGCGTATGCGCGCCTCGGCTATTTCGAGTGCCGCGTGGTCTGATTCTCTCCCCTTGAAGGAGGCGTCACTGCTTTCGGCCACTTCACGCTCGATTGCAGCTCGAATACCCCACGCGGCGTTCCTGGCCTCATCGAGGCGCCCGCGCAGAACCGTCACGCGACCTTGGGCGGTTCCGAGTTTGCGCTCGGCTGCGGCGATGCGATCGAGGATTTCCTGGCGCCGATCGATGCGCGCGTGCAGCGCATCGACCCATGGGACAGAAGTTGGAAGGGCGTTCGCGATTATCGCGGCTTTGGCCATCGTCTCAGTCTCCCGGATTGGAGGTGCGCACGTCTTGGTGGTCTATCGAGAGCTTGCCTTCTGCTGCAAGAAATCCTCGGGGCGCAGCGCCATCATCTCGCACACACGACGCTCGGACCTGGTTAGCCCGTCGGCTCCAGGCGGTTCCGCTTGGGTTCGAAGCGCTACCTGCGCGGCGAGATCGTGCTTGGCCGCCATGAAATCGGCTTCGGCCAGGCCGAGTTTCGCGACGACATCTTGTTCCTCGATGGTCAGTTGCGTTTGTTGCGGCATTTCGAATTCCTTCATCGCTCGCGCGATCATCTGAAGCGAGACGACTTCCAGATCATCCAGCGCCGGCATGTTGGTCAGTGCCGCGGCGACGAGCGTCTGAACCTCCCCGCTGGGTGCGTAGGTGAAGACGGGCGAGATGTAGCGGTATTGGCCCGCCTCGATCATCTTGCGCGCTTCGGGGAGCCAGCGCACGTTGACGGCGTAGAGACCCTTGCCCTCGCGCCATTCGAGCTGCTTGAACCATCCGGCCGCCGGAGCCGGTTTGCCGTTCTCTGCTGCCAGGATCGTCTGGTGTTCGTAGTCGATGACATACCGCGTTTGTCGCGCATTCGCGACGGCGATCAATCGCGCGGCGATGGCTGCGTCGATGCGCCAGCTCTTCCCCAGCCCAGGCCGGCCATCTCGTGCCCGGAACTCGCCGGCGGGCAGAAGCTGAACGGGCGCGTCGGCCGTTACCTGGGCCACCGGGCCGGCCGCGACTCGTAACTCAGTTCTCACGGAGCGGTGCCCTTTCCACGTCCGAGTTCAGCCAGGCACAGCACGCCCCTTGGCTCCTGTTCGAAACTTTCGCTCGGCCGTGAACTCCCGCCTATCCGGGGCTCCCCTCTCGATAGGATTTTTCGCACCCACATTTCGCTGAGGCCGAACTTCCTCGCCAACTGACGTATATTGCTGCCGTCGAACGCCGCGCGAATCGCCTCATCACGCACATGCGTCTCGCGAGGATGCTGGTCTTCCTTGGTGATGTATACGAGGGTTCCGCCGAACTCGGCTCGAATCGTGTCCGCCATGACGAGTGCAACGCTCTGCGCCGCCTCTCTTTGCATCTCGCAACCATCCATCAATGCCCTCTCGGCCGCGGGTATGAAGCAATCGAAGAACTCGCCCGTAGGAATCGCCATGTTGAAGTCGCTCGCGCTTTTCGTTGCGTGATCCCGCTCATTGCCGCGAATGTGCCGCGAATATAAATCGCTTATCACAAAGCGACTTTGAAAGTTGTTTACTATTCACGCGCTTTGTCGGGATGGGATCCCGGCTTGGAGGTCGGCGCTAGCTCAGCATCATCTGCAGCAGGCGGATTCCCAAAAGGAGGCAGCCCAGGCCGAATAGAGCACCACCCGCATAGAGCAACCACGGGACATGGAGCGGCAGCAGTAGCAGCGCACCGCCCGTGAGAATCGAAAGACCCATGATCTGGCGCATTTCGCAGACTCTAGCGCATGGCCCGGGATGTGAACAAGATGCCCCCCGCCCCCGGGGGGCATGACGAGTTGATTCCGAATAGATCGATGCGGCATACTAATCAGCGGAATTGGCGGGGGCGCGAAGCGGACTGGCGCCGAGAGCCAATAGTCCGTGGAAAGCCACCGTAGGAGTCCGACGCCTGCGTTCGTGGGGAACCTCCCGCCAATTCTTCTCGTTGCGCGGGATACAATGAACGCGTGTGACGACGATTGATGGTGGTGGCGCATAAATCCCGTCATCCCGTCGCCTTACCGCTAAGGCCGCAGAACGCGCTACAGCGCGTCGGTAGCGATTCCGGCTAGGTCCGCCTATCCAAGGGCATGGGAATGCGATGCGCGTCCACGCGCAACGTCGCGCGTGGACTTCTGGAGGGATGCCACGTCGGAAGCACTCCTGCGCCCCGCTCTTTGCGGGCCTACTGCGGTCACTTTGCTTTTCCCCCCGCCGGGAAATGGCCGTCAGAACGGCGGAGCAGTTGGAGCGGCAGAGGGCGCGTCGGACTGTGTGTTCTGCGTGCGATGCTGTTGCCGCCATGCCGCCATCGCTTTCAAGGCGGTGATGAGCCTTCCCGCGCCGTCGCGGTCCAGAAAGCGTAGATGTGAGACGCCGAACTTCTTCTGAAGGTATCGCCGAAGCCCTTCGTCCCCTCCGTCGCCCCGCGCCCATTGACGCCACAGCGACTGGATATAGGCAAGTTGCTCCTCGGTTGCCATGCCGAGGCGTCGGCCGCGGCCGAAGCTCGGGACACGGATATGACTGCTCGATTCGAAGCCAAGCCGGGCGAACTCCTCCATGACGGCTCTGAATCCGGCCGGCGTAAGCTCCCTAGACGACTTCACGCTCGCTGCCCGAAAGAGCATCGTGCGATAGGCGTTGTCGTTCATGCCAAGCCTCGCCTTGGCGACATGCACCAAGGCGATCTGCTTGGACGTGACGCGCGCCGTGCTTTGCGCGCTTTTCATCGCGAGTTCCTCGGCCGCTTGGTACGTCGCCTGCGACTGTCGATTGCGTCTTCGAGGATGGTCTGAACAGCCTCCTTGACGTTCGCCCTGGTCGAAGGGCCGGCGCCCAGTTGCTTTAACCGCAATCCGCCCGCGCCATCGTTGAGCACGCCGCATGCGCAGCCATGCCGTTCGAGCCACTGCCGCCACACTTCCAAGGCGTTCCGACAAACCTCGCTTCGATTGGCAACTCTGCCGAGAGCGCTTCCCCACTCGACCAAGTCGTCCTGCCTCTCGCGTGAGAACGCGTCGTTTGCGATAGTGTTCAACATCTGAGCGACGACATAGAGCGGAGCTCCTGGTGAATCGTTTTGTTGCCTCTCCAGCGCCCAGATCGCTTTTTCCACCTCGAAATTGTCGTTAACAATTTTACCGGCCAGTTCTCGGCCGACTTGGTGCATGAATTCGATCAACCGCCCGATGGAATCCTCGTGCCGCTTGTGGTCTTCCCGCATGATGTTCACGGCATCGGTGAGCGCCACCAACCGATCGGCGAGGTCCGCACAGTTATCTAAGCGGTCATACGCCAGCCTGAGCATGGCAATAATATTGATGACCTCCTCTTGCTCCGGGCGCTCGCCACTATGCTCCTGCCCGAGTGTTCCCTTCTGAAAAACTATCCATCCCGCTGCGTCTTGGCCCGCGTCTGCGGCCTTGGTGTGTTGCGCGTTCATGAAACTCTCCTGGGATAGTCGACGCCTTCGCGGGCGTCGCCCTTCTGTCTGATTGGTGTGGAATGATGAGGGGGGAACCGTTCAGGCGTTCAGCGCGTGATCTGCGCTCACCTTGAGCGCACCATCGCAATACGCTTCCTGCATCGCGCGAATCGCAAGATTGCCGGTGAGCTGCGGTGTCTGCCCGCGCTCGCCGATGATCTTCAGCGCCTTCGGCTCGAAGACTTTCTCTGCGGGCGTACCGACGGCAGAGAACCGCCAGGCGAGGTACTGCGGCATCGCATCTGCCAGCCGGCCGAGATCGACCAGGCGCACGCGCTCCGCGAACTCCTTCAGGTCTGGATTGCCCTCAATCTCCCAGCGCAGCCCCCACGGCCGCCCCTTGGGATCGATTCCGCCGGCGCCGGTGAGCACGATACCGATGTGCCGGAAGATGAGCCCGGAGTCCCATAGGCGCTTGAGCGCGATCAGCAACTTGACGGTCAGATCGTGCGCCTCGTCGAGCACGAGCAGCGGATACTCGCCGCGCGCCATCGCTTGAGTGAGCAGGCTCTTCGCGAGCTTGTCTCGGCGGATCGTGGAATTCGGAACGCTCGTGCCGGGTGAGCACATCGCATCGATGATGCCCAGCGTGAGCATGTCGCCTGTGAGCGCCTTCCGATTGAGTCGGTCCGGCATGATGACGTGGTAGCGTCGATCGCCGATCATCTCGCGAAGAACGTAACGCAGGATGGTCGATTTGCCGGCGCCGAAGTCGCCGGTCATTACGAGCATCCCCTGATGGCGCGCAGCCAGCTTGCACAGGTGCGCGATGCGGCTCAGCCGATCGTCGAGCCAGATTTTCTTGTGGTCGCCGAGATCGAAGAACGGATCGTCCTTCAACCCGAAGTGCCGCAAGTGCTCAGGCTCCAAGACCTCTCGGGTCTTGTTGGGCATGGTAAGCTCTCCTTGCTTGGGGGTGGGGCGATGGCTTGCGCCACCGCTGGGCCGGCGCCCGGCAGCACGTTTCTTCGCGGGAGCGGTGCTGTCGGGCGTCACTTTCTGCACGCGCCGCCTTGCGGCAGCGGTGCGGAAACCTTGCTTCTTCGTCGGGGCGCGCTTCATCCTGCATCCTGCCTCATCTGGCTCGCTTCGCCATACGATGGCATCGCTGCGGGATTCGGGAGCCGCCAAGCATCGGCCGCTTTCGCGACGAGCGCCGCAAGCTCTTCTTCCGTGATGTCTGAGCGGCTCTCAAGCCAGATGCCGAGCTGCTGATTCTGGAGCGCCGTGATGCGCTCCAGGCCGAGCGCATCACGCACGCGCCGCGCGACCTGTTCCGCCCGAACGCGAGGCGACGCGGGCAACGATTCGAGCGCAATTTCATGACCTCTGCGGGGTAGGAAGTGAACCGGCGGCACCAAGTGCGCTGTCGGCTTCGGTTCGAAGCCTGGGATGCGATCCTTCAGGGCGTGCTGGTCGATGCCCTTGGCGAGTGCGACCGCTGGCGGATCGCTATGCCGGACATAGCGGCCCGCACCGAATACAGGCGCGTCCAATGCGAAGCCGTGTTCGTCGGTCTGGACTAGCTTGCTCTCGACCGGCTCACCGTGCTCGGTGGTGACGTGCAGCGCATCCGGATTCCAGGCGTTCAGTGCAACGGTGACGGGGCGATGCTTGAGCGCCGGTGCGTAGAGCTGAAACCAGCGATTATCCACCGAGATCCGCAGCAGCTCATCGGGCGTGCGCTGTTCCGGGCGATGCGTGGCGACACGCCGGCAATGCGCTTTGTCCGGCAGTTCGCGCAACTGCTCGCGTGCGATCTCGTTCCACTTTTCCCGGCGGGTCTTGCCGTGGCGCGAGTGCTCGCGCATCGCGTTCATATAAATCATCCGATCGCGGGCGCGCGCGTTCAGCTCGTCGAGATCCTCCGCCAGTTTGGCGAGCAGCTCCCACTCGAAGCCGCGCTCCCATAGTCCGTGATGCGTCTCGACGCAGCCGCTCGCCCGCGCGTTTCCGGAGGCGTGGATGTACGGCTCGACGCCGAGCTGCTTGAGCAGGTTCTGAACCGGATAGCTCTTGTTCGCGCCACTCGGATCGAGCCCGAGCATGAGCGGCACGCCGTGGAACGGGTACTGCGATTCATAGGGCTTGCGGCCCCACGCTTCGAGCAGCACATCGATCACGTCTTTGGCAGTCTCGCCGCTGTTGTAGGTGTAGCAGACGAAGAAAGCGCCCGAGGTGTGATCCACGAGCATCCATCGAATCAAGACCTGCTTGACCTCCTTCCAGTAGCCCGGCTTGTTCTTGTAGAACGTTTTCTGCATGTCCCGGGGCACCATCCTTTGCCCGCCGCGCAGGTCCCACTGAACGCAGACCGACGCGTCGAGGAAATGAATGTGATTCGGGTGCAGGGAACGCATTTCGATCGCGGGCGTTGATGAGAGGAGTTGCTCGTGATCGAGCCCGCGACGGCGCAGTACTCGATTGAGTGTGGACGGCGAAACATTGGCCAATGCCGGCCGGCCGTTGAGGATGAGCTGCTCCCGAATCACCTCGGTGGATGCAAGGCGCTTGCCGGTATTGGGGCGCGTCGTCGCCTTCGCGACACCCGCGACTGCGGCAAAATCGTCTTCGGTCACCCCTTCGCAGCGGATCATGCCCTTGTCCCTACGCACCTTGCGCCCGCTCTCCCATCCGTACTCTTGAGCAATCCGATAGATGGTTTGTTGAGACAACCCCCACGGCGATTCCAGATAGCGTTTGATGGCCTGCTTCTTCTCATCACCACCCTTCAAGAACGCCTCGGCTATCTCGACGCCGACCTGCGGGGGAATCTCTTGTTTGCTCATGTCGGCTTTCTACTTCAGCGCCTCGCCCTCTTGCGGCTTCAGCTTCGCGGCCTTCCTGTGAAGATCGCCTTGCGCCTCTTCCATCTCGTCGGGCGTGGGAATCGGTCCCCAGCCCTCCCAGCACTCGGGGTGATTCCTGCGCAGCACGATGGCGTAGAACCGAGCATGACTCTCGATCCAGTCGCAGAGATGCGCCGCCCTGAGCTTTACTT
>WYBJ01000272.1 GCA_011525945.1 Burkholderiaceae bacterium | reverse complement strand
TGCTCTGCGTTTGTTTGTGATATTCCTTGACTTAAAATCCCTAGCCAGCAATGGCGTGCCGGTTCGAGTCCGGCTCCGGGCACCATCGACGGCAGCAGACAAGCTCGATGCTTACGAGGCCCTCTATCCGGGCGCCTCAGTGCGCCAATACCCCCACCCTATCCCCTGTAGAGCGCCTATTCCCCAAACGTGAAAATAAACCTCTCGCCCCCGAGGTCGCCGTGCCCGGTACCTCTCCTGCCAGTGGAAACGAACTCGAACGGGCCGGAGCGCCTGTCGTCACATTGAAAAACCCCTTCCCCTTTTCGGTGCGTCACGTAGACGAAATTCCCCTCGCACACGGCTCCTTTTGATGACACTATTTTCAGGGTGCCGCCGCCGTCGAGATACCCTGTTGCGGTTCCGGTGAAAGTCTCCGCTGAATTTTGGGTCTGGCCCTTAACGGCAAGAGTCATTGAACATCCGCCCACCAAGGCGGCGAACGTGACGATTACAGCTGCTGTAGGGCCCCTCATGTCATATCCTCCGCTTCCGACCACAACCCGCCCTCCCGATCGGCCTGGGCGAGTTGGAGAAGGCCGCCCTTGTGAGGCAGGCCATCCTCCAACAACTGTGTGTAGGTCTTGGCCGGTGCATCATCCGGCTCGATCGCGTCGAGAGGGTCGATCGGAAGATCGAACGAGGCGGGTAACTCAATCACGTGTGCACCCCAACGCGCCCATGTCGGAAGGCACCAGCCCGCGCAGCGGGTTCGCTTCCGGGTTGCGCAGAAGGAACACCATCCGCTCGCAAACGTCCCGCCGCTCATCGGCGGTCAAGTGGCGCGGTAGCTGCTCGCCGATGATCTCTTCGAGGTGCTCGGCGTCCTTGATGTCTTGCATGCTCATGCTGATGCCCTCCGGTGGTCGTTGATGTGGTTTCAGCATAGCGCATCGCCCGCTAAATGTGCGTTAGCTATTGCTCAATTTTAGCTCAACGGCATTTAGCGAACGGTAAACAAAAGAAGCCCCGCTCAACGCGGGGCAAACAACCACGGCACCGATAGCTTCTCAGCCCTGGGCAGTCTGCAGCATCATCACGTCGGCCAGGCTGTGCGATAGCAACCCCGTCGGCTTTCCGGGTTCCGCTGACACCCGCATTTTCGCCCTGAGATTCGTCATCCTTTGATCGACCTCGGCCAGCGGCAGGATTCGGCCTTGCAGGAGCGCATCTATGGCGGCCCGGTTCCGCACCGCCCTCGCCTCCTGCTGGCGCAAGGCCAAACCCTGCCCCATATAGCTCGCTTCGGAGAACGGCGAGGACGTTATCGGGGCCACGTTGATGACCTCGGCGTCGAACGTGACGATCTCCTGCTCGCCGGCATCGAGCCGCAAGGCGATGATCTTGTCGCGGGGCACACGCGCGGTGAGCAGGCGCGGAGCATCGCCTCGGTAGCGCAGCATGCTGACGATCATGGCGGCCCACCGGCGGTCGAGCGACCAGCAAAGCCCTGACGTGTTGCCCGAAGTGACGCCCCGGAAGACCTCGACCACCTCGGGCAGTTCGGCGAGTACCTGCTGCTCGACTTCGGTCATCATCTCGGGACACGCGCGCTTGGGCAGCACGCGACTCAGCGCCTCCCGGTTGGCGGTGATGTCGTCGCAGCCACCCCACACGTCGGACAAGGCACGCAGCCAGTCAGCACCGGCCATGAATTTCCGCACGCCGAGCAGCAACGTCATGCGCTGGCGCGGGTGTTCGCAGTTCACTATCGGCACGACATCTTTATGCGTCAGGTGGATCGGCGTGTCGCCTGCGCCTCGCGTTAGCTGGCGTATGCTGTAGCGCTGTCGCCAGAGGCGCGAGCGCGCCAGGGCGTGCGCGATCATCTCCGGTCGCTTGGCGGCCGGTGTCGAGAGGTAGCTCGGGTCAGGGGTGACATGCTGCCCGACTCGCCCGATGTCGAGCCGGTCGGCGTCCCAACACGTTGCGACAGTCACGTCGTCGTGCATGCTGCCGCTTGTGTGCCCTTTGATCGCCTCGATTAACAGATTGAACTCCGCATCGCCGAGGTCAATGTGCTCGGCTCGAATCGCGCGGGCGAACTGCGCGGCGCGCGGTCCGTGCTCGGGGTCATGGCCGTCATGCTGGCGGCACACGTCGTGCAGGAAGGCGAAATAATCGACGACCCGGACATTGGCGCCGGTTTCTGCGGCTAGCTTGCGCCCATTGTCTCGGACACGTGCCCAATGTGACGCGCCATGAATCCAGTCCCAATCGAGGATGAAGGTGACGCGCAGCAAATCAATGAACTTTTCGTTCGAGAACATCCTTTTCAGCGCTAGGAAAGACGGGTGTAAGGGTCGTGCTCTTCAAAGCCGGGAGGCAGTCGCCCGGTGCGCAAGTAGAGTTCCTCGGCCTTGCGCTGGCCGTCCTGCATCCAGTCGTCGCCAGGCATCACGATCGCCGGCTCGACGGCAAAAGTGAGCGCCAGGGCATCGGAGCGGTCGGGGGAGCGACCGAGTCGCGAGCGGATCGAGTCTTTCGCTTCGAGCAGGATTTGCCCTTGCCGGTTGAAGCCGAAGTCGGCCGCTGCGATGTCCTCGGCAAGCTCGGGCGTGCGCTCGATCGCGCCGCCGGGGAGCCAAGCCTTGAGCTTGCCGTAGAGTTCGGCGCGGACGTTGGCGTAGGTGCGCGAGTCGATTGCACGACCGGCGGCTTGCACGTCCACCACGTCGAAATTCCACGCGCGCAGGGTATCCACGACGCCCGCGCCGACGCCGATGCCATCGACGCAGATGAATACCTGCGAGAAGTGCAACGTGGTGCGCAGTTCGTTCGCCAGGCGGGCAACCTCCATCGCGAGTTGCCGGGTATCGAGGCCGCGGTAGGTGCGGCTCGGGATGTCTCGCGCATTGCGCCCGCAGCGGATCGCGATGGTGCTCGCATCGCTGCCGAAGCGCGCCACGTCGACGCCGAGGATCGGCGCATCGGTGAAGCCGACGGGCGGAACCTCGCGCTCCTGCGCGGCGGCCACGAGATCGGCGCCGATGAACTGCGTGAGGCTCTGGCTCGGAAACGCGCCCTTGACCCTCACACGAAAAAAATCAGAGTCCTCGCCCCAATCCTCAAGCCAGGCGGCGATCTGCTCCTTGTTCGTCAGGTACGCCTCGCGAGAATCGACGCGGCGCAGGTTCCAGCGGTGCGCGGCGTCGGTGAAGACGCGATAGAACTCGCCCTCGCGCCGCACGGGGTTGCCCACCGCGACGAGCAAGGGACTGCCATCAACCATCGAGCCTTCGATCGCGCGCCAGATACGGGCGTCGATGCCGCTGGCCTCGTCGAGCAGGAACACGGTGGCGCTCGTCGCATTGTGAAGGCCAGCGAACGCTTCCGAATTTTCAGGGGCGGCTGTCGCGCCGTCGATGCGCCAGGTGTTCGGGTGCTCGCGGTGGAAAAGGCGCATGCTGCCCTTCGCGTTGAGCGTATCGAAGAACGGCGCGATGATCGACCGCGAGAGCCAGGTCAGCAACTCCGGCCACAAGCGTGTGAACAACTGGCTCGCCGTGGTCGATGTCGCCACGCCGCGGCAGTGGTCGCGCGTCGAGATCATGAAAAGCATCAGTAGGCTTTGCAGCATCGTCTTGCCGATCGAGTGGCCCGACGAGATGCCCATGCGCACCGCGGGCACCGGAGCCTTGCGGTCGAACGGCCGCGCTTCGATCTCGGCGCCGAGGTCGTCGAGAAACTGCGCGGCCCACTTGTCCGGGCCGTGCCGCACGTCAAAGCGAACATCCTCGAAGGGGACGAGGGACAAGGCCCCCTCCTGGCCCCACTCAAACGAGAAAATCACCCAAGCGAGCGGGTCGGCGTACAGGCTCGCCAGCGTGCGCACCAACTCCGCCTCGCCGTCGAACTCGACGCGCGGCGCGTCGTCGGCGTAGCGGCAAATGCGCAGCAAGCCGCGGGCGACCTTGCCGGCGAGGTCGTCCTGTCGGCCTATCTCTTCGAGTTGGCCGCGGTTGTACGTGCAAGCGGGTTGATAACGGTGCTTGACTAACGCGGACGCCCAACTCACACCAGCGTCGGCCTTCGCCTCGACCTTCTCAAGCCGCTTGCGCAGGTCGAACCTCATGCGCCGCCCCCGTCGAGCACACGACCGGCCGATTGCGCCTCCAAAGCGGCAATGCGCCGCTCAAGGATGTCCGTCTCGTGCGCCTTGCGGTACACGTCGAGCAAGCGCAGGACGCGCTCACCGGCCTCGGCCGATACGTCACCGGCGGCCACGGCCCTGATCACTGCGTCGCACTTCTCCGAGAAGGTCGCTGCTTCGGCCAGTCCTGGCACCTCGATCTTCTCTGCCTCCTGCCGGGGCGCAGGCGCCAGTCGTTCGAGGCAGATTCGCAGCGCATTGGCCGCCGCGAAGGGGTCGGCGTTCCGTGTCAGTTCGAGCGCGCGGGTGATAAGTGCCTCCCGGTGCGGCTCGATGAGTTTGCGGACGAGTGTTGCCTGGCTCACCCCCTTCTGCCGGCCGAGCGGGTTCAAGGTCGCACCGGGCAATAGCCGCCCGCGGGCATCGCGCAGCGGCTTTGCCGGCGCTATCGAAGGCGGTGGATCGTCGCCCACCAGGTCGTGCCCGAGCCGGAAGTAATCGTCGTTGCCCGTCATGCCTCGATCTCCTGCAGCCGTTCTCGCTCTCGCTCCTGAATCATTCTCAGCAACTCATCCCATCGCTCAGCGTGCCGGCGATCCTTGGCGACTTCCGCGGCCAGAAGCGCCCGCCCGTCCAGGGCAAAGCGCTGCCGCTCGCGCTGGCGCCGCATTTGGGCCACCAGCGTCGAACGTACGGCGGGGTTGTCGATGCCGAGGTGCTCAGCCAGGGAACGGAG
>WYBJ01000271.1 GCA_011525945.1 Burkholderiaceae bacterium | reverse complement strand
TACATCGGCTGGTGCACGATCAGGGTGTATGCGACCTTGTCATGCAGCTAGACATCCACCTGCTGGCCCTCGCATTGCAAGTCACGGCCTTGCAGTGCGGCCAGCGCGCCGCACACGCCGCCAAGACCGCCCTCGTACTGCGCCTGCATGCCGCCATGCTTGAGCGGCTCGCGGTCGGCCATGCCGCTGATGCTCATGATGCCGCTCAGTGCGTAGGTGACGATCTCCTCGGACTCGTGGCCGCTGTACGGGCCGGTCTGACCGAACGGCGTGATCGACACCATGATGAGGCCGGGGTTGTCCGTGGCGAGCGACGCGTAATCGAGCTCGAGCGATGCCAGGTAGCCCGGCCGATAGCTCTCGACGATGATGTCGGCCGATTGCGCCATGCGTCGCAGCAGCGCGCGGCCGTCGGCATCGTCGAGGTTCAGGCGCACGCCACGTTTGTTGAGGTTGGCGAGGAGGAAGACGAGGCTCTTCTCCGGATGCGGCGCCGCGCCGAAGAACGGTCCCATTCTGCGCCCGGCATCGCCCGCGGGCGGCTCGACCTTGATCACGTCGGCGCCGAAGTCGGCGAGGATCTTGGCGCAAATCGGGCCCGCGAGCCCCTGGCTCAAGTCGAGCACCTTCAAGTCGTCGAGCGTTGCAGACAGCATGCGGGCGGGCCTTCCGTTCTAGCGACCTAGAGGCGGCGCGCCGGACGTTGCGGCGCGTGGCGCAGATTCGTTGCGGGATCCGATGCAGGCCCTTGTCGTGAGAACCGCCCGCTCGCCGACTGCGCCGGTAAGGTCGGCCGTACCGCGGCGGCGGGCACCCGACTGCGTATCGCGGTGGCAGCGCACGGCGCGTCGGTCGATCGGTGCTGAACGCATGCCCTTGGATGGCACGCGATGATGGCCACTGCGTTCTATCGCTCTGCTCACGAATTCCGGCTCCCGACCGAGCGCGCGATGCCGCCACGCTCGTCGATTCGCTCGTCCAGGAAGATAACATGGCTCCCGACAAAACGGTTGACACTGTATGGTCACCGTGATGCAATCGTTCGCACCTCGCCGCAGCCATTCGGGCACGCCGCGGCGACTCCGGTCTCATCAAAAAACACTCGTACGCTCGCAAGCGCGGCGCATGCCGCATCTCAAGGAGACTGCAATGGCTCAGCGCTATCCCAGGATCGTATTCACCGAGGAGGTGATGCGGGAAGGCATGCAGATCGAGAGCGCTGCGATCCCCACCGAGGACAAGGTGAAGCTCCTCGACGCGCTCTCCGAAACCGGCCTGCGCAACATCGTGGTCGGGTCGTTCGTGAGTCCGAAGTACACGCCGCAGATGAAGTGCATCGAGGATGTGCTGATCAACTTCAAGCCAAAGGAAGGCGTGACCTATCTCGCGATGATCCCGAACGAGCGCGGCATGGAGCGGGCGCGCGCGTTCTCGCCGCCGCTCACGCTGTCGCGCGGCAAGGGGCTGCCGCGCACGAGCTGCCACCAGTGCGATGTCTTCACGCGCCGCAACTACAATCGCTCGCAGATGAAGGAGATGTCCGGCTGGGCCAAGACCATCGCGGCCGCCAAGGCCAAGGGCGCCAAGGAAGCCGCGATAGGCACCAACGCCACGTTCGGTTCCAACTTCGTCGGGGATTTTTCCGTCGACGTGACCATGCGGTTCATGGAAAAGCAGCACGCGCTGTGGGATGCCGCTGGCATCAAGGTCACCTCGATCTCGGTTGGCGACCCGATGGGCTGGGTGCACCCGGCGAAGATCGAGGAGCTCTTCTCGCGCGTCAAGCGCCAGTGGCCCGACATCACCGAATTTCGCGCCCACCTGCACAATGCGCGCGGAATGGCGATCGCCTCGGCTTACACCGCCATCCGCATGCTGGACGAGCGCGACAGCTTGCACATGGAAGGCACCCTCGGCGGCATCGGCGGGTGTCCCTATTGCGGCACTGGCCAGGCCACCGGCATGATGCCGACCGAGGATTTCATGCACATGCTCGAGGGCATGGGGATCGAGACCGGCGTGGACATGGACAAGCTGATCGAGTGCGCCTGGCTGCTCGAGGAGATCCTCGGCCGTCAGGCCTGGGGACATGTCTCGCGCGCGGGTCCGCGACCGACGAAGAAGGAGCGCCTGTTCGATGCCAACGCACCTTTCGTCGAAACACTCGAACAGGCCAAGCACTTCATGTACGGGCCCAAGCTCTACGAAGGCGGCCTCTCCCCCTGGAGCGAGCCGATCGCGAGCCCCTACCTCGAGCGCCTGGAAAAGGGCCAGCCGATGTACGAGCTGGACGGAAACTGGCCGTGGCAGGAGCCGTTCTTCCCCAAGGTGGAAGACGTGCGCGCCGCGATCGCCCAAACCGAACAGAAAGAGGCAGCAGCATGAGTGATGCTAGCCAGGGCGCAAGCGCCCTTACGCCCGAAGTCAAGGGGATCATCGGCGCGACGGCCGAGAAGATCGAAGCAAGCTTCCCGTGGGGGATCGAGCGCGAGGGCCTGCGCATTTTCACGCAGGCCATCATGGATCCCGATCCGCGCTACTGGGACGATGAGTTCGCCGCGAAGACGAAGTTCGGCGGCATCATCACGCCCCCGATCTATTGCACCTATATCGGCCGGCGCACGCGCCCGGGCGCGGACGATCCGATCACCCGGGCGTTCGAAGAAAACCCCTACTCCGACGGCATCCAGGGTGTGCGCACGCCGGAAACGCGCGGCGGGCTGCCGAACATTCCGACGCCGCTCGTGCGCACACTCAACGCCGGCAACGAGATCGAGGTGCGGCAGTACCCCAAACTCGGTGATCGCATCTTCTCGCAGGCGAAGTACGCCGATATCAAGGAGCGCGTGGGCAAGGATGGTTCGCGCATGCTGATCGTCACGACCGAAACCGTCTACACCAACCAGAATGACGAAGTGCTCTGCATCCTGCGGGCCTCGTCGATCCGGCGCTGAGGAATTGGCTTATGACTACCGCGCAAGAACTCAGGGACAAGAAGCAGACCTGGTGGGACGACGTCGACGTGGGTCACGAGTTTCCGCCGCTTGTCATCGGACCGCTGACTTCGACGCACCTGTTCCGCTGGAGTGCGGCGATCGAGAACTGGCATCGTATCCACTACGATCAAAGCTTCGCCGTTTATCACGAGGGGCTGCCGAGCGTGCTCGGTCAGGGCTCCTGGAAGCAAAGCATCCTGCCGCGCTACTTGAAGGATCTGTGCCTGCCCGACGGCTGGCCCTGGAAGGTGAGCTTCCAGCACCGCGCGATGATCGTGCCGGGCGACACACTCACGATCTGGGCGAAGGTGACGAAGAAATACCAGGAAGAAGGTCTCGGTTTCCTCGACCTCGACGTCGGCATGCGTCATTATGCCGAGACCTGCCCCGGACGCGCGACCATCGTGCTGCCGATTCGCAACGGCAAGCCCATCCCCTACCCGTTCGTGCCGCCGAAGAAGCTCTCCGAACAGACATCCTGACCGTTCATCGAAGAGGTACATCATGGCACGTTGGATCGCGATTGGCAGAGCGCCAGGCTGGGACGACTTGAAGCGCTTCGGCGAGGAGCTGAAGGAAACGCCGCAGTGGCGCATCGATCCGAAGACCACCGTCACGAGCGTGTACGCGCTCGCCGACGGACGCATGATCGCCGAATGCCACGGCGTCGCGCAGGCGGACTTCGAGGCGTGGCTGCAGAAGAAAGGCTGGACGGTAGAGAGCATCACCCCGATCCGCCACTTGGCCAAGAGCGGCGATATCTGGAAGGCCTGACGCCCGGCATCGAATCTGCTGGGCTTGCCGGCCCGGTCAAGTGGTGTACCCGAACGCGAGCCGCGATCTGAGCCGGCCACGTACGTCTGCAGGCGGCTAGCGGCAGCGCAACGCGTTCGCTATAGTGCCGCGAGCGTTTTCGGCAGACCATACGTCACGCGAGCACGGAGGACGCCACATGCGTCGGTACGCGAGGCCACGTTGCCTTGCCCTGGTTGTCATACTCCTCGTGTGCGCAAGCGCCTTGCCCACCCGGGCGGCGCAGAACGACTACCCCACGCGGCCGATCCGTTTTATCGTTCCCTATCCTCCGGGCGGTTCCACCGATCCGACGGGCCGGCTGTACGCTGGTTGGCTCAGCCAGAAGCTCGGCCAGAATGTCATCGTCGACAACCGTCCGGGCGCCGGTGCGACCATCGGCCACGCGCTGGGTGCGCGCGCCGACCCCGACGGCTACACGATCCTGTTCGGCACCTCGGGCGGGCTGGTCACCGGGCCTGCCTACGGCACCAAGATCGCCTACGATCCGCTGAAGGACTTCGCTTTTGTCAGCCTCATCGCAGACGCCCCGTATGTCCTCGCGGTCTACCCGGGGTTGCCGGTAAAGAACGTGAAGGAACTGATCGAGTACGCCAAGAAGCGGCCCGACAAAGTCTTCTTCGGCTCGCCGGGTGCGGGAACCCCGAACCATCTGGGGGTCGAACTGCTCAAGGCAATGACGGGAACTCAGATCGTACACGTCGCTTACAAGGGCGGCGCGGCGGCGATGGTCGATCTCATAAGCGGAAGAATCCAGGGGCTGTTCGGTTCGACTGCCTACATCGCGCCTGCGGCAGAGTCGGGAAAAGTCAGGGTGATTGGAGTCGGCTACACCGAGCGCATACCGCAGTACCCCGATGTGCCGACGATTGCGGAGCTCCTCCCGGGCTTCAGTTGCAGCACCTGGTTCGCCGTACTCGCGCCAGCCGGAACGCCGCGTCCGATCGTGAACAAGCTCAACGCCGAGATCAAGAATGCGGTCGCCGACGCCGCGTTTCGCAAGAGTATCGAGGCGATGGGACTCGTCGCTAAGAGCAGTACGCCCGAAGCCTTGCGTGAGCGCGTACGCAGCGAATCGGCGCACTGGACTAAGATCATCCGTGATGCCGGAATCGGGCTGAAATAGGCGTCCGCACGCGCATCCCTGCGGCGCAGTGCCGGCTGTACAATTTCAGCTCCGCGGCACCCGCCGCACGATCGGGCGAGGGAAGGCAGATGGACGATCTGCATACGTCGGATGAACTGCGCCTGCTCGCCGACTCGGTGGCGGCATTTACCCGGCAGGAATCGAATCTCGCCCGCATGCGCGCGTGGCGCGGGCAGCGCCCGGGCTACGACCGCGAGCTCTGGCGCAGAATGGCCGGGATGGGTTGGGCCGGCATCCTCGTCCCGGAGAAGTTCGGCGGCGCCGGGCTCGGCTTCGCCCACATGCGTATCGTCGCCCAAGGGCTCGCCCGCGTGCTCGCACCCGAGCCGCTGATCGCAACCGCGGTACTCGCCGCCCGGGCGATGGTCCATGGCACGAACGAGGCATTGCAGCAGGCGCAGTTGCCGGCGCTTGCCGCGGGCGAGCGGATGGTCGCACTCGCCTGGCAAGACGGCCCGGAGCCTCCCGGAAGCGACGCCCGCGCGACCGTCGCGCTCGCCGATGGCGAGGGCTTTGTCGTGAGCGGAACCAAGCGCTACGTGGTGCCGGCGGACGGCGTCGATGCGTACATCATCGCCGCCCGCACGCGCGAGGACCCGCTGCTGCTCTGGGTGCCGGCGGATAGTGCCGGGCTGCGTACCGAGGCGCAACTGCGCTCGGACGGCACGTACTGTCAAACGCTCGATCTCGACGGCGTGCGCGTACCGGCGGCGCACGTGCTTGCTTCGGGAGATGCGGCGCAGGCGGCGCTCGCCCGTGCAATCGATGAAGCGAACGCGCTGGTGGCCGCGGAGCTCCTCGCCGGCATGGAGCGCGCGCTTGCGATCGCGCTCGACTATCTGCAAACCCGGGTCCAGTTCGGACGTGCGATCGGCAGCTTCCAGGCGCTGCAACATCGCGCGGTCGATCTCTGGATGCAGAAGGAGCTCGCGATCGGCGCGGTCGACGACGCGATGCGCGCGCTCGAGACCGCGCACGATGCGCGGCAGCGCGCGCTCGCGGTCAGCCGGGCGAAGTCGCGCTGCGCCGACGCGGCACTGCTCATCACGCGCGAGTCGATCAAACTGCACGGTGCGATCGGCTACGCCGACGAATGCGACGTCGGCCAGTATCTGCAGCGCGCACTCGTGCTTTCGGCGTGGCTCGGCAACGGGGCGAACCACCGGCGCCGTTATGCTCGGCTCGCCGATGCGCTGCCTCGAATCACGCGCAGCACGCCGCACGCGACACCCGAGAGCCCGCCCGATACCGACTGGAACGCGCTCTGCGACGAGGCGTTCCGGCACGAGGTGCGCAGCTTCTTCGAAGCGTATTACCCGAGCGAGCTGCGCTATCTACAGCGGCGCGCTCGCTGGTCCGAGACGCGCGACTGGGCGCTGCTCATGTCGAAGAAGGGCTGGATCGCTCCCGCCTGGCCGCGCGAGCACGGTGGCATGGGGCTCACACCGGCGAAGTTCATCATCTTTGTCGAGGAGCAGGAGCGCTGGGGCATCGCGCGCGCGCCCGACATGGGCATTCTGATGCTCGGGCCGGTGCTGATACGGTTCGGCACCGAGGCGCAGAAACGCGCCTATCTGTTCAAGATCATCGCCTGCGAACACGTCTGGTGTCAGGGCTATTCGGAGCCGAACGCGGGCTCCGACCTGGCAAGCCTCAAGACGAGTGCGGTTGCCGACGGCGACGATTACGTGATCAACGGCTCGAAGATCTGGACCTCGGGTGCGCTCGACGCCGATCACATGTTCATGCTTGCGCGCACCGATGCATCCGCCAAGCGCCAGGAGGGCATCAGCTTTTTCGTCCTCGATCTGAAGACACCCGGCATTCGCATGCGGCCGATCCGCAATCTCTCGGGGCAGGAGGAGTTCTGCCAGGAGTTCTTCGACGACGTCCGCATTCCCAAGGAGAACCTGGTCGGCGAACTGAACAAGGGCTGGACCGTGGCCAAGGCGCTGCTCGGCTTCGAGCGGCTGAACAACGGCAGCCCGCGGCGAGTGCAGTATCCGCTGCTCAAGCTCGCATCGATCGCACGCGCGCGTGGCGTCTGGGAGGACGCGGAGTTCCAGTCGAAGTACACGCAGCTGCGCCTCGACGCGGCCGATCTCGCCTCGGCCTATCAGCGCTTCGCCGAGGTCGTCCGCCAGGGCGGCACCCCTGGGCCGGAGAGTTCCTTCCTTAAGGTCTGGTCCGGCGAGACCTTGCAGCGACTCGCGCAGTTATCGGTGGAAACGGCAGGCGAGGACGGCGCCATACGGGGAGTGCTCGATTTCGACGACGACGCGGTCGACATCCTGGGATCGTTCTATCATCTGTTCGGCGCCACCACCGCCTCGGGCACCAACGACATTCAGCGCAACATCATCGCCAAGCGCGTGCTCGCTTTGCCTTCGTAACCGCCTCCATCAAGGTTATCATCGGCCATACAGGCGCAGAGGCCGCGCGGCTACGCTCGTCCGCTCCGCCAATCTCGCCCTCGCAGCGCCTGCGCAGGCTATCGATTCGTTGAAGGAGATATCGTGCTGGCCCGAATAACGTGGATGCTCGTTCCCGTGCTGCTCGTACTCGCCGCGGCAGCGGCCGATGCGGCGCAGGAAACCTACCCGACTCGCCCGATTCGCATCATCTGCCCGTACCCGCCAGGCGGCTCGACCGATCCCACGACACGCGTCTTCGGTACCTGGCTTTCAGACCACCTCGGCGTCCCGGTGGTCGTCGACAACCGCCCCGGCGGCGGCTCGACGATCGGACACGGCTTGGCCGCCAAGGCGACTCCCGACGGCTACACGCTGCTGCTCGGCACTTCCGCGGGGCTCGTCGTGCAGCCCGCGCTCGGCGTGGATCTCTCCTACGATCCGCTGAAGGATTTCGCTCCGATCGGTCTTGCCGTTTACGTTCCCTTCCTGCTCGTGGTGCACCCGTCGGTGCCGGCGAAATCGGTACAGGAGCTGATCGCGCTGGCGAAAGCCCAGCCCGGTAAGCTCAACTTCGGCTCGCCCGGGACCGGCACACCCAATCACCTCGGGATGGAACTGCTCACCGCGATGACCGGCGCCCGCTTCACGCATGTCCCGTACAAGGGCGGTGGCGCCGCCACCGTCGACCTCGTTGCCGGGCGCATCCAGGCGATATTCGGCAGCATCCCGCAGTGGCAGCCGCACCTCGCCGCCGGGCGCGTGCGCGCCATCGGCATCGGGCACTCGAAGCGCGCGCGCCTGCTGCCCGACGTGCCGGCGATCGCGGAAACGCTGCCGGGTTTCAACAACACGTCCTGGTATGGTCTGCTTGCCCCGGCCGGTACACCCGCCGCCATCGTCAACACGATCAACGCCGAGATGAAGCGTGCGGTCGCAAATGCCGAGTTCGCAAAGCAGGTCGAAGCGATCGGCCTCGAGCCGACCAGCAGCACACCGCAAGAGATGGCCGAGCTGATGCGCTCCGAGCTCACACGCTGGAGCAAGATCATCAAGGCCGCGGGTATCAAGCTGTGATCCACAAGGCTTGAATCGATCGCACTTCGCGCTGCAAGCGGCGGTAGCGCCCAGCGCAATGCGCACGCGCCGGCATTTGGAATACCATTGCGCACTCGACATTCGACGCGCCGTTGCCGCCGGAACGGTGCGGCCGCCGCTCGACCGAAAGGGAACCGACATGGCTCACGACGACGAAAAGCGCAAGCTGCTCGACTGGGACAAGCTTGAAGTACCCGAGCAGCTCCCCTCGTTTTCCTACGTGCTCACGCAGGAGATGATCGACGAATTTCGCCAGGGCGTGATGGATCCGCAGGCCGCCTTTCCCACCATTTCGCACAAGGTGGACGTGCGCCCCTACCACGTGGTCTATCACGACAACGGTTCGGTCAACGCGCGCTGTGCGTTCTACTGCTACAACGCGCCGATCGCCGGCAAACGCATCAATGTGCAGGCGTGGATCACGGACAAGTACGCGCGTCGCGGCAAGACCTACCTCGTCACCGAGGCGATCTCGGTCGACGAGGACGGTCGCCTGCTCGACCGCGTCGTCACGCACGAGCTGAAGCAGCCGTCGGAGGTCGGCAAGAAATGGCAATGACGCGCACGTTCAACGTCGGCGACGAACTGCCGCCGCTCACCAAAACCATGACGCAACAGGCGATCAATCTGTTCGAGAAGAGCGGGGGCGCCACCGGACCGAGCCAGTTCACCGACGCCGAAAGCGCACGCTCCACGCTCGGCACGAGCAGCACCGTCGCCTCCGGGCGCATGTCGCTCACGTTCGCCACCGAACTGCTGCGGCGCTATTTCGGACCGGAGTACTACAACCGCAAGGGGTCGGTCGATCTGCGTTTCCTGCGTCCGGTGCGACCCGGGGATGCGGTGACGTTCAAGGGCAAGGTAAGCGCCGTTGCCAAGGAACCCGACGGCTGCCGCGTCACGGTGGAGGTGAGCGCGACCAATCAGAAGGGCGACACCACCGCGGCAGGCACCGGCGGCTGTATCGTCCCAAGCATCCTGGTACCTGCGGACGACTGACGCGCGAGCAATTGCGCGATCGACAGCGCGTCTCGCGGCAGCGCAAGAGCACGGGTTGTTGGACGAGTCCGGGAGACTGCTCCCGGACTCGCGCGACGATACCCCTCCCCTCGTCAGCTTGCGGTCGTCACCGCGTCGAGCAACTGGGCGACGTCCTTCACCTTCTCCAGGCGCTGCACGAGCTCGATCGCGGCCAACGCCTTGTCCTTGCCCAGTATCGCCTCGGTATTCATGCGGAACTTGTCGAGCACGGCGCCGCCTGTCAGGTGCGTCGCGGTCTTCAGTACGAAATCGTGCACCGTGCCGTCCTTCATCGTGATGCGCAGTCGCGCTTCCAGATTGGCATCGGCGATGTGCGCTCGGCGCAGCACCACGTCGTTGTTGCGCACCAGGCGCACGCGCCGCATGAACGCCTGCAGATCGCCCTTGGCCGCGCGGGCGTCGGTGAAGGTCTCGTAATCCACCTTGCCGTCGATGAAGGCGGCCGAGATGTTGTAGGCGAGGCTGAACTTGCCCTCCAGGCCCTGCTGCACCTCGGTGCGCAGCAGCGCGCCCGTGCACGGGATGTTCGGACCGATGTGCTCGACCGATTCGACATCCTGCGCCCGAAGCTTCCTCTCCTGGATGAACGGCAGCAGGTTCGTGAGCGTCTGGTGGTTGCCGCCGCAGCAGGGCCACGGCTTGATGCGCGTGCCCTCGTCCTCCAGGTAGTACACCTTGCCGAGGAACTTGGTCATGCTGGGGATGCTGCATTTCGCGCCGCCGAAATTGTCCGCGTAGCCTTGCCGGCCCTCGATGATGTCCGGATCCGCGGTGAAACCCCTGGCCGCGAGCTTGGCGGCGATGACGCCGTTTCTCGCCGCCTGTCCCGGGTGAAACGGCTTGGTCATGGTGCCGAAGTTGCGCCTCAGACCCGCGGCCTCGGAACCGGCGATGCCGAGCGCCATGCGCACCTTCTGCGCATCGAGCTTCAGCAGCTTGGAGGCCGCCGCAGCCGCCGCCATCGTGCCGTAGATCGCGGTCGGATGCCAATCGCGATCGGTGTGATTGTTGGCGCTCAGCCGCGTGCCGAGCTCGTAGCCCACCACCCACGCCGTCAGCACCTCCGCGCCCGACAGGTGCAGCTCGTCGGCAAGCGCGAGCACCGTGGGCGTCAGGACCGTGGCGGGATGGCCGCCGCAGCCTCCCAGATCGTCGAAGTCCTCCGAGTGGCCCGTGGTGCCGTTGGCGAACGCCGCCTGGGCGCTGGCGGTACGGATGCTGGTGCCGATGACGCGCGACTGCGGATTGCCGCCTTGTTCGCGGATGAAATCGAGCATGATCTTGCCGAGCTCCGAACGACTGCCATACGTCGCCGTGCCGATGTAGTCGAGTATCGATTTCTTCGCCTGCTCGATAGCCTCGACCGGGATCTGCTCATAGGTCGTGTCGGCTATCCAGCGCGCCAGTATTTCGGTCGTTCCCATAGCAATCTCCTCGGTTTTGCCTGGTGCCCCGAGCGGTGCGCCGGGCGATGCGTCAATCGGCTTGTGCGAACCGGTCAAGCGCCGCTTCGCGTCCTCCGCAGCGGCGCCGGCACGGCGTGACGCCATTGTAGGCCAAGCGTACGTAACGCTAAACTCGCACGATCGTTCGGCACTGCGATTTTCGTACCGAGCCGTTTCAACAGGCGCCGGTTGCCGGTGCTCGAGCGGCGCTCGGCACGCGCGCCGCACGCGATATCGGCGGCAATACAACCGGAGGCAATGCAAAGTGCAGCAACCATGGCTACCTGCAAAGTGGGATCGCGAAGCGGACGTGGTGATCGTGGGATTCGGCGGCGCCGGCGCCGCCGCCGCGATCACCGCGCACGATCTCGGTGCGAAAGTTCTGCTGCTGGAAAAAGCGCCCGAGGGCGAGGAAGGCGGCAACACCCGCGTCGCGGGCCAGGGCTATCTGTACGTGTCGGACGTGGACAAGGCGGTCACCTACCTGAACGCGATGTGCGGTCACTTCGAGATCCCCCAGGACATGGCTCGGGTGTGGGCGCACGAGGTGCACCGCAACAACGCCTGGGTCAGCGCCATCGGCGGCGATCCGCAGGAGCATCAGCACCCACCGGTCGGTATCGAGTTCCCCGACCTGCCCGGGTCGGATTGCGTGCGCAAGTATCACAACGGCGATGTGCTCGGGTACTCGCAGACCTGGGCGTTCTTCGAGAAGTCGGTCAAGCAGCGTCGCGTCGAAGTCTTGTACGAAACACCGGCGCGTGAACTGATTCAGGACGGCATCAGCCGCGAGATCCTGGGCGTGCGCGCCGAGCGCGACGGCAAGCCCGTGTTCATCAAGGCGCGCAAGGCCGTGATCCTCACCTGCGGCGGCTTCGAGAACAACCAGGAGATGATCCGCAACTACCTTCCGGGGCTACCTTACTGCTACACCAGCGGCTCGCCGTACAATGAGGGTGATGGCGTGCGCATGGGCCTCATGGTCGGCGCCGACCTGTGGCACATGAACAATTACGCCGGCCCCTCGATGGCGCTCAAAGTGCCCGAGTACCGGACCACGTTTTCCCTGACACCACTGCACTTCAGCCACGAGCAACCCGGCGGCATGATCGTGGTGGGTCCGGATGCAAGCCGTTTCTGCAACGAGAAGCTGAAGACCATGCACGGCAAGATCCGTAAGCACGGCAAATGGGTCCCCAGTCCGGTGCCTTGTCCGATGTTCCTGCTGTTCGATCATGCCGTGTTCTCGTCCGGCCCCTTGTACGACAAGAAGCCGGTGAGCGGCTGGGGTCGCATTATCGAGCGCTACGACTGGAGCGAGGACAACGTCGCCGAGCTCGAACGCGGCTGGATCACGCGCGCGCCGACAATACCCGAGCTCGCTCGCGGCATCGGGCTCGATCCCGCAGCGCTGGGCGCAACCGTCGCGCGCTGGAACGCAAGCTGCGCGAGCGGCAAGGACGAGGATTTCGCGCGCACGATCATGCTCACGCCATTCGGCCGGGGACCGTACTACGCGATCGAGCTGTCGCCCTCGATGCTCAATACCCAGGGCGGCCCGCGGCGCAACGCCAAGGCGCAGGTCGTGCGTCCGGACGACACACCGATCCCGCGTCTGTACAGCGCCGGGGAGCTCGGCTCGATCTACAGCTACATGTACCAGGGCACCGGCAATATCGGCGAATGCCTTGCCTTCGGACGCATCAGCGCTCGCAACGCGGTGGCTGAAACGCCGTGGGATAAGGGATAACCCGGCGCGGTCGAAGCAAGGGGCGCGAAAATGCCGGGCGTGGTCCCATTCGGACGCAACACCGCCTCGGACCGGTGCGGCGAAGCGCTGGCGGCGGGCGCGAGCTCAGTCCGACGCGAGCAGCAGTGCAGGCCCGAGGGCGGGTGTGAAAACGCGTTCGTGCGCCTTGAAGGCAACCTCGTAGGCTCGGCGCAGGTCGAGCAGCCCCGGCTGAATATTCAGCCGCCCGCGCGCTTGCGCCACTTCGTGCAGGCAGGCATCGAACTCGCGCCCGGCCGTGTCGGCCAGATAGCTCGCCACAACCAGCGGTGAACGACTCACGCCTTCCATGCAATGGACCAGCACATTGCCCCGCGTGGTGACGAGCGTGTGCAAGTGCCCCAGCGCCTGCTTAAGCCGGATGACATCGTTGCCTTCGCCATCGATCAGCTCGACACAGCGCCAATCGATGCCGTGAACGTTGTTGGCGTTGTTCGGCCAGCCCGTCAGCGAAAGGATGCCGCTGATCCCGGCATCGCGCAGGACGTCAAGGCGCAGCGCATCGTCGCAGTTGCCGATGGCGATCTCGTGTGTGATCCAATCCAAAGCCAGCTCTTTTCGGGTCGTGTGAGATAGACGCTCGCGCAGCGTCGGGCCGAGTATTCCTGTTCCAACGTACGCAGTCAACCGAGCCCAAGTAGCGCGCGGTTCGCGGTCGTCGCGCTGCGGCGCTTTCGAACGTGGCGTCAGCGAGGGCATACGGGTGAACGCGGCCGCGCGATCGAAGCAGCGCGCCCTACATCCGATTTGATATAGTGTCGGCGCGGCATGCACGTGCGCGACACAGGGCGCAGCGTCGCTTCGTCGCGTGCCTCGCCGTCCGAGATCCATCACCCTTCAGGAACCAACCCATGGCCAATTCCTCCGCACACCTGCTCAGCGTCGAAGATGGCGTCGCAGTCCTGACACTCAATCGCCCCGAAGCGCTCAACTCGATCAACCGGCAGATGCGCCTCGAACTGCTGGAGGTGTTTCCCAAGCTCGACATGGACCCGGAGGTCAAGGTCGTCGTCATTACGGGGGCCGGCGACAAGGCGTTTTGCACCGGAGCGGATCTCAAGGAGCGCGCCGCCCGCAGCACCGAGGAGATGGTGTACGACCGGCACTACCTGACCGCGAAATCGACCAGCGCGCTCTCGAACGTGACCAAGCCGGTGATCGCTGCGATCAAGGGCTACTGCATGGCAGGCGGCTACGAGATGGCACTGCAGTGCGACATTCTGATCTGCTCGGACAACGCGATCTTCTCGCTGCCTGAAGTCACGCACGGCTTCTTCCCTGGCGGAGGCGCCTGCCAGCGCCTGCCGCGCCTGGTCGGCTACCAGATGGCGCGCGAGCTCATTTTCACCGGCCGGCGCTGGGATGCCAAAGAGGCGAAGGCGTTGGGTCTGGTCAACCGCGTCGTGCCGCTTGCCAAGGTCATGGACGAAGCGATGGCGATGGCCCGACAGATCGCACAATACCCCTCGGTGGGCGTCATTCAAGCCAAGCGCGCGTTGAGCCAGTCGATGGAGGTGGGCCTCACGGCGGGGCTGCGCTATGACGTCGAAGCCTGGGTAGGCTGCATGCACTCCGACGAGTGGAAAGAAAAGCTCGCCGGGTTCGTGCGCAAGGAACGCAAGTCCTAGCGGCACGCTCGAAGGGTAAGCAGGGAGTCCGAGGAAGCTATGCGGCGCGTGGCGCTCGCGGCGCGCGACAGAGCCGCTTGCACCCGAACCGATGCGAAAGTCCTGGCCGCGCACGGCGCAAGTTCCGAGCTCGGGTCGAGAAGAGATAACGGGTAGAAACGTCGTCCATTCGAGGAGGAAGAAACATGAAGGTCATGACGAAGAAGCTGAGCTGTCTGCTCGCGACACTAGCCCTGGGCCAATCGGCGGCAGCGCTGGCGCAAACGAAACCGGCGAACTATCCGACACGCCCGATCCGGATCATCATCTCGGTGAATCCGGGTGCGGGCTCCGACATGGTCGCCCGAATGACGGCCGAGATTCTGCACAAGGCCTGGGGCGAGAACGTGATCGTCGAGTCCCGTCCCGGCGGCGGCGGCATCATCGCGACCGGCATCGCAGCCCGCGCCCAGCCCGACGGCTATACGATCTATCAGAACGGTTTCGGCTTGCTGATGCAGGGTGCAGCCAAGCGGGTCGACTTCGACGTGCTGAAAACCTTCCAGCCGGTGGTGCGCACGACCGAGCAGCCGTACATCCTGGTCGTTCATCCCAGAGTCACGGCGCACTCGATCAAGGACCTCATCGCGCTCTCTAAGACCAAACAGCTCAGCTACTCGGGCAGTTCCGGCATCGGCAGCGCGGTGCATATCGGCATGTCGCAACTGGCGAAGGAATCCGGGCTCAACATCAAATACATTCCGTACAAGGGTAGCGCCCCGTCGCTGCTCGCCCTCATGGGCGGAGAGATCGACATGGCCGCCACCAGCGCCATGTCGGCCGTCGGCGCCATCAAGACCGGCAAAGTGCGCGGCCTGTGCAACCTGGGCACGAAGCGCGTGAAGGCGCTGCCCGACATGCCGACGCTCAAGGAGCAGGGTTACAACACGGTCGTCGCCAACGCGTACAACCTTTGGGTGCCCGCCAAGACACCACAACCGATCATCCTCGCGCTCAACAAGGTGGTGAGCGATGGCATGAACTCCGACGAATACACCAAGCGGCTGCAGGCGGTGGGCAGCGACTCCGCCGACTGGGTGAGCCCTGCCGACCTGAAAAAGGAGGTGGCGAAGGAGTACGCCGAGATCGAGGCGGCGATCAAGGAGCTCGGCATCAAGTTCTGAGCCGAGGCCACTGACGGCGCCCAGACCGGGTTAGCGACCCGCGTTTTCGTCCTGACCGGCCGAATGTTCGTTCTGGATACGCGTGAGATCCATCGACTCGGTGCAGACGTGAGGGAAGATCCAGCCGGCCGTGGCGAGGAAGACGAGGAAACGACCGAGCCGGACGAAGCCCCGAACAAACCTGGCGAACGAGGAGAGGGAAGCCGTTTCGGTCGCAGCCATCTATTGCCTCCGCATGCGCCTCGGCCGCGGGCGTGACCGGCCGGTCGCTCGGAAGGCTGCGGCTCGTCGGCCGCACAGCCGTCCGCCCTGGCGCAAGACGATAGTCGATAGTATCAGAGATGCTGGCAGCGGCCGGCCGCGGCAGCCGCCGGTGTGCTTGATCCGGCAGTAGGAGAGGGTGATGCCCTGCGCATGAAGGTCAAGAATCCGCAAGACT
>WYBJ01000270.1 GCA_011525945.1 Burkholderiaceae bacterium | reverse complement strand
TGGCGACTACCTGCACATGCTCAAGGAACACATCGGCGATCGGCGAGCGCCGCTGCGCCGCTTGCTCGCGATGCTGCAAGACTACCCGCGCGATGCGTTCATGGGCGCCGTTGCGCTCGCCACCGAGTACCGGCTCTTCGATCTGGATCGGCTCGAACGCATGGTGCTCAAGCGCATCGCCAAGGACTACTTCCTCTTCGACGTTGAATCCACCCCAGGCGATGAACCCGATGAATGAGGACGTGCAGCAGCTGTTACTGAACTTGAAGCTCAAAGCGATCGCAGCACACCTCGACGAGTGTCTCGCCGTCGCCGAGCGCGAGGGCACGCCGGTTCTCACCCTGTTCGCCCAACTGCTGCGCGCCGAGTGGCAGGCGCGACAACAAGCCGCGCTCGCCGCGCGGCTTAAGCGCGCGCACCTACCCGAAACCTGGACCCTGGAAACGTTCCCCTTCAAAATCCAGACCGGCGTCAAAGAGCGTCAAATCCGAACCTTCGCGCAGCTTGGCTTCATCCCCAAGGCCGAGAACATCGTGTTCATCGGCGAGACCGGTGTGGGCAAAACCGGACTGATGAGTGCTCTCGTGCTTAAGGCGGTGCAAAACGGCTACCGCGCGTTATTCATCAAAGCCCAGGACCTCTTCGATGAGATGTACGCTTCGCTTGCCGATCGTTCGACCCGCAAGCTGCTTCGCACGCTCGCCAACGTCGACGTCCTCGCGATTGACGAACTCGGGTACTTAAACATCAAGCCCGAGCAGACCAACATCTTCTTCAAGCTCATGGAAGAGCGTCACCACAGAAAACCAACGCTGCTCACCACGAATTTGCCCTACCCAGCGTGGCAGGACTTCCTCGGTAACAAGCCGCTCACCCAGGCACTGTTGAGCCGGCTACGCGAACGATGCCACACCATCGTCATTGACGGACCTTGTCTGCGCGCGCAGCAAGGTTGAGCGGCGAACACCCGCACTCACCTCTCGAAATACCCCCAGACACCACGCAACTCCAACTTCGCCGTGACCGTGACGCCGATCATCGCATCGACGTCGTTGCTGCCTGTGCGCGCGCATCGTGCTCGCGTGTCACAGCGTGCTACAGATCATGTAACTCGCAGGGACTCAGCTCACCAAGCAACACCGGACTCATCCTCGCGAGTGCCGCAGATGCAGGATGCTGTCGAGATCCAGGGGGCCTTTTGCCGGCGGGCCACGACGAGTCTTGCGTACCATCGCTGAGCCCCTTGCGCAACGCTCAGATATCGTCGCTGAGGTCGCGCAGTTGGAGCTTGAACTGGAAGCCCATGTAGGTCGCCACCATGCGCCCGAACTCGCCCCAGGAGATGTTGCGGCCGTCGATCACGACCGCAGGCATATCGGTCTTGCCCTCGGGGTCGCTCTCGATTCTGGCGCGAACGATGCCACGGTCGTTGATTTGCAGTCCGTACGCGCCCTCTTCGAGGTGCGTGCATGCGAGTTCTTGGCGCATCTTGGTGACGAGCCGAGCGAGCAACTCGAACAGGTCCCCTTCCTCGTTCCCGATGAGCTTGAACCAATAGCTCTCGGACTGGTCTTCGTTGCGTTCGATCGCATCGATCGTGACGCCGCCAGCAAACAAGTGCGTGCGGAATTGTAAAACATGCTCGCGGCCACGCGCGTCGCTCATGGTCGACGGTTCGAAGTCGATGTGCTCGAAGTCGACCAGTCCACGGCGGCGTGCAGCCTCAAGGTTGAAGCAGCGGCCGCACAGCAGGCGTGAGGGTCCACCGTAGCTGCCATAGAGGACTGAATCGAACGGGCGCGGCGCCAGGCCGCAGGACGCGCATGACTTGGTGGTGTTATCGGGCATTCGGGGCTCCGGTATCGATATCAGCATGTGCACGTGATCGGCCATCATGTGCCCCTCGATGATCTGACTCTCCTTACGCCGCGCCAGATCATGAAACACCTCCCTCAGATGCCGCTTCAACTCGTCATAGAGCGTCTTCCTGCGCCGTTTCGGTATAAGCACCACGTGATATTTGCACTCCCACTTCGTGTGGCTTAGGCTCTCTGGTGAATGGTCAGCGCCCCATCACGGCAGACACGGCGCTTCGGCTCGGGATCTTTTTCGGCACGGAGCCAAGGTTCTGGTTGAACCTGCAATCCGAGTACGACATGCGGGTCGCAGATCGGGAACTGCGCGCCAAGCTTGCGCTCAGGATCCGCGTCTTCCAGCCGGCTGCCGCCTGATAGCTTCCTCTCGATGCTGCGCGCGACCGAAAGGGTGACAGTCGGATCGTCACGCGTCCGCCACGGGGGTGCCGATGATCTTCACTGAACAGCAAATGTCACCGTCTCGTCGAATAAGTATGTCGATCAGTTTCGCGTCGGCTTCAGCTGGACAGGCGGCGACGCCGAAGACGTCGAGATCGTGGACTATCACTGAGGCAGGACGAGATGACCAGGAAACTCAAACCGGTGTCGCCGGGCGAGATGCTCGCCGAGGAGTTTCTCAAGCCCTTGGGCATGAGCAACTACCGCCTGGCGAAGGAGATCGGCGTGCCCGCGCAGCGCATCGGCGAAATCGTCGCCGGCAAGCGCGCCGTCACCGCGGACACCGATCTGCGGCTGTGCCGCTTCTTCGGGCTTTCCGATGGCTGGTGGCTGCGCCTGCAGGCGGACTACGACACTGAAGTTGCGAAGGCGAGCCTCGCGAAGACGCTCGCGACGATCAGGCCATGGAAGGAAGCAATGGAGGAAACGGGGGATGCGCACTGATCGCGGCGCCGTTGAGCAGCGTCGTGACGGTAAATCTGACGGTAAAAGGGCTCGCGTTGAGTTACCCGCGGAAATTTACCGTCAGGTCGATTTTCGGGTTGAGGGTAAATTTCTAGTGCGGGATCCAGCATCCATGCGCGTTTCCGGGCGATCGACGGATTGGGCGCGCTGACGGTATATTCCGCGTTCATCATGGCAAAAAGCGAACCCCAATCACTCTCCACATTGCCGGTCCACCACGCCGGACCGCCCGCATCGGCCGAGCCGCGGCTTGTCGTCGATGGTCTCGTCGTACGTCGGCTCGAGTTGACGCCAAGCGATCTCGCCGCGTTACGCCAGGCCGAGGTGACCGATGACTTTCGCTGTCTCGAGGGCTGGAGCGTGCCTGGCTTGCACTGGGGCGGGGTCGCGCTCGCCACGGTGCTCGAAGCGGCCGGCGTCGCGGAGCAGGCGCGGTTCGTGCAGGCATCCGCGGGCGAGTTCAGTGTCCCGCTGTCGCTCGATGCAGCACGCCGCGCGTTGCTTGCGACGCGACTCGGCGACACGCCGCTCCCGCGCGAGCACGGCTGGCCGGTGCGACTCGTCGTGCCGGGCGATGACTGCTTCACGAGCGTCAAGTGGCTCGATCGGATCGAGTTGCGCGCGCAGCCCGGCGCGAATACGGGCCGGGACATCGCGCTCGGACGCCTGCCGCGCTGACTTCCTGCACGCCGACCTCTTCGGCGTGGACTTGATGTTCGACCGGTGTCGTGATGGCGGCCCATTGAAGCGGGCCGCTTTCAACTCCACGACGAGATATCCGTCAATCGAACGCCGTTGTCCCAGGCGGGGATCGTACTGTTCCGGTCGCTGTTCCGTGGCTGCGACGATGTTTACGCGCGGCGCTTCGAGAACCGGAAGACCGGCGCGTCGTAATACGGCCCCCGCACACGCCAATGAGGTGGGTGCGTGGGGTCTTCGTGCTTCCTCATCGTAATAGTGCGTCGCGTCGCAGTGACGTCCGGCAGCAGGCGGTTTCTTGACGAAAGCTTGATGCGCAGGCTGCGGATCTTTGCACCAGCTTGATCGCCGGCGGTCGACCATTCGTGCACCCGTAGAACTGGAGCATGCATGGACATCGCCTTTCTCGCCGTCGGGCTGGCGTTCTGGATTGTCTTCGTCGGCCTCGCCCTCGGCTGCGAGCGCCTGCAGCGGCGCAAGCCAGCGCCATGACCGGCTGGGACATCGCCGGCGCGCTCATCGCGCTCGGCCTGCTCCTCTACCTGGTCGCCGCGCTGCTGCGCCCGGAGGACTTCTCGTGAGTGCGTCGGCCTGGATGCAACTTGCGCTCTTCCTCACGCTGCTGCTGGCCTTTGCTTGGCCGCTGGCGCGCTGGATCGACGCAGTGGTGCAGGGGCGCTTCGGCTGGGGGCAGCGCGTCGAGACGCTGCTGTACCGGCTGGCCGGCGTCGATGCCGAGCGCGAGCAGGCGTGGCTGACCTACGCGCTCGGGCTGCTGCTGTTCAACGCGCTCGGCCTGTTCGCGGCGTACGCACTGCAGCGCGTGCAGGGTGTGCTGCCGCTCAACCCGCAGGGCATGGGCGCGGTCCCGCCCGACTCGGCCTTCAACACTGCGGTCAGCTTCGTCGCCAACACAAACTGGCAGGGCTACGGCGGCGAGTCGACGATGAGCTACCTGACGCAGATGCTCGTGCTGACGGTGCAGAACTTCCTGTCGGCGGCTAGTGGCATCGTCGTCGTGGTCGCGCTGATCCGCGGCTTCACGCGCCACGATGCACGGTCGGTCGGCAACGTTTGGGTGGATCTGACGCGCGTCACGCTGTGGATCCTGCTGCCGCTGGCGATCGTCGTCGCGCTGCTCAACGCGAGCCAGGGCGTGGTCCAGAACCTGAGCCCCTACCAGCTGGTGCAGACGCTCGAGGCGGTGAGCTGGCAGCAGCCCAAGACCGGCGCCGACGGCGCGCCGCTGCTCGACGCGCAGGGCCAGCCGGTGATGGAGGAGCAGCGCTCGCAGACACAGACGCTCGCGATGGGGCCAGTCGCCTCGCAACTGGCGATCAAGATGCTCGGCACCAACGGCGGTGGTTTCTTCAACGCCAACTCGGCGCACCCGTTCGAGAACTCGAACGCACTGACCAACCTGGTGCAGATGCTTTCGATCTTCCTGATCCCGGCGGCGCTGTGCTTCGTCTTCGGCCGCATGGTCGGCGACATGCGCCAGGGCTGGACGGTGATCGGCGCGATGACGCTGGTCTTCGTCGTCGCGGTGGTCGGCGGGACCATCGCCGAGCAGCAGGGCAACCCGCTGCTGGCGTCGCTCGGCACCGATCAGCAGGCCAGCGCGACCCAGGCCGGCGGCAACATGGAAGGCAAGGAGACGCGCTTCGGCATCAACGCCTCGGCGCTCTTTGCCACCGTCACCACCGGCGCGAGCTGCGGCGCGGTCAACAGCATGCACGACAGCTACACGCCGCTCGGCGGCGCGGTGCCGCTGGTGATGATGCAGCTCGGCGAGGTCATCTTCGGCGGCGTCGGCACGGGTCTCTATGGCATGCTGATGTTCGCCATCATGGCGGTGTTCATCGCCGGGCTGATGATTGGGCGCACGCCCGAATACCTAGGCAAAAAGATCGAGGCGAATGAGATGAAGATGGTCGCGGTCGCGATCCTCGTCACGCCGCTGCTGGTGCTGCTGGGCACGGCGCTCGCCGTCGCCACCGACGCCGGGCGCATCGGTGTCGCCAACCCCGGGCCGCACGGCTTCACCGAGATCTTGTACGCGCTGACCTCGGGCGCCAACAACAACGGCAGCGCCTTCGCCGGGCTGTCGGCCAACACGCCCTTCTACAACACGCTGATCGCCACAGCGATGTGGTTCGGCCGCTTCGGCGTGATCGTGCCCGTGCTGGCGATCGCCGGCTCGCTGGCGGCGAAGAAGCGCTTGACAGCCGGCGCGGGCACGCTGCCCACGCACGGGCCGCTGTTCGCGCTACTGCTGGTTGGCACCGTGCTGCTGGTGGGTCTGCTGAACTACGTACCGGCGCTGGCGTTGGGGCCAGTGGTCGAGCACCTGATGTTGCACACGCGTTGAAGGGCACCATGACCCGCGAGCCTCTAATCCTGTTCGATGCAACGCTGGTCGGCCCGGCTGCGCTCGATGCCTTACGCAAGCTCGACCCGCGTGTGCAGTGGCGTAACCCGGTGATGTTCGTCGTTTGGGTCGGCAGCGTATTCACGACCGGGCTCGCGCTCGCGCAGCCCGCGTGGTTCAGCATTGCGGTGGCGCTGTGGCTGTGGTTCACAGTACTGTTCGCCAACTTCGCCGAAGCGATGGCCGAGGGCCGCAGCAAGGCGCAGGCGGCGAGCCTGCGCGGGCTGAAGAAGAAGACGTGGGCCAAGAGGCTGGAAGGCGCCTATCGCCACGGGGAGCCGCACGCCGCAATGAAGTGGCATCCGCTGGCAGCCGAAAGCCTGAGGCGCGGCGACATCGTGCTGATCGAAGCCGGCGACATCATTCCCGCCGACGCCGAGGTGATCGACGGCGTGGCCTCGGTGGATGAGAGCGCGATCACCGGCGAATCGGCGCCGGTGATCCGCGAGTCCGGGGGCGACTTTTCGGCGCTGACCGGTGGCACACGTGTGCTGTCCGACTGGATCGTCGCGCGCGTGGCGGTCAATCCCGGTGAAACCTTCGTCGATCGTATGATCGCGATGGTCGACAACGCCAAGCGCCAGAAGACGCCCAACGAGATCGCGCTGACCATCCTGCTGGTGGCTCTGACCATCGTCTTCCTCGGCGTCGTCGTTACGCTGTTGCCGTTTTCGCTGTTCGGCGTGCTGGCCGCCGGCGGCGGCCAGCCGGTCAGCCTGGTGGTGTTGGTGGCGCTGCTGGTGTGCCTGATTCCGACCGCGATCGCGGGACTGCTGAGTGCGATCGGCGTGGCTGGCATGAGCCGCATGATGCAGGCCAATGTGATCGCAACGTCGGGCCGCGCGGTCGAGGCCGCTGGCGACGTAGATGTGCTGCTGCTCGACAAGACCGTGATGGTCACCGGTGACAACCGCCTCACCGCCGCAGCCATCGCTGCCGAGGGCGGCGTCGACGACTTCCTCGCCGAAGCCACACCCGAGGCCAAGTTGAAGCTTATCCGCGAGCACCAGGCGGCCGGCCGGCTGGTGGCGATGACCGGCTGCGCAAGCTGATCGACCGCCACACCGAGCCGGCGCTGTTCGGCTTCCTCGGCGAGCCGAGGGTGCACGTCCTGCGTCTCAACCTCGCGCTGGAAACAAGCGGAGCGCGATGAGTCCCTGCGCCATGTCGCCGATCGCGGCCCTGCCACTGGCGGCGCTGCCGGTGATCGTTCTGCCGCTGGCGCCAGCCTGGCGGCTCATCGGCCAGCGCGAGCGTGCGCGCGGCGCATAGCCCGCGTGGCATGAGAAGATGCACCCGCCATGGAACCGGGGGGACATCGATGCTGATCAACTGTGTGGCCTACGAGGGCGGGCACAAGCTTGCCGATATTCCGATCGACGAGATCGACCGCTGGCTCGCGCGCTCGGACTGTTTTGTCTGGGTCGCGCTGCGCGATGCGACCGACGACGAACTGCGCGAGATGCAGCGCGAATTCAACCTGCACGACCTGGCGATCGAGGATGCGCGTCACGGCCACCAACGGCCGAAGCTCGAGGAATACGGCGGCACGCTTTTCGTGGTGATGAAGCTGCCCGAACTGCGCGGCGGCGAGCTCGAATGGGGTGAGGTTGCGATCTTCGTCGGTTCGAATTTCGTGTTGTCGGTGCGCAACGGCAGCACGCACGGGTTCCTCGGCGTGCGCGAGCGTTGTGAGCGCGAACCCGAGCAGATGCGACAGGGCGCGGGATTCGTGCTCTACGCGCTGATGGACAACGTCGTCGACCGTTACTTCCCGGTGTTGGACACGCTGGAGAACGAACTCGAAGCCATCGAGAGCCAGATCTTCACCCATGGTGCGGCGCGCCTGAACATCGAGCGGCTGTACACGCTGAAGAGCCGCGCCACCGAGGTTCGTCATGCGGTGGCGCCGCTGGTTGAGGTGGTGGGCAAGATGCATGGCGGACGCGTGCCGGAGGTGTGCCGCAATACGCAGGAGTACTTCCGTGATGTGCACGACCACCTTACGCGCATCCACGCGGCGATCGATGCGATGCGTGAGACGATCGGTACCGCGATCCAGGTGAACCTGTCGGTGGTGACGATCGAAGAATCCGAGACCACCAAGCAGCTCGCGGCCTGGGCTGCGATCTTCGCGGTGTCGACCGCGCTGGCCGGGATCTGGGGCATGAACTTCGAGTACATGCCCGAGCTGAAGTGGGCCTGGGGTTATCCGATGGCGCTGGGTGCGATCGCTGCCGCCGCCGGCGCACTGTACTGGCGGTTCCGGCGTGTTGGCTGGCTGTGACGATGACGCTCGCCGCGCGCCCCGATCCCGACCGGCTGCTGCAGCAGGTGCAACGCGACGAGGCGACAGCGCCGAGACGGTAGTGCGCGGCTGCGCGCGTCTGGCCTCGCAATTGGGCGTGACCTGGCATGCGGTCCATGTCGAGACGCCGGCCGTGCATCGGCTGTCCGCTGCCCGGCGCGAGCAGGCGCTGCGAGCGCTGAAGCTTGCGCAGGAGTTGGGTGCCGCGATTGCCAACCCGGCCGCGCCCGAGGCCGTGCCGGCGCTGGTGCGTTACGCCCGCGAGCACAACCTGTCGCGGCTCGTCATCGGCCGCGGCCGCCGCAGACGCTGGCCCGGGCAGATCTCGACCGCCGATCGCATTGCCGAACTCGCCGAGGGCGATCTCGACGTCCTGCAGATGGCCGCGCCGGCCGCGGCGCGCGAACGCGTGCCGTCCCGACGCCCCGCACCGGTGGCCGGCACCTTCGTCTGGCGCGGCTATGTGGCGGCGGTGGCCGCCTGCGCACTGGTCGCGCTGCTGGCCGCGCCGCTGCACGGCCGGCTCGAACTCACCACCCTTTGGCGCCGCCGAGCTACTGGCGCGCGTGCGCGCCCAATTGCGGCGCCAAGCCCTCGCACCGGCGTCGGTGGAATCGGTGCTGCGTTTCGGGCGCACGACGGTCGATCTGGCACGGCGGATCGTCGAACGGGACGGCGA
>WYBJ01000269.1 GCA_011525945.1 Burkholderiaceae bacterium | reverse complement strand
GAGCTCCTGCGGCGTGGATGACCCCGGATTGACGCCGGTGCGGGCGAGCTTCTCGCGCATGTCGGGCTCGGCCATCGCCTCGACGATCTCCTGGTTGAGCCGAGCGATGATTGCCTCCGGTGTGCCGCCCGGCGAAAACGGAACGATCAGCCGAATCGGACGCTCCGGGTACTTCTGTGCATGCACGCCGGCAGCGCCGAGCAGACCCGCTGCGACGATCCAGGTCGCAATGGCAGCATGCTTCATCGATGCCTCCTTCAGGCGCCTACAACTTCGCCATCACGACGCGCGCGAACTTCTCCATCACTTCGTAGCGGCGCGCGAACGGCGGATGGAAGGTGATCTGCTTCAGGCCCTGGGCTTCGAGTTCACGCAGCCGCTCGACCAGTTCCGGCGGTTCGCCGACGATCGCCAGCGCGCGCACGATCTCGGGGGTGATGAAGCGCATCTCGTCGGGGTCGAGCGTGGCATAGTGGGTCGCGTGCATTTTCACATGCGCGTCGGCGGCATCGCGGCTGCGGCGAAACGCGATGTAGTCGTTCCACACCGGACGCACGTAGGCCGGCGGCTCGCTGCCGGTCTCGCGCACCCAGTCCACGAGATAGTGGAAGTTGGTCATGACGGCGGGGCCGATCTCGGCAATCACCCGGGGCGAGGTGAGGGGCTCGCCCGCATCGAGCATGAGCACGTTCACCAGAGCGGCCGTGTGAAAGTCGGCCGGCAGGTTTCGTCCCACCTTCGCCGCGCCACGCCGCACGTTCGCCATCACCTCGGCCATGGTGCCCCCGCGAGGCAGCGACGTGCATACCCCGTCGGCCAGCTCGCCCGCCAGCGCCTGCCCCATCGGACCATTGGCCGCCACCAGCACGGGCGGCGGCGGATCGAGCCGGACGTGCCCCTGATCGAGCGCCGCGAAGCGCACCCGATGCGCCTCGCCGCCATGCGCGAAGTCGACCTCCTCGCCGTGCAACAGCGCGCGCAACACGCGCACGTATTCGCGCAGCCCTTTCAGGTTGCTCGGACGCAGCCCCAGCATGCGCATAGCCGTGTTGCCGGTGCCGAATATCGCGAACGTACGCCCGGGCGCCAGGGCATTGACGGTGGCTACCCCGTTGGCCGCCTCGGGCGCGAGCCGCATCCCGCACACCGCCACCCCGGCCCCGACCTGTATCGTGCGCGTCTGCAGCGCGACGGCCGCCATGGTCGCGAACAGGTTGGATCGAATGAGCGGGCTATCGGTGACCCAGCAACGTGCGAATCCCAGCCGCTCGCCGTGCTGCGCGTAATCCACCGCGGAAATGTGACCGACGCTCACACCGAATTCCATGCTGGCTCGTCTCCTGTCGCCCGATCTCGCTGCCTCGATCTTCGCCCACTTCGGCCCTGTGCCTGTTCGAAGGTGAGATTAAGGCGCAGAACGCCATCACGCAATGTGACGGCGGCGCGTGGCGCCGAGGCCCGCACCGTGATCCGGTCATCGGGGGAGCTCTCGACCGCGTACGCGCAGCGTCGGGTCCGATCCTCGGTCGGCGAGCGGCGCGAAACGATCGGTCGCGTGTGACATACTACGGCGGGGATCGAACCGGGCAGGTGGTATCGTGGCGCGTGTGCGCACGGATCCGCTGGTGAGTATCCGGGCTGATCGATGGTCTACCGGGGAGGTGTCGCGATGAAACGCCGTCTCGTTGCGCTGTCATTATTTGCGAGTGCGCAGCCTGCGTTGGCCGCAATCGATATCGTATTCGACTACTCGGCCGACACCAGCGGTTTTTTCGCCAGCCAAGTGCGAAAGGATAGTCTCGAAGCGGCGGCAAGCGCCTTCGAGGCGCGCATCACGGACATTCTCGACGCGATCACGCCGGGCAGCGGCGGCAATACGTATACCCTGTCGGCGCTGCATCCCTCGGGTGGGGCCGAGATCCAGCTCGTGAACCAGCCGATCGCTCAGAACGAGATTCTGGTTTTTGTCGGCGCACGCGCTCAGAGCCCGCTGGGTGTGGCCGCCTCCTCGTTCAATGGCAGCGGTAGCCAAACCTTCCTCGACGCGGTGCGCAGCCGCGGCCAAGCCGGCGTACTGGCGACGCCGGCCACGGACTTCGCACCCTGGGGCGGCTCGATCGCGTTCAGGGCTAGCACCGAGTGGCACGATGATCATTCGACGCCGGTGGCCGCGGGCCGTGCCGACTTGTACTCGGTAGCCGTACACGAGATCGGGCACCTGCTTGGTGTGGGTTCGGCCGCGTCGTGGGACGCACAGCTCGACAATGGCGATTTTCTCGGCGCGCACGCGCAAGCCGTTCACGGCGCGCCGGTTCCACTTGCCAATGACGGCAGCCACTGGGCGAGCGGCATCACGAGCACGATCAATCTGGCCGGCTCGTTCGAGGCCTCGATGGATCCGCAGATCGCAAACGGTGTTCGCAAGCCTTTCACCGACCTCGACTGGGCTGCGTTGCAGGATATCGGCTGGCAGGTTACGCCGGTTCCCGAACCGCAGACCTGGATCATGATGATGACCGGCGCCTTGCTCGTGCTCGCTGTCGCGAGACGGCGCGCTCGAGGCTAGCCGAGGTGGTTGCTGCAGTCGCAGGTCGCCGCGGCTTGTCCGGCGCGGTATCGATCCGCCCTGGCGCATGCGTATGAACGCAATCGCGACCAATCCCTGCAGGCTCGACCACGTCGTCATCGCCGCAAACGATTCGCGGGTTGGCGAGATCTACCGCGCGATCTGCGGCGGCGATCCTGCCACTCACACCGCAGCCGACGGCAGCGCGCGTTATACGCGGTTCTATCTGCGCGACGCCATGGTCGAGCTCGCCGAGCCACTGGGCAGTCCGACGCACGGTCAGGGCGGCGAGATTGCACGGCGCATGAGCCGCGCCGGACCGGGCGTACATCTGATCTGTCTGCCCGTGGCCGATCTCGGCGCACGCGCTGCCGCGCTCGAAGCCGAAGGTGTGTCGCTGTTGCGCAGCAACGGGCACGTCTACGTCCATCCGCGCGGCGCGAACGGGGTGCTGGTGCAACTCACGCCGCGACGCGAGTTCGGACCGCCACCAAGGTCCGGTGACGCCTGCCTTGACCACGTCGCGATCCGTGTTCGCGATCTGGCAGGCGCAGCACGGCGCTGGGAGACGATGACGGGTGTTCGAGCGCAGGCCATGGGCGTACATCCGATCTCGCGCGGCGCTTTCGAGGCGACTCGTTTCGAGATGGGTGCGCGCATGATCGAGCTGGTAAGCCCGGTGCCGGGCCAGGCTTCGTTGCTCGCGCAGCGCCTGGAAAGCCACGGCGAAGGCGTGATCGCCGTTGCGATCCCGGCCGACGACATCGAGGTCACGCTCGCGCGCCTGCGCGCGCTAGGTGCGCGCGTGCTGCGCCAGGAGCCGCACTGGATGGTGCACCCCAAGGACGCATCGGGGGTGCTGATTCAGCTCACAGCACGCATCCGGCATCACTGAGGATCTGGGGGGAAGCGGCATGATCGATCGGCGCTCGCCGTGTCCGCCGGGCGCACCGCAGGCGTTCGTGCTCGACAGCGGGCTTCGCAGCGGAGCCGAGAACAACGCGCTCGACCGTGCTTGGCTGCGCATGCACGCCGCGGGCCTCAAGCCTGCGCTGCTACGCTTCTGGCGCAGCCATCCGAGCGCCAGCATCGGCGCGTTCCAGGCCATCGACCGCGAGCTGCGCCTCGAGTATTGCGAGCGGCGCGGGATCGAGTGCGTGCGCCGCCCGAGCGGCGGCGGCGCACTTTACCTCGACGCCGCGCAGCTCGGAGTGAGCCTCGTCTGCCCGCGCCCATTCGTCGCTGCCGGCGCCGGCCTCGAGGCGATGCTCGCGCGCTTCTGCCGCGGCATCGCGAGCGGCCTGCGCACGCTCGGCGCCGACACCCGCTTCAAAGCTCCGAACGATCTGGAAATCGATGGACGCAAGCTCGCCTGCACGTTCGCTTCCCACGACGGCGGCGCCGTCCTGCTGATGGCGATCGTGCTGCTCGACGCCGACATCCGTACCATGCTCGAGGCGCTCAGGGTACCGACCGAGAAACTCTCCGCCGATGGACTCGCCGCCGCCCGTCACCGGCTCGCGACCCTGACCGAGGTGCTCGGGTTCGCACCGGTATACACGGCGGTGCGCCAGGCGCTCGAGGCAGGCCTATCGACCGAGCTCGCGCTTGCACTCGAGCCCGCACACGAAGATATCCTGATCGGTTCGATTCGCGCCGAGGATCTGGCCGAGGAATCGCGCATTGCGCGCGGCATCGCCTGGCCACGCGACGGTGCGCTCGAATCCCTGTGGCGAGGGCGCGGTTCGACGCTGCACTGTCGCGGCGGCGTCGCCGACGGCCGTTTCAGAGATGTTCGGTTCGCGGGTGACTTCCATCTCGCACCGCCGCAGGCCGTGTCCGCGCTCGAGCAGGCGGTGGCGCACGCTCCGCTCGCCGCAGCGAGCGAACGCATCGAACAGGTATACCGCAGTTATGCGATCGATTCGCCCGGCATCGGGCCGGCGGATTTTGCGCACGCGCTGCGCGCGCTGGCGGACCAGGACGCATTGCGCGCCGAGCTCGGGTTGAGCGACGCCGAAGCCTCGACGCTCATGTTGTGCGGCGAGGCGCAGCCGGGCGCGGGCGAGCGCCTGCGGGCGGCGCAGGTCATGCTCGTGCCCTACTGCGCCAAGCCGGTCTGGTGCAAATGGCGAACGCGTGACGGTTGCCCCGAATGCGGCTTGTGCGCGATCGGCGAAGCGTACCGCCTCGGGCGCAGTCGCGGCATGCAGGTCACCACCGTCACCAACTACGAGCATCTGCTGCAGTGCCTGGGACGTATGCGCGAGCAAGGGGTGAAGGCCTACGTCGGCATGTGCTGCGGCAATTTCTTCCGCAAGCGCTTTCATGCCTTCCGCGACGCCGGCATGGACGCCGTTCTGCTCGACATCGCGGGCGCGAATTGTTACGAGCTGAAGCAGGAGGACGAGGCCTACGCCGGGCGCTTCCAGGCCCAGGCGAAGATCGACGCCGGCGTGCTCGCCAAGGTAATCGCGCCCATCGCACCGGTCGCGGAAGATCGACCGGCGTCACGGCGCGACGAACGCCGGGGCCGGCGCACGCCGAGGTCATGACCGCGACGATCTGTGCGCCGGCTATCGGTGCTTCTTCGCTCACATCGCCGGCTCGATGACGCGCATGGCCGAGCTCGTGCGCAGCCGCCGTCTCGCAGCGCAGATCATGTACCCGCGCTCGCACGCGCGCCGCCGCACCGCACACGGGGACAGCCGCAACGCGGCGTGCGCCTGCGGGCGTAAGCCCAAGCGCTGCCGCGGTTCCGGCACGCCGCTGCGCTGAGCGGCGCCGCTTCATCGGCCGCGGTGTAAGATGCGCCTGCGCGAGTTGCGCGGGATGACGCGTACCGACGAGGCGTACTGGAATGGGAGAACGACCTTGCTAGGAAAATTGTTCGTTGCATTGCTCCTGACGAGTATTGCCGGCGCGCTGAGCGGCTGCAACACCATAGCCGGCGCGGGCAAGGATATCGAACGCGGCGGCGAGGTGATACGCGACACGGCGAAGGACGTGCAGAAGAAGCTTTAGCGAGTTTGCGCCGAATCCGTCACCGTGCCGTATCAAGGGGGCTGCGCATGCCCGCGCCAGACCCCGAGCGCTGCGCGCAGGCGGTCGGGGGCATGCGCCGGCTGAGCGTGCGCATGGTGATGCCCCAGCCGGCCCTGCGCAGACCGCGCTGCAACGATCGGATCGAAATCCTGCGCCGCTTCAGGCCCGCGGCAAGCGGCTGACGGCGACACGGGCGACAGGCAGCAGTACGGCCAGGATTGTTCCCGCGCCGATGAAAACGGCCGCCAATGCAGCGGCAAATGCCGGGGCCGCCGCGGTTCCGCTTGTCAAGTGGTCATGCTCGATTGCCGCCACCGCCGCGGTCAATGCCGTCGCCGCGGTGACGATTCCGGTCGTACGCGTCACCATGGTGAGGCTGCCGGCGACGCCGCGCGTGCCGTGCGGCAGTGTTGCCACGATGTCATCGGTGTAGGCGACTTGAAATATCCCGAGCCCGACGCCATGCACCAGGACAGCCACCAGCAGCGCCATAGGGAATCGCGCCGAAACGGACACCCCGATCGCGACGCTGCCGGCGCTGACGATCATTGCGCCCAGCAATGCGGCGCGCCGGGAACCCGCGTGTCGGGCGATCGGCACGGCAAGCGCAGAGCCGAGCAACGCGCCCACGGGCGAGAGCATGATCACGGCGCCGATTGCCGTGTCACCGTAGCCACCGATCCGGGAAAGATAGTACGGCAGCAGCAACGGGACGGCGAAGGCGACGAAGTGCACGCAGGTACTGGCCGCATTGATCCACGCGAAGCCGGCATCGCGCCAGGCTGCCGGTGGCAGCACCGGTTCGCAGGCACGTCGTTGTTGCCGGGCGAATAGCGCGAGCGTCCCCACACCGGCCAGGCCGATCAACAGCGCGTTCCAGCCCGAGACGGGTGCGCTCAGCGTGCTCACGGCGAGAAGGAGGATCGCAATTGCGCCGGCGAGCAGCACGGGCCCGCGCCAGTCGAACGTTCGCAAGCTGCGCACGCTATTCGACTGCCGCAGGGGCCGCAACAGCGGCAGAAGCAAAAGTGCGAGCAGTGCGAGCGGCGCCCGCAACCAGAACACGCCGCTCCAGCCGAGGACGGTCATCGCAGCACCGCCTGCAAGCGGTGCAACGACGCCGGCGAACGCATATAGCGCGGAGTATGCGCCAAGCGCTCTGGTGCGATCGCTTTCCGCGAACAGCAGCGTGGCAAGCGCCGGCGCGCAACTCAACACCAGCGCCGTGCCGATCCCCTGGACGACGCGCGCCGCCAGCAGCCAGGTGTAACTCGGCGCGGTGGCGCACAGGACGAATGCGCCAAGGCTCAGGACTAGCCCCGCCGTGAACACGCGCCGATGGCCGATGTGGTCGCCGAGGTTGCCGCAAGCGAGCATCAGGCTCGCATAGGTCAGCACATAACAGATCACAAGCCAGCGAATGGCCGGCGTTTCCAGCGCGAAAGCTGCGGTGATCGCGGGGAACGCGACGTTGACCGCCAGGTCCATGGCGGCAAGTGCTGCACCCAGCCCAACGACGGCAAGACCGGTAACCGGGCCGCCCGCTCCTCCCCATCGGCCTAACACGCGCATCGGATCGACGATCGTGCGCCGGGAGGGCACCGATAGCCGGAGGCGGGTGAGCGGCGAACGATGCTGCGCAACGAGTGCTCCTGCACCCCGTGGATCTTTCTATAGTCGTCGAAGCTTGCGGACGACACGCAAGGGAACGCTGGATACGCGAGGACCGCGCTGCTCGCCCCGCGTCGCGTTCGATGCTCCCGCCGCCCGCAGACACATGTGCCGCAAGGCGCGCTTATGGATCTACGCGGCTTGCGCGTGCTCCGCGGAATCGAAGTCGAGCTCGATCTTGGCGTCGTTCGGATCGAAGAAGAAGAGCTGCCAGGTACCGTAGTCCGGGATCTGACGCAGATCGTACTCGATTCCGCGCGCATCGAGCTTCTTCAGTATGCCGGCTAGGTCGCGGCCGCTGAACGCCATGTGGTCGATCACCCCCTTGACCAACGCGCTCTTCGGCTTGCCGGCGATCACGTGAAGGATGGGATCGTCGCCCTCGCGCGCGTACAACCACGCGCCCGGGAACGTGAACGGCGGGCGCGCGCCGGGATGCAGGTCGAGCAACTCGGCATAGAAGGCGAGCGTCTTGTCCAGATCGTCGGTGAGGATGGTGAAGTGATTCATGGCCGTGGCGGGCATGGCGACTCCTGTGAAGGAACGGCTGCGACGCATTCTACTGCCGAGCGCACCCGGCGCACATAGCGACACAGTACGATGCCCACGAACACCGATCCGAGGACGATGCCACGAATTCGCCGTGACTTGACGTCGTCGTCCTGAAAGTAGCCGCCAGCTGCGCTCGCGAGAGTCAACGGGACCGCCGCTCGCCCGTCCGCGCGCGCCGCGCGTCCGTCGAGTTACAGCGCCGGCTTCCGGCACAGCACACGTGCCTGGCGAATTGCGGCGTCGCTTCGGCCGCGCCGAGTCGCTCGTGCCGATCGCGCTCAGCAGTGCGTGCGCCGCGGGCGAGCGCACCGGCTCCCGCGAGGCCGGCGGCACCGGCGCCGACGATGATGACGTCCATGGTCGAAGCATGCCGCGATCGCATCAAACAAACTCTGCGCTGCGGGCCCTCGCCCGATAGAATCCGTCCCGGGGCGCCGGCGACAGCGATCGCGCTACGGACCACGGCGCACGGCCGAGCGCACGGCGCTACAGTGCGCAAAGGACGCGGTCTGCTCTTTACTGGAGGGAGACATCCGATGCCTTGGATCGAAGCGAACGGCGCAAGCCTGCGCTACGAGTTGAGCGGGGCGGGAAGCCGGACGCTCGTGCTGATGCACGAGGCCGGCGGCTGCCTTGAAAGCTACGAGGAAGCGGTGCCGGCGCTGGAGCGCTCGTTTCGCGTCCTGCGCTATGACCAGCGCGGCTTCGGATTTTCCGAGAAAGCGCGCGATCTCACGTTCGACGGCGTGGCGGCCGATCTCGCCGCACTGCTCGATGCACTTGCAATCAACACGCCGGTCTGCCTCGCCGGGTGTGCAATGGGCGCGGACTTTTCGGTCGGGTTTGCCGCGCGTCATCGGGCTCGCGTCGCTAGCCTCGTTCTGGCAAGTCCGCTTTTCGGCAGCAACGCCGCGCGCAGCGCGCCGATGCTCGAGCGCGCGGCGCAGGTCGAGCGCGAAGGCGTGCGTGCGTCGATGGCGGCAAGCCACGATCGCTCGTACCCCGAAGTGCTGCGTGCGCTCGATCGCGAGCGTTTTCGCCGTTACCAGGCGCGCTGGGTCTGCAACACGCCGGCTTCGTTTTCCGCGCAGGCCCGCATGATGAGCGAAGTCGATCTCACGCCGCATTACGCGAAAATCCAGGCGCGTACGCTGGTGATCGGAGCGAAGCACGATGCGCTGCGTCCGCCCGCGATGGCCGAGCAGGTTGCAAAGGCAATAACGGGCTCGGAATACCTGCTCGCTGACAGCGGGCATTTCATGAACGTGCAATCGCCGCAGCTTTTCGCCGATACGTTGCTCGCATTCTGCAAGCGCGGGTAGCGGCGAGGAAAACACCCCGCTGCGCAAGGATGTATGCCATGGACTTCGGGCAGGCTTTCACTGGTATCAAGGTGCTCGCGGTCGCGCGTATCGTCGCGGCGCCGTTCGCCGCATATCAACTCGCCCTGCACGGCGCGGACGTGATCCATATCGAGAACCCCGAGGGCGGCGATACCGCGCGCAGCTCCGGCAATCTGCGCACCCCATTCCACGACGCGCGCATGGCGCACAACTTCCTCGCCTACAACGCCAACAAGCGCTCGCTGACGCTCGCCATCAACACCGCGGCCGGACAGGACGTGTTTCGGCGCATGGCGAAACATGCCGATGTCGTGATCGAGAACCTCAGGGGCGGGACGATGGCGCGCTACGGCATCGGCTACGAACATCTGAGATCGATCAATCCCGGCATCATCTTCTGCTCGGTCACGGGTTACGGCCAGACCGGCCCGAAGCGCAGCGATCCGGCCATCGACGGCGTCGTTCAGGCGGTGAGCGGCATGATGAGCATCACCGGAACGCCCGAAACGGGGCCGTTGAAGTCGGGCTCGACCATCATCGACTACACCACCGGCTACTGCGCGGCGCTGGGCATCGCGACCGCACTGTTCCAGCGCACGCTCACGGGCGAAGGCCAGGCCATCGACGTCTCCATGCTGGAGACGGCGATGACGATGATGGGCGGCGAAGTACAACGCGCCATCAGCGCCGGCGAAACGCCGCCACTGGTGGGCAATGCCTCGGGCAAGGGCAGCTACGTCAGCAATACCTATCGCTGCGGCGAAGGCTACCTTTCCATCGCCGCGTCGGGACCTGGCCGGCGCGAGAAGCTATGGAAGGCGCTCGATGCAACCGACATTCCGCAGGATCCTCGCTTCGCCACCGATGCGGCGGTGGCGCAGAACATGCAAGCACTCGACGACGAAGTCGAGCGCCGGCTCGCGCACAAGTCGGCGACGCAGTGGGAGATCATTCTGAACGAGGCCGGCGTGCCGGCGATGGAGGTCATTCCGCTCGCGCGCGCCGTGCACCATCCGCAACTCGAAGCGCGCAGATTTTTTCACCGCTTCGACGACCCGCAATCGACCGGCCTGCCGCCCTTCGCGGTGCCGACTTCGCCGTATCGACTGTCCGCGAGCCCGGCCACGATTCACGCCATGCCCCCGCGCCTGGGCCAGCACACCGATGAGGTTCTCGCGCAGTACGGTTTCTCGCAAGACGAGATCGCGCAACTGCACGCCAACGGCACGGTGTAGGAAGACGGCCACACGAATAGCCGCGAGGCAGCAGACGAACATCCCGACAGGGGAGTTGATGCAGCCATGGAGATCGACCTCAGCGCACGTCGCGCTCTGATTGCCGGAGCGAGTCGCGGCATTGGCCTTGCCATCGCCAAGGCGTTGGCCGCCGCCGGCGCGGACGTCGCGATTTGCGCCCGCCGCAGCGGTCCGTTGCAAGCCGCATACGCCGCGCTGCAAGTCTTCAACCATCGCGTGAGTGCGCGCCCCTGCGACCTCGCGCAAGCCGACGAAGTGCGCGACTGGGTAGCGGCGGCGGCGCACGATCTGGGCGGCATCGATATCCTGATCAACAACGCTTCGGGTTTCGGCCGCTCGGATGACGAAGCCGGCTGGGCCGTGAGCGTGCAGGTCGACCTGATGGCCGCCGTGCGGGCAAGCCACGCAGCGCTACCGCACCTCGAAAAGCAAGGCGGCTCGATCGTCAACATTTCCTCGACCTCGGCAATGCATGCCTGCGTGCGAACGCCACCCTACGGCGCCGTGAAGGCCGCGCTCGTGCACTACACGCGCACGCAGGCCGCGCTGCTTGCCGCCAAGCACATCCGCGTCAATTGCATCGCCCCCGGTTCGATTTTCTTCGAAGGCGGCACCTGGGATGTCGCGCGCCAGCACGACACCGCGCTCTACGAGCGCACGCTGGCGCGGATCCCGAGCGGTCGCTACGGTACGCCCGAAGAGGTCGCAAGTGTCGCAACCTTCCTCGTGAGTGAACACGCGTCCTGGGTCACCGGCCAGACCATCGCCGTAGACGGCGGCCAGAACCTATGAGCTACGCCGCGCTTTTCACGTACCGCACCACCTCGGCATGCGTCGCGAACCACACGTCTTTGCGTGCCTTGGCGTGCCCGATCAACTCCTCCAGGATCCAGATGCGGGAGCGATAGCCGATGATGTGCGGGTGCATGGTGAGCTGAAAAAGCCCGCCCTCGCGCCAGGCGGCATCGAGCTCGCGCCGGAAGATGTCGAACACATCGGCCGGGGGCGTGTGCGGCCGAAGCGAGGCGAAGCGGTTCATGTTGAAGTAAACCGCGTCATCGCGTATCCATTCCACCGGCAGTTCGATCACGCCGGTGTTCTCGCCGTCCATCGTGAGCTCGTAGCAGTCGACATCGGCCATGAGCGACGAATCGTACGCGAGCCCCATCTCGCGCGTGATCGCGAGCGTGTGCGGCGTGAAATCCCACGACGGCGTGCGAATGCCGACCGGGCGCACACCCGTGATGCGCTCCAGGGTGTCGCCGGAGCGCATCTGCAACTCGCGCTCGGCCTCGTGCGGAAGATCCGAATTGCGCTCGTGGATCCAGCCGTGGATGGCGATCTCGTGCCCCTCGTCGATGATGCGCCGTTGCTCGTCGGGATAGAGCATTGCGGTCACCGCCGGCACGAAGAAGCTCGCCTTCACGCCGTGCGCGCGCAGAATGTCGAGGATGCGCGGCACGCCCTGGCGATTGCCGTACTGCCCCTGCGAGAGCCTGCCGATCGACTTGCCGCCCTCGCGCAAATCGGTGGTGTCGTGATCCGAATCGAACGACAACGCCACGGCACAGCGCGCGCCACCCGGCCACTGGCGTGGTTTGAGTGCGCGGCCCGCGCGCACGCGCGCGACCCGGCGCCGCCACTCCTCCTCCGGCCACTGCCAGGGTGCCATCTTGGATCGCTCGGTCATGGTCACGATGTCATCCTCGTTCGTCTCCCCGCCGCCTTCGGCGCGCGCACCGGTGCGACATCGCCGGCGAGCAACACGACCGGCCCACGGCGCCGAGGCCCGGCGCCTAGATCGTGCGCCGCGACAGCGACTCGGCGATCAGGATCGGCTTCTCGCCGCCCTCGATTTCGCCCGTCACACCCCAGGTCATCAGCACCGTCTTGGCATCGACGTCCTTCACATCGAGCAGCTTGTAGCGGCCGCGAATGCGCGAACCGACCGGCACCACGCCGGTGAAGCGGATACGGTTGCTGCCGTAGTTGATGCCCATTTTCGACGGCGGCAGCTCCACGTCCGCGTTGCGGTTGATCGAGGACAGCAAGCAGAAGGTCAGGTTGCCGTGCGCGATCGGCACCTTGAACGGCGATTCCTTCTTGCAGCGCTCGGCATCGACGTGGATCCACTGGAAGTCGCCCGATGCTTCCGCGAACTTGTTGATCATGTCCTGCGTCACCGTGATCCAGCGGCCGACGGCGACCTCCTTGCCGACCCAACCCTTGAGCTCTTCCATGGTCTTGATCGCAACGGGTTGTTCCATTCCAGGCTCCTTGTGTCGTTGCGCAAACGGCAGCGCCGGCTCGTGCTTGCGCGAAGTCCCAATGGTAACCCCTTGGCCCACGCGCCGCGCCGACCATCGAAGTCGAACGTGCCGGCGCGCGGGCAACAAGGTCCACGAAGCGGACCCGCTCGCACGCATGACGCGCCCGACTGTCGTAACGCGCGCGGCTCGGCGACAATGCGGGTCGGGCCGCATCGTGCCGCGGCCGCACGAGAACTTGGAACCCGTGAATCCACTCCTGCTCGCCCTCGGGGCGATGTTCTTGCAGCAGACTTTCGTCGCGCTCGGTCGCGCGCTTCCCGCCGTGATCGCGCCGGCGATTATTGCCGATCTGGCGCTCGATGCCGCCTGGGTCGGGGTCTATTTCGCGCTCACGGCGAGCGCCTCGCTGGTTGCGCAACTCGGCTGCGGCAGTTTCATCGTGCGCTACGGGGCGCTACGCATGAGCCAGATCTCGCTCGTCATGGTGGCGGCGGGTACCGCATTGGCCGCGGTCGGGGCGCCGCTAGCGCTGGTGGCTTCGGCGCTCATCGTCGGCAGCGGCGGCGCGATGTCGACCCCCGCGAGCTCGCACCTGCTCGCCCGCGTCTCCTCGGCAAGCTACATGCCACTGGTATTCTCGATCAAGCAAACCGCGGTACCGGCGGGACTGCTGCTTGCCGGCATTCTCGGACCGCAGATCACCGAGTGGATGAACTGGCGCGTCACCATGGTCTTGAGTGGCATCGCCTGCCTCGCCTTCACGTTCATGCTGCAGCCGCTGCGGTCGCGCTTCGACGATGACCGGATCCCGACGCGGATGTTCCACCTGTCGGATTTCAAGACCACGCTCAGCGCGGTGCTCGCCAAGCGCAGCCTGCGCGCATTGGCGTTCGCCTGCCTCGCCTTCAACGGCATGCAGTCGGTCGTGACGGCGTATTTCGTCGTCTACCTGACCACGATCGGCTACACACCGGTAGCTGCCGGCTTCCTGTTCTCGATCGCGGTTTCGGTCGCCGTACCCGGGCGGATCGTCTGGGGCTGGCTTGGCAGCACGCGCGTGTCCCCGCGCATGATGATGGCCATGCTCGCGCTCGGCATGGCGGCGAGTGCGGCATTGCTCGCGCTGACCGGGCCCGGCTGGCCGACGCTCCTGGTCGGGCTGGTCGCGTGCGGGTTGAGCGCCACGGCGCTGTCGTGGCACGGCATCCTACTCGCCGAAACGGCGCGCGGCGCACCCGAAGACATGCGCGGCGGCGTCACCGGCGGCGTGCTGTCGTTCGGGCAGGTCGGCGCGTTGTCGCTGCCGCTGCTGTATTCGGGGCTGCTCGATTTCACCGGGCACTACGGGATCGGCTTCGTTGCATGCGGTTTGCCGGCATTGTTCGTCGGGGTGCACCTGCTACGGCAGCGCACGGCGGCGAAAGCCTGAGTCGCGTCACGGTGAGTTCGCGTACGTCGCCCGCCGAGATCGCGCTTGCTCTCGGATGGATCGCGTTCGCGCGCGTGCTCCTTCGCAGCGGGCAATTCAGGGCGATCCTCGAGGAGCTGAATACGGGCCCCGACCATCGAGGCGAGACGCTCGGCATCGTGCTGGCGGTGCGTGGCCACGCCCAACTCGCACAAGGCCGGATCGAGCAGGCGAAAGCATCGCTGAACGAGGCGCTCGCGGCCGCTCCCGATCTGCCCGAAGCGCTCCTCGGCCAGGCGCAGCTCGCCTACGGCGAAAACGATCCGCAACGCGCGATGGTCCTGGTCGAAAGCGTGATCGCACGATTTCCCCGTCACGGCGCCGCCTTGAACATGAAGGCGCGGTTGCTCTCGCTTGCGGGCAAGACCGATGACGCCATCGCCGTGTATACCGACGCAGCCCGGGCCGATCCTCCCAACCCCGCTCCGCAACTCGCCGCGGCCGAGTTGCTGATGGACGTCGGGCGATTCGACGAGGCGCGCGGGCGCATCGAGCGCGTGCGCAACCACCTCCCGAACTACCCAGTGGGACGCTATTTCGAGGCGCAATGGCATTACCGCCAGCAGCAATACGACCAGGCCCTGGAAGTGCTCCAGCCTGGCTCAGCCTCGCCGCCGACGCGCCCGCCGCCGCGCGCGAGTTCTCCAAGGCCGTCGAGTACATGACGCGAGCCGCGCGCGCGCAGCGGCGATGCGAACACGCTGACACGCTTGGGAATGCTACGGCTCGCCGCGGGCGACACCGAATCCGGCCTGCGCCAACTGGAACAGTTACAGCACGCACGGGCTCGTGCCGCATGCGCGCAGCACGAAAGCAACCGTGGCTAACGGCAAGGTGTTTCTAAGTGTCGCCCCGCGTGGTGTTCGTTCTCCATCCGCTGGACGCGCCGCGACGCCTCAACCATCGTGCG
>WYBJ01000268.1 GCA_011525945.1 Burkholderiaceae bacterium | reverse complement strand
CTTGTTCGCGACAGGCTCTATGACGCAGCGTGCTTCTTCACCTCAAGCGCGGCGACGGGCAAGAACGGCAAGTTCACCGAACCAAACGAGGAACTGAGCATCAAGAACTTCGCGATCTCCCTGCATGCAAGGGCTGCTGCGTTCGCGAAGATGAGCAACGAAGTCAAGGTTCTTGAAGGGAAAGGCAGCGAGTAAGCTGCCGTAGTGTGCGCCACGTTCGCACGAAGGCCGCCCAACAACGGCATGCAGGGGACGCACAACAGCGGCGCTGCGCTTGCTGTTGCGCGCCCCTGATGCCGATCGTTGGAATCGTGAGCTACGGTGCATCCGGCGCGGGCGTGCTGGTGCTCGCGAGGGAGTTCAGTATCGTCGCGCAGAAGACCTGAATAAATTGCCACGCGCGAGGCGGCCAATGCGTCATCCGACGGGCACACCGTGATCTTCGCCGTTCGAGCGACGCAGCCTGTTCGCGCATGCCCGAGCTCTTGACTGCGAGCGCGTTCTTTTTCCTGACTCCGGCTGAATCACCGGCCCCGCCGGGCGGTCACCCGCACGCGGCCCGCTGAAAACGTCGCTCACTCGCTGATATTTCAAGTTTCGTCCTTGGTCCAAAGCGACGCGCGCAACATGCATGCCGACACCGAGAGAGCGGCGCGGCGAGCAAGTGTTGTCTCTCCGTTTATTCGGACGCGGCAGTGCCGAATCATTTTGTGATGGTTGGATGACGATCCGAAAGACTTCTCATCGTGATTGACGCGCTGTTCTCATCTTGATTAACGCACAGCAGGCGGCGCCGCCTTCGACGTGACCATGCGCTTCCTCAAGGAAGACCCCGTGGAGCACGTGCGACGTCTGCGTGCCGCCGTGTCCACATCGTGACGACACGCCCTCGTCCAAGGTGGTGGGCGACATGGCGCTGCTCCTGGTGGCCGGGAACCTGACGGCGGCCGACGTGATGGGTCCGCAGCGCGAGATCTCCTTCCCCGACTCGGTGCTGACGATGATGCGCGGCGAGCTGGTCTACCCGGCCGGCGGCTTTCCGCCCGAGGCGCAGCAGCGCATCCTGAAGGGCGCGCGCCGTAGAGGGCCGTACGGTCGTCATGGCAGCAGCTCGATCCGAACTCCGTATCGTTCGTAGATCGGCAATGCGCGCTGGTCGCAGGTGACGAGCCCGGCCTCGCATCCGGCTGCAGTTGCGGCCACCAGGGCATCGTATACGGCGCCGCCCGCTACCACCCGACCGGGCAGCCCGAGGACGACATCCTTGTAGGCGCGCTCGTTCATCCGCAACCACGGCTCGGAGAACCGAGCCGCGAGAAACACGCGAACCACTTCGCCGGAAACCCGGTGGGGAGGCGGTAATCGGGTAAGCACGGAATACGTCTCGAGCGCAAAGTGCTCGACTAGGTGCAGCCCGCTGTCGAGGGCCCGTCTTGCAGCTTCGTGCCTCTTGTGCCAGGACGAAAAAGCGGCAATCACCAAGCTGGTGTCGGCCGCCCTCAACGCCGCACACGTTCCAGCGTATCGCGGACCTGCTCGGCGGTCAGCGGGGGTAGCGGCGCGTCCGGCACCGCGATCACGCCTTTGCCTCGCTTCTTCAACTGCACCGGGGTTGGCGCGATCTCGATCTCCAGGCGCCCGTCGCCCGCCCGGATCTCCATCGCTTGACCGGCTTTCAAGCCCAAAGCTTGCCGCATGGCTTTCGGCACGACGATCCGACCGGCGGCATCAATGGTGGTTTTCATGGTGCAGAGAGTGGCACAAAAGTAGCGCGTGAACAAATCGTCTCTGCTCGGACGTGCAGTGCCGGAGCCGCCGTCGATAGTAGGGGCGCCGATGACCGCGACTTTCAGATGTGCAGCCACGCGACACCGGCATCTGACCGCACGTTTCCCTGCTGCAGGCGACGAAATTCAAACGCTTTTTCGCCACGCTGGCCACTGTATTGCAGGCCCGGGGAATCCGTCAATCGCCGCCGCCGGACGAAAATTTCCCGCCTGCGCGGGGTCTTCTGTCCCTGAGTTGACCCGTCGTCAGGGGCAATTTCGGTGCACACTGACACGCTTGGCGCGAACTCGGGTCGAGCGAGTTCGCCGGTCCTGCGACAGAACCGTTGTCGTGAAACCCTTGGGGTGCCTTTGAGTCAGGCGGCGTGGGTGCGCGGGGCCGAGCGCGCCGGTGAACGCGGCGGCGCCCGCGCGGGCAGCCCCAGATGCGTGAGGATCCTCGCGATCACGACTGGATCTTCGATCGCGGCAATGATCCTCAGCGCGCCGCCGCACACGTAATGTGCAACGTCGATGTCGAACACGCGCCTGAGTAAGCGCGCCCAACTCATACGCGCCGATTGGCCGTGCGCGTGGTCTTGGTCTTGCGCGGGCTCGCTCGTCTGCTGCGCTGCATCCGGCACGATCGCGGCGCGCAGTTTGGCGTGCGGGGCGAGCACGCCGTGAAAGCGGATCAGGTGAAGCCGCGGGCGTGGCACCAGCGCGGTGAGGCGTCGCATGAATTCTTGGGGCTGCATGACGATGTGGGTCGTGCCGTCGCGATACGGGCTTTTCAGTTGCAACACGACTTGGCCCTTGGCGTTGCGGCTCAGGCGTTCGTTGGCGATCGCGGGGCGGGTGATGTAGCGGCATAGCCGTTCGAGTTCTTTGCGTTGCTCGCTGGCGACACGCACCGCCGCATGCAAGCTGAAGCCGTGGGCATCGGCGCACAGCACTTTCTTGGGCTTCTCGTCCTGGCCGGCCAGCATGTGCAAGCTGAGCACCTTCTGGCCGGCGCGCGGACCCAAGGCAATGCGATAGGTGCACGAGGCCGCTTGCTTGTAGTGACGCCAACGGGTTATCCGCGTTCGTGTCCGCCAGATAGGTCATGCCCTGCTCCTCGACCAGATGGCCTGTGCGCGTCAGCATCTTCATCAGCCGTGCGATGCTCTTGTCGAGCAAGGCCGCGAGCTCATCGCAGCTCGGGGGACGCGCCTCTTGAAAGACCGGTTCGCCTTCGGTGCGCCGATACACCTCGCCGAGTACTAGGCAGTGTACGTGGATGTTCAAGTTAGCGGCCGAGCCGAATCTCTGGATGAGCGTGACCGCACCGGTGTCGGCGGCGTCGCGCTTAAGGCCCGCTTGCTTCACCAGAAATCGCGCGATGACCCGGTGCACGATACGCAGCAGTGGCGTGAGCAGGTCCGGATGTGCGGCGAAGAGGATGCGTAACGGAATCGGGAACGACAGCACCCATTGCCTGACCGGTACGCGCGGGATGACCTGATCGACCAGGTAGGCCGCCGTCTCGGCCATGCGCCGTGCCCCGCAGGATGGGCAGAAACCCCTTCGCTTACACGAGAACGCGACCAACTTCTCGTGGCCGCACTCGGAACAACGCAGAAGCCTCGGAACGCGAGCTCGAGGCCCGCGAACAGAACGTTCATTTCCTTGCAGTTGTCCAGACCGTTGAAGAGCACGACCGTCGGCGCCAGACCCCGCGCGTGGGGCGACTTGAGGAAATAAGCCGCGAGAGCGGATTTCTCGTAAGGTACGTCGACCATATCGAGATTCGGGTAACGGCGCTTGAGTCCCGCCTGCGCGCATCTCAGGCTCTTGTGATAGATCCCCAGCTTCTGCTTGCCCGGCGGGACCATCCGCTCGCCAGTGTAGTAGTACTTCCCCGCGCGCAGATAGTAGTTGCCGCCGGTGGCCTGATGACCCTTGGCGGCCGCTTCGTCGGCGGCCTTTTCCATCCGCTCGGCCATCGCGCACCATTCCTCCCACCACGCATGCGGCTCGCCGGCCCGCTGGTGCAGGCGCTGCACTACCTCGTCGATCTCGTCGAGCGCCACCGAGCCCGTCGGCGCCATTCGCTTGGTGATCAGCGTCGCGTTCGACCACTGGTAGTTCTTCGGAAAGCTGTCGATCCAGTTGCTCTCGTAGTACATGGCATTCTCTCTCGCAATGATGCGCTCTTATTGGCCAAAAACAGGAAGCCCCCCGGCTTTGCCGGGGGACCCAAGAAGTTTGACATTTGCGGGAGTCCATCCGCGAAACTTCCAGGCGTGAGCCGCCAAGCACACGCGAGGGAGTCAAGAGGATGGACGAAGGAAGCCTAAGTCATACGAAATGGGAGTGCAAATACCACGT
>WYBJ01000267.1 GCA_011525945.1 Burkholderiaceae bacterium | reverse complement strand
CTGTCCTGCAGGCGGCGGAAGAAGCAATTCGCACGCCCTGTATGACAGGCAATACCGCCAATCTGTTCAACTTCGAGCAGGATCACGTCCTCGTCGCAGTCCAGGCGAATGGAGCGCACCTTCTGCACGTGTCCCGATTCCTCACCCTTGCGCCAGAGGCGCTTGCGCGAGCGCGACCAATACACCGCGTTGCCGCTATCGGCAGTCGCCTGCAACGCTTCGTGATTCATCCACGCCACCATCAGCACGCGCCCGCTGCCCGCCTCCTGCGCGATCGCCGGCACCAAGCCGTCCTGCGACCAGTTAATTTCCTTCAGCCACTGCTGCATCATGGACCTTCTTTCGTTACACGACTGCCCGGTACGGGGCACCACGGTGGCGCACGACGATCCCCTTGGCGGCCATGTGCGTCTTGACCGCGTCGACCGTGAGCTCCCCGTAGTGAAAAACGCTCGCCGCAAGTACAGCGTCGGCGCGGCCGTCGAGCACGCCGGCGCTGAAATGATCGATCGAGCCGACGCCACCGCTCGCCACGATCGGGATTTCGAGCGCGTCGGAAAATGCCCGCGTTAGCGCCAGGTCGAAACCCTGCCGCGTGCCGTCGCGGTCCATGCTGGTAAGGAGGATCTCGCCCGCGCCCGCCGCCTGCATGCGCCGGCCCCATTCTAGCGCGTCCAACCCGGTTGCACGCCGACCGCCGTGAGTGTAGACCTCCCAGCGCGGCGGGCTCGAGCCCGCTACGCGCTTGGCATCGACCGCCACCACGATGCACTGGGAACCGAAGCGCGCGCAGGCGTCGAGCACGAGTCGCGGATTCTGCACCGCGGAGGTATTGATGCTCACCTTGTCGGCGCCGGCGTTGAGCAGTAAGCGCACGTCCTCGACGCTGCGAACACCGCCGCCGACCGTGAGCGGGATGAACACTTGCGCCGCCACGTCCTCGATCACCTTCAGGATAAGCCCGCGTCCCTCGGAGCTCGCGGTGATGTCGAGGAAGGTGAGCTCGTCCGCGCCCTCGGCGTCGTAACGGCGCGCGATCTCGATCGGATCACCGGCGTCGCGCAGGCCGACGAAGTTCACACCCTTGACGACGCGCCCACCGGTCACGTCGAGACAGGGAATGACGCGCTTTGCCAGGGCCATGTCGGGTGCTCGGCCGCGCCTGCAGGCGCGGCCGCTAGGCGCCGCCCGCTTGCGCGAGGGCGAGCGCCTGCGCGAAATCGAGCGTACCCTGGTAGAGCGCGCGCCCGGTGATGGCGCCGATGATGCCCTCCGACGCCACCGCCCGGAGCGCTTCGATGTCCTTCAGATCGGTAATGCCGCCGCTCGCGATCACCGGCACGCTCAGCTCGCGCGCGAGCCTCACCGTGGCCTCGATGTTGACGCCGGTGAGCATACCGTCGCGTCCGATATCGGTATAAATGATCGCCTCGACGCCATAGTCCTCGAACTTCTTCGCCAGATCGATGACCTCGTGGCGCGTCATCTTCGACCAGCCTTCCACCGCCACCTTGCCGTCGCGCGCATCCAGCGCCACCATCACGTGCCCCGGGAAGGCACCGCACGCATCGTGTAGAAACCCCGGGGTTTTCACCGCCGCGGTGCCGATGATGACGTAACTCACGCCGTCGTCGAGGTAGCGCTCGATGATGTCCAGGTCGCGAATGCCCCCGCCAAGCTGCACCGGCATGTCACCCGCGGCGCCGACGATGCGGCGGATGACAGCCTCATTCCTGGGCTTGCCGGCCTGGGCGCCGTTCAGGTCGACCACGTGCAGGCGCTTCGCCCCCTGATCGAGCCAATGCCTGGCCATGGCCGGCGGATCCTCGGAAAAAACCGTCGCCTGGGCCATGTCGCCTTGCTTCAAGCGAACGCACTTGCCGTCCTTCAGGTCGATTGCAGGAATGATCAGCATAACGGCTCGGTGAACGCGAGTAACGATCTGCCACAGGTGCGCGGATGATTGCGGGTGCGCCGGGAACCCATCATGACCTTCGGTCGATGAAAAGCGACTGAATGCGATCAGGCGCTCGCGTCGTTGTCGACAGACCAGGACGGCGCAGCACCGTCCCAGGCGGCAAAATTGCGCAGCAACGCGAGCCCCGCAGCCTGGCTTTTCTCCGGGTGGAATTGCACGGCGAAGATATTATCGCGGGCCACGGCACACGTAAACCGGAAGGGATAGCAGGTCGTTGCGGCCACGATTGCGGTATCGTCCGGCTGCGGGTAATAGCTGTGGACGAAATAGAAACGGCTGTTGTCCGGGATCGAATGCCACAACGGATGCGCGTATTCGTCGCGTCGCGTCGAAGCCGCACGCTGGCCGAGCGGCTCGGAACGCGCATGTTCCTGGCGCACCTCGTTCCACCCCATGTGCGGGACTTTCAGCTTGAAGCCTTCGGCGTCCGTCATCGCGGCGGCCGCAAAGCGTACGACCTTGCCGCGAAACAGACCGAGCCCCTTGATGTCACCCTCTTCGCTCGCCTCGAACAGCATTTGCAGGCCGATGCAAATCCCCAGAAAGGGCTTGTGGCGTGCGGCATCGACGACCGCTGCCCGCAGGCCGCGGCACTCCAACTCGCGCATGCAATCGGGCATCGCGCCCTGTCCCGGGAAGACGACGCGTCCTGCTTCCGCGATGACGGCGGCATCGCTCGTTACGAGCACGCGGCACTGCGGCGCGACATGCTCGAGCGCCTTGGCGACCGAGCGCAGATTGCCCATACCGTAGTCGACGACAGCGATCGTGTTCATGCGCGCGGTACGCGTGGCGAAAAAAGCTAGAGCGAGCCCTTGGTCGAAGGCACGACGCCTTGCAGGCGCGGATCGACCTGCACCGCCATACGCAGCGCGCGGCCGAACGCCTTGAACACGGTTTCGGCCTGATGATGCGCGTTCGCGCCGCGCAGGTTGTCGATATGCAATGTCGCCTGTGCGTGGTTGACGAAGCCCTGGAAGAATTCGCGCACGAGGTCGACGTCGAACTCGCCCACGCGCGCACGCACGAACGGCACGTGGAATTCGAGTCGCGGACGCCCGGATAGGTCGATCACCACGCGCGACAGCGCCTCGTCCAGCGGCACGTAGGCGTGTCCGTAACGCCGCAATCCCTTCTTGTCGCCGACCGCCTGCGCAATCGCTGCGCCGAGCGCGATGCCGACATCTTCGACGGTGTGATGCGCATCGACGTGCAGGTCGCCCTTGGCGGAGATTTCCAAATCGATGACGCCGTGGCGCGCGACCTGTTCGAGCATGTGATCCAGGAACGCGACTCCGGTCGCAATGGTCGTGCGCCCGCTGCCGTCGAGATCAAGCCGGACGCCGATCTGCGTTTCGAGCGTGTTGCGGCTTACCTGGGCTTCACGCATGTGACGACAATCGCAGGCTTGCCGCCAACGACGCCAGGAACGCGTCATTTTCGGCCGTGGTTCCAACCGTGACCCGCAGGCAGTCCGCGAGCGCCGGATGACCGCCGGCGAGATTCCTCACCAGGATGCCGCTGGCCTTCAACGAATCGTACGTGGCCGCCGCAGCCGCGACGCGCAAGAGCAGGAAATTGGCTTGACTCGGATAGACCTGCACGCCCGCCATGCCCTGCAGTCGTGCGGCAAGCCGGCTGCGCTCGGCGCGGATTGCAGCCGCCTGCGCGGCGAGCACGTGCGCCGATTGCAGCACGCGCGTCGCGACCGCCTGCGACAGGACGTTGACGTTGTACGGCAGGCGCAACTTGTCGAATTGCACGGTCCAAGCGGGGTTCGCGATGAGCAGTCCGAGCCGCAGCCCGGCGAGGCCCAGCTTGGACAAGGTGCGCATCAACACCAGGTTCGGGAACTCCTGCAAACGCGCCATGAAGCTTACCTGCGCGAACGGGTGGTAGGCCTCATCGATCACCACCAGCCCCGGCGCTGCGCGCACGATGTGCTCGATCGCCGCCGCATCGAACAGGTTGCCGGTAGGATTGTTCGGATAAGCGAGAAACACGAGCGCCGGCCGATGACGCTCGATCGCTGCGACCATCGCATCGGCATCGAGCGAGAAATCGGCGCAAAGCGGCACGCCGACAAACTGCAAGCCGCACACGCGGGCGATCAGCGGGTACATCGAGAACGAGGGCTCCACGCCCAGCATGGTGCCGCCGGGCCGGGCACAGCCGAGCGCGAGCAACTGGATGATTTCGTCGGAGCCGTTACCGAGTACGATCTCCATCGCATCGGGCACCTGCATGTACGCGCGCAGCGCCGCCTTCAACGCAACTGCCGCGGGGTCGGGATAGCGGTTCAGAGGGGCGGCCGAGGCGATCTCGCCCAACTGCGCGCGCAAGGCCGGGGGCAGCTCGTGCGGATTCTCCATCGCATCGAGCTTGATCATTCCGCTCGATTCGGCGACCGAATAGGGCTGCAGGCGGCGAATGTCATCGCGCACGACGCGGGCGACCCATCGCTCGATCGGCTCTTGCGGTGTGAATACAGCAGGTTTCATCGCGGCTCAATGTTACCCGAAAGCCTGCGACCATGATCTAACCCGCCCGGGCACGCAGTCCCTCTGGCCGCACGCCGGCATACCGCGTTTCGCCTTACACGCCGAGCCACTCGCACAATTCGAGCAGATCGGAAAATTCCAGCATGGCCACGCTCTCGCCGATCCAAGGCAGGCCGTGGCGATTGATCCAAGCGCCACGAGCGCCCGCGGCAATCGCACCGCGCACATCGAGATCCGGATCGTCGCCGACGTGCAGAACCGCCTCTGCAGGCAATGCCACGCCCGCGCACGCCGCAGCGAAAATGCGCTTGTCGGGTTTCGCGTAACCGGTGCTGCGCGCACTCACCACCGCGGCAAAGTACTCGCCGATGCCTATCCTGCTCACATCCGCGTTGCCGTTCGAGACCACCGCCAGACGGTAGCGACCGGAAAGCCGCCCGAGCGCCTCGCGCGCGTCGGGATAGAGCTCGATTTCGTTCCTCGCCGCCAGAAACACGTCCATCGCGGGGTCGGCCAACGCCGGGTCCTCGTCGTAGTGGCGCAACGCTCGCTGCAACGCCGCGTGCCGCAGTGCCGTGAAGTCGTGCGCAAGCGCTGGCTGCGCGCGCGCCAACGTACGCCGGTAGAGCGCAAACTCCGCCGGCGGCAGCGCTTTGGCGAACTTGGGCGCATTGCGGCTGCACCATTCGTGCAGGATGCGTTCGGCGCGCTCGATCACCGGCGCGATCGGCCACAGCGTGTCATCGAGGTCGAGCGTGACGGCGCGTATGCGATGCGGCATGTCGGCCTTGCGCCGTGTCTATCCCTGCACGCGGTATCGCGCCGAGCGCGCATGTGCGCTCAGGCCCTCGCCCTCGGCGAGCGTGCTGGCGATTTGCCCCAGCCGATCCGCCCCGGATCGCGACAGCGCGATCAGGCTCGATCGCTTCTGAAAATCGTACACGCCCAGCGGCGAGGAGAAACGCGAACTGCGCGAGGTCGGCAGAACGTGGTTCGGTCCCGCGCAGTAATCACCCACCGCCTCGCAGCTGTAGCAGCCCACGAATATGGCGCCCGCATTGTGGATGCGCTCGACGATCGAGTCGGCGTCGGCGAGCGCGAGCTCCAGGTGCTCGGGCGCGGTGCGATTCACGATCGCACACGCTTCGTCCAGATCCCGCGTTGCGATGAGCGCACCGCGGCGGCCAAGAGCCGCCTCGATCACATCGCGCCGCGGCATACCGGGCAGCAGCCGCTCGATCGCCTGTTCGATGCGGTCCAAAACGGCGGCATCGCTGCTGACCGCGATCGCCTGCGCCATCTCGTCGTGCTCGGCCTGCGCGAACAGATCCATCGCGATCCAGTCGGGATCGCAGTGTGCGTCGCACACGACGAGGATCTCCGACGGCCCGGCGACCATGTCGATGCCCACCACGCCGAACACGCGCCGTTTCGCCGCAGCGACGTAAGCATTGCCGGGACCGACGATCTTGTCCACGGCGGGGATTGTCTCGGTGCCGTAGGCCAGCGCGGCGACTGCCTGCGCGCCACCGACGGCGAAAACGCGATCGGCGCCCGCGAGCGCGGCGGCGGCGAACACCAGGTCGTTGCGTTCGCCGCCGGGCGTCGGGACGGTCATGACGACTTCGGGCACGCCTGCGACCTTCGCCGGAATGACGTTCATGAGCACCGTCGATGGATACGCCGCCTTGCCGCCCGGAACATACACGCCTGCGCGCGCGAGCGCCGTGATGCGCTGACCGAGCCGCGTGCCGTCGGCTTCGGTGAAGCACCACGATTCGAGGCGCTGACGTTCGTGGTAGCCACGAATCCGTTCCGCCGCGTGTTCGAGCGCATCGCGCTGCGTGCGCGGCACGCGCGCGAGCGCCGCGGCGAGATCCTTGTGCGCGACCTCGAGCACGGACACCGATGCGGCTTCGACGCGATCGAACCGGCGCGTGTAGTCCAGGACAGCGGCATCGCCACGGCAGCGAACGTCGGCGATGATCTCTGCCACGGCCGCGTCGATCATCGGGTCCTGCGCCGACTCGAACGCGATCAGGCGCGCAAACCGATCCTCGAAATCCGCGTCGGCCGTACTCAGGCGTGCGATCCGGCTCATGCCCGCCTGCTTGCGCCAGCGCTGCGCCGCGCCGCCCGGACCGCGGCCGTTGTCACGGCCGTACGGAACGCATCGATGATCGGCTGCAGGCTGCGATGCTCGAGCTTCAGCGCAGCCTGGTTGACCACCAGGCGCGCCGATATCGGCATGATCTCTTCTACCGCCACCAGGTCGTTCGCCTTCAATGTGGATCCCGTGCTTACCAGGTCGACGATCGCTTGCGCCAGGCCCACCAGCGGTGCAAGCTCCATCGAGCCGTACAGCTTGATCAGATCGACATGCATGCCCTTGGCCGCGAAGTGCTTGCGTGCGGTATCGAGATACTTTGTCGCCACCTTGATGCGCGCCCCTCGGCGAATCGCCGCATCGTAGTCGAAACCCACCGGTACAGCCACCATCATGCGGCAGCGCGCGATGCCGAGGTCGAGCGGCTGGTACAGGCCGGCGCCGCCGTGCTCGAGCAATACGTCCTTGCCGGCGATGCCCAGGTCGGCTGCTCCATATTGCACGTAAGTGGGCACATCGGTCGCGCGCACGAGCACGATACGCACATCGGCGCGGTTGGTAGCGAGGATGAGCTTGCGAGAGCTCGCGGGATCGTCTGCCGGAACGATCCCGGCTGCGGCGAGCAGCGGCAACGTCTCGTCGAAGATGCGCCCCCTCGACAGCGCCACGGTCAGAGCCATCAGTTGGTTCGCCGGATACGCGCGCCCAGGGCGGAGAGCTTCGACTCAAGCTGCTCGTAACCGCGGTCGAGATGGTAGATGCGATCGACCCGGGTCTCGCCGCGCGCAACCAGCCCGGCCAGCACCAGGCAGGCCGACGCGCGCAGGTCGGTCGCCATGACGGTTGCGCCGTCGATAT
>WYBJ01000266.1 GCA_011525945.1 Burkholderiaceae bacterium | reverse complement strand
TGCTCATGTCGTGGATTTCAGGTCCGCCGCGTGAGCCCGCCATGCGAACGACCCGCCGGATCGGGCGGGTTCGCTCGCGGCACGCTCGTTCGTCATAACCCGGGTCTTGCTAGGTCAGCCCGCTTCACTCGACTCGATGCCCAGAGCCTTGGCAACACCCTCGCCATAGGCGCGATCGGCTTTGAGGCAGTGGCGAATGTGACGTAGCTGGATCGCGCGTGGCGCTTCCCCGATCGAGCGCGCCGTATTGTCGAACAAGGCCTGCTTCTGCGCCGCACTCATCAATCGGAACAGCGCACCCGGCTGCGAGAAGTAGTCCTCGTCCTCGCGATGATTCCAGTGCCCCGCCGCGCCGTCGAGTTTCAGCGGCGGCTCGCTGTACTCCGGCTGCTCGGCCCACTCGCCCTGATCGTTCGGTTCGTAGCCCAGCGTGCTGCCGTGATTGCCGTCCACGCGCATCGCGCCGTCGCGATGGTAGCTGTGCACCGGGCAGCGCGGCGCATTCACCGGGATGAGATGGTGATTCACGCCCAGACGGTAGCGTTGCGCATCGCCGTAGGAGAATAGCCGCCCCTGCAGCATCTTGTCCGGCGAGAAACCGATGCCGGGAACGATGCTGGCCGGATTGAACGCCGACTGCTCGACTTCGGCGAAGAAGTTCTCCGGATTGCGATTGAGCGTCATGACCCCGACTTCGATCAGCGGGTAGTCCTTGTGCGGCCAGATCTTGGTCAGGTCGAACGGGTGGTACGACACGTTGGCCGCATCGGCCTCGGGCATGATCTGTACACTCAGCGTCCATTTGGGATGATCGCCGCGCTCGATCGACTCGTACAGGTCGCGTTGGTGACTCTCGCGATCCTTGCCGATGATCGCCTCGGCCTGCGCGTCGGTGAGATTCTTGATGCCCTGGTGGGACTTGAAGTGGAACTTGACCCAAGAGCGCTCGTTCTTGGCGTTGATGAAGCTGAAGGTATGGCTGCCGAAGCCGTGCATGTGGCGATACGTGGCCGGAATCCCGCGATCGCTCATCACGATCGTAACCTGGTGCAGCGCCTCGGGGAGCGAGGTCCAGAAGTCCCAATTGTTCTTGGCGCTGCGCATGTTGGTGCGCGGGTCGCGCTTGACCGCGTGGTTCAGGTCCGGGAACTTCAGCGGATCGCGCAGGAAGAAGACCGGGGTGTTGTTTCCGACCAGGTCCCAGTTGCCTTCCTCGGTGTAGAACTTCACGGCGAAGCCGCGGATGTCACGCTCGGCGTCGGCCGCGCCCCGCTCGCCGGCCACGGTGGTGAAGCGGGCGAACAGTTCCGTCTTCTTGCCGACCTGCGAGAAAATCCTGGCACGGGTGTATTTCGTGACGTCGTTCGTCACGGTGAATGTCCCGTAGGCGCCGGAGCCCTTGGCGTGCATGCGCCGCTCGGGGATGACCTCGCGGTCGAAGTGAGCGAGCTTTTCCAGGAACCAGACGTCCTGGAGTAACTGCGGGCCGCGCGGCCCGGCCGTCATCACGTTCTGGTTGTGCGCTACCGGACAGCCTGCGTTGGTCGTGAGTTTCTTGCTCATCGCCTTGCTCCTTGATTGCTCATCCGCGTGCGGCGGATCTCGTCCAGCTTCGATACACGGGCGCAGTCTGGCGCAATCGCGATGCCGCCAAGCGCGCTGATCCTATGGGCGCGCAAGCGACCGGACGCGCCTCGGGGTGTCGCCATTACGCGCCGTCGACGCTGCCGGCGCGGCTTCGGTGAAGCGGAGCGTCACGCCGCCCGGCGCGGGCCCGACGCCGGCCGCGATCCATGCAACAACATGAGTTCGCGTCGATCGACGGCGCCGATAATAGCCGTGGCCGTGATAGCCCCGATTGACTTTGCTCAAACGTGCTGCATTAGTCGAGCACGATGTTCGCCTGTCTGCCGAGCTTCGCGATGCGTGCGCGCTCGCTCTTCATGAACGCTGCGAACTCGGCAGGCGATTCAGGGTGCGCAGTCGCGCCGTTCTTGCTCATCGCGGCGCGAACTTCCGGCGCATTGAGCGCGCCGAGCAACTCGCGCTGCAGGCGCTGCGTCACCGGCGCCGGCGTGCGTGCGGGCAGCGCGGCGCCCCACCACTGAACGACCTCGTACCCCGGAAGCGTCTCGGCCACAGGCGGCAGGTCCGGCAGCAGGGGATCGCGCTGGCTGCCGGTCGTCGCGAGCACCTTCACGCGCCCGGCGCGACCGTGCGGCATCGCGACCAGCGGCGAGGTAACGAAGAACTGGAGCTGACCTCCGATCATGTCGGTGATCGCGAGCGCAGCGCCCTTGTACGGCACGTGCACGGTGTGCACGCCCGCTAGCACATCGAACATTGCACCTGCGAGGTGGGCGGGCGAGCCGATGCCGGCCGAGCCGTAATTCAACTGGCCCGGCCGCTCCTTGGCGAGCCGCACGAGATCCGCGACGGTGTTGACTCCGAGCTTCACATTCACCGTCATCACGTTCGCCACCCAGGCGATGCGCGACAGCGGCAGGAAATCCTTCTCCACATCGAAGGGCAGGCTCCTCTTCAGCGCCGGCAGCGTGCTGAACGCGGTAGAGGTGACAAATAGCATCGTGTAGCCATCGGGTGCTGCGCGCGCGGCCGCTTCGACGCCGATTACGCCGCTCGCCCCGCCCCTGTTGTCCACCACCACCTGCTGGCCGAGTTGCTCCGTGAGCCGCTGGCTGATGATGCGGGCGAGGATGTCGGGCGAGCCGCCAGGCGGCGAGGGAACGATGAAGCGCACCGGCCGCGCCGGGTACGATTGCGCGCTCGCGGCGCCGTATCCGAGCCACAAGGTGCACGCGCTGCAAGCAAGGAACAGCAGGCGGGGTGGCGATTGTCTCGGGATCATGGTCTTGGCTCGCAATTGGCGGGTCGCATCTCTCACCTCGGCGTGATCGGACGAATCGGTGTCATGCGGCACCGTGCACCTGACATCGGAGGGCAGGCCTTCGCGCCGGGTGTGCCGCATTCCTCATGACGTGGCGTTCAGTAGTACGATGCCTTCACGCCGGGCGGCGGTGAGAAGCGAAACGTGCCTTTCTTGAGGATTGCGTCGGCGCCGCCATGCTTGGCGATCTCGGCTTTCTGATCGGCGCGTGCGCGGCGGTCCACCGCCTCGGGATCGACGACCTTGCGCAGCAACCCTTCGCATTCGGCAACGGTCGCCTGGTGCGCGCGATCGGTCCCCAGGTCGTTACGCTCGTTCGGATCGGCTGCCAGGTCGAACAGCATCGGCGCCATGCCGACGTAGTGTATGTACTTGTACTTGCCGTGCCGGATCATGTAGCTTGCGGTTGCGGCGCCGGCCGCATGGTATTCCGACAGGATCGTGCGCGGCGGGGCCTGGTCGTTGGCGATGTCGATGAGCGAAGCGCCCGGCAGGTTCGCATCGCGCGGATCAGGTTCAGCGCCAAGCGCGTGGATGAAGGTCGGGAATGCGTCCGCGAGCGTGACTGGTGTATCGCACACCTTGCCCGAAGGCATCCCCGGCCCCGCCATGATCATCGGAATGCCGGCGGATTCCTCGTACATCGTGGACTTGCCCCACATCCCCCGGGTGCCGAGGTTGTCGCCGTGATCGGAGGAATAGACGATGCGCGTGCTCTGATCCAACCCGGTTTCCTCCAGCGTGCGCAGAATCTTGCCGATATTGTCGTCGAGAAACGAAGTGAGGCCGAAGTAGGCGGCGAGCGCGCGCCGCACCATGGGCGCGTCGAACGCATCGTCATAGCACAGGCACTTGCGCATCGCGTCCATGAACGGGTGGCGCGGCCGCTCGTCGTGCTCGTACATCTGCGGCCATGGCACCTCGCTCTCGGGGTACATATCGTAGAACTGCGGCGGTGCGATCAGCGGGAAGTGCGGCGAGACGAAGCCGACATAGAGCGCCCACGGTTTGGCGCGGTGCTTCGGCGCCGTCTCTCGCAGCCACTTCACCGCCTCGTCCGCGATGCTGCGGTCGTAACGGGTGTAGTCGGACTCGCCGCGACCGGCCTCGGGTCCGAGCTTCGCCGAGCCCGGACGGCGGGGTAACTCGTCGCGGATCAGGCCCAGCAGGTCGCCGACGCCGTTGACGATGTGCAACGGCAGGATCTCCTCGTCGAAACCGTTCTTGCCGGCGCCGGTCGCCTGGTAATGGAGCTTGCCGATCGAGGCCACGCGATGGCCCTGTTCCATCAGCCGGTGACCCCAGGATGCGGGCACGCCTTGGTAGGCGATCGCATTGTCCCAGCAGCGCGTCTCGTGTACATAGCGGCCGGTGGCGAAACTCGCGCGCGCCGGCACGCAGATCGGGCAGTTCGTGTAGGCGCTGGTGAAGCGCGTGCCGTGCGCCGCAAGCCGGTCCAGATTCGGCGTGCGGATCATCGGATGACCGTAGCAGCCCGTCACCCGCTTGTTGTGCTCGTCGGAGAGAATGAAAACAAGGTTGGTCGGCTTCATGGCGCGTAGCGTACAGGAATTTTGACCGTCAGGAGATACTGCCGAGGGGCGATCGGATCGGATGGTCGATCCGCAGTCGATAGGGCCCGGCCTCGCGCCGAATCCCGGCGCTGCAAGACGATATCTCGCGCAGTAGGCCGGCGTTGCGCCACGCGCGCGTCAAAGCGAGAGAAAGAGCGCACTGACATTCGCGCGGATGCCGCGAGAGTCATCGGAGCACGCGCAGGCGCCGCTGCCGCCGTCAGCAGGCGTTCGTCAATCCACCTTGATCCCTGCCCCCTGCACCACTTTCGCCCATTTCTCAATATCGGCGCGCAGGAATTCGTCGAACTTCTGCGGGCTCATATCCATGATTTCAGCGCCTTGCTTCTTCCACGACTCCTTGATGTCGGCATGAGCGAGCACCTTGCGCACTTCGGCGTTCAGCCGATCGATGATCGGCTTGGGCGTACCGGCCGGCGCCATGACGCCGAGCCAGATGACGGCTTCGTAACCCGGAACCCCCGCTTCGGCCACGGTCGGGACGTTGGGCAGCACCGCCGAGCGCACCCGCCCGGTGGTGGCAAGCGCGCGCACCCGCCCGGCCTGCACGTTGGGCGCCATGGTGGTGATCGCGTCGAACATCATCTCGATCTGCCCGCCGAGCACGTCGGTGCGCGCGCCGGAGCTGCCCTTGTAAGGCACGTGCACGATATCGACCTTGGCCATTGCCTTGAACAGCTCGCCCGCCATGTGATACGGCGTGCCGGGGCCGGACGAGGCGTAGTTGAGCACGCCGGGTCGCGCCTTGGCCATGGCGAGGAGCCGCTGGACCGAATCGATCCCGACCGACGGGTGCACGACCAGCACCAGGTCCGAATAGTTGATCGGCGTGATCGGTGCGAAATCACGCATCAACTGGAACGGTTTCTTCGGCAGCAACGACTCGTTCACCGTGTGCGTGTTCGACATCAGCAGCAGTGTGTAGCCGTCGGCGGGCGCCTTGGCGACGATATCGGTGCCTACCACCGAACCGCCGCCGGGCCGATTCTCGACCACGAACGATTGCCCGAGCGGCTCCTGCATGCTCCGGCCGAGCACGCGCGCGTACACGTCGGCCGGACCGCCCGCGGCGAACGGCACGACGATGCGTATCGGTCTGGTGGGATAGGGTTGGGCCAGCGCGGCTGTACAGAACAGCGCCAGTGCGCCGGGAACGATTGCACGCCATGCGGACATCGGCTCCTCCTGGGTTGTCTACGCGGCCGGAAGATTACCTGATCGCGCGTCGGATCACGATCCCGCAGGCGAGATCCAGGCCTTGCCGATTGCACGTGCAGCGAGCCTCGTCGGGAGCGCGACGATGCAGCCGAGTATCATCGGATACTGTGTCGAGGAAAGCCGCACCGGTGCGCACAGCGCGCATCGCCACGGCGATCCACGCAGATGTTCGTTCGAAATTCGGCCTGGGGAGGGCGCGATCCATGCATGACGCTCGGGTGGGCCTCATCGGCATCGGGCTGATGGGCAGCGCGATTGCGCGACGGCTGCTGGCAGCGCAATTTGGCGTCATCGGCTATGACGTAGATGCGCACAAGCGCGGCGCACTCAGCGCGCTCGGCGGCGTTGCCGCGGATTCCGTCGCCGAGGTGGCGGTAGCATGCTCGATCGCGGTGCTCGCGGTATTCGATACCGATCAGGTCGAGCAGGTGGTCGAGGGTCCGTCCGGGTTGCTTGGAACTGCGGTGCGTACCGCGATCTGCATGAGCACGTGCGATCCGGATCGGATCGGCGCGCTTGCCAAGCGAGTCGCCGCACGCGGCATTGCCCTGCTCGAGGTGCCGGTGTCGGGGACGAGCGCGCAGGTCGCACGCGGCGACGGCGTTGCTCTCGTCGCCGGCGACGCCGCCGCGGCCGAAGCGGCGAGCGCGGTAATCGAGGCGATCTGCCCGCGCCGCTATCACATTGGAGCAGCGGGCGACGGCGGGCGCGCCAAGCTCGTCGTCAACCTCGTGCTCGGGATCAATCGCGCCGCCGTCGCCGAAGGTCTTGCCTTCGCCGAGGCGCTGGGACTGGACCGCGCCCGGCTGCTCGATGTGGCGAAGGGCTCGGCCGCCTACTCGCAGGTGATGGACGTCAAAGGCGCATTCTGGTCGCAGGACCGGTTCGAACCGCCGATGAGCCGGGTCGACCAGAGCCTGAAGGATTTCGACCTGATGCGCGAGGTCGCGCGGCGCGTGGGGCAGTCGCTGCCATTCGCGAGTCTCTATGCCGAGCTCATGGGCGATTGCGTCGCCCACGGCGAGGCCGCCAAGGACAACGCGATTCTCATCAACGCGATTCGGCGCCGGCGCTCGCCAAGCATGTCCGCATGAACGACGAACGACGTTTGGACGGTGCGACCTCCAACCGCGGGCTCATGGCGCTGCTCGCGCTGACGGCCTTCGCAATCTCCGGCGGCATCCACTACCAGACACCGATGCTGGCGGCAATCGCGGCCGACTTCGGGGCGGATGCTGGCGCGATCGGCTGGGTGCCGACGCTGTCGTTCGGCGGCATGTTCGTGGGCATCCTGCTGCTGGTTCCTCTCGGCGATCGCCTCGACAAGCGGCGCATCATCCTGACCAAGGTCATCGTGCTCGCGATAGCCGAGGCGGTGATGGCGCTGGCGCCGTCGATCGGCGTACTGGCTGCCGCAAGCTTCGTGACCGGGGTCGTTTCGTCGCTCATCCAAAGCATGGTGTCGATTGTCGCCGAGGCGGCTCGGCCGCGGGAGCGCGGGCGTGCGGTCGGCACGTTGATGACCGCGCTCTTTCTCGGCATCCTGTTCGCGCGCATCAGCGGCGGCCTGATGGCGAGCCATTTCGGCTGGCGCTCGAGCTACGTACTCTCGACGGCAATGTTGCTGCCGGTGATTGCTCTGCTGCTCGCACGCTTGCCGCACACGAAAACGACTACGCACGTGAGCTACGGCGCGCTCATGCACTCGGTGTTCACGCTGTTGGTGAGGCAGCCTGAGATTCGGCGCGTGGCATTCATCCAGTTCATGCTCGGTATTTCCTACGGCGGTTTCTGGGCCGTGCTCGCGCCCATGGTCAGTGCCTTCCATCGGCTCGGACCGGCGCAGGCGGGTCTCATCGGCATCCCGGGCGCTGCCGGTATCCTGGTGGCGCGAGCGGCAGGCCGCTGGACCGACCGTGCGGGCCCCATGCCGGTGGTGAGCACGGCGCTGTGCACGATGGCTGCGGCATGGCTCGTGTTCGGATTCTCTGCCTGGTCGATGGCGGCCGTGGTCGCTGGGGCGATGTTGCTCGACTGTGCGCTGCGCGCGGCCATGGTGGCGAATCAGACCTTGGTGAATACCGTCGTGCCCGACGCGCGTGCGCGCGCGAACACGATATTCGGCACGCACGTCTGGGCCGGCAATGCCACGGGCGCGTTCGTTGCGAGCAGCGCGTTCGCGCACTTCGGCTGGTTAGTCGTGTGCGCCGTCGCCTTGGGAGCGACCGGGATTGCGTTCATCGTCCACGTGCGTGCATTGCGGCGCGCGGCGCGTACCGCAGCGCCCGCGGTCGAGAAGGCGCGTTAGCCGGGAACTTCGGTCTAGAGGCGCGCGCGAAAACGCGCGACCGCAGATTCGTCGATCTCGATCCCCAGGCCCGGGCCGTCGGGGCGTGCAGAGTTGCCGTCGACTGGCGTAAGTGGCGCACGCACGAGATCCTCGGCCAGGTAGTGGCTGGTCGGATTGATTCCCCAGTCGAGATTGGGCATGCAGTAGCCCAGGTGCACCAGGCCGGCTGTGCCGATGCTCGATTCGGCGATCTTGCTTGCCAGCACGAGCGCGAGCCCGAGGCTGTCGGCGACCACCGCCGTTCGCAAAGTCGCGGCCGTGCCGCCGAGCTTGATGGTTTTCAGGTTCGCCCCGCCGATGGCGCCCGCGCGCCGCCATTCGACGATGTTCTCCAGGCTGTGGGCCGATTCGTCGGCGCACAGCGGCAACGGTGAGACGCGCGCGAGCGCGGCCGTGGCGTTCAAGTCGTAGTCTCGAAACGGCTGCTCGAGGAAAGCGAGCCCCGCATCGACCGTGCCGGTGACGTAGCGGCGCGCATGGGCGAACGTCATGCCCATGTTGGCATCGGCGCACAGCAGGGCGTCGGGCCCGATCGCCTTGCGCACCGCGAACGCGGCTTCGATTTCATCCTCGACCCGCTTCACGCCAACCTTCAGCTTGAAACAATCATAGCCCTGCGCCCGGTACGCGTTGGCGTCGGCGACATCCTGTGCGATATCGGGATTGCCGAGCAGGCACATGGTGAGGACCGAATCGCGCACCGCACCGCCCAGCAACTCGACGATGCTCACCCCCAGATGGCGCCCGGCGAGATCGAACAATGCGAGGTCGCACGCCGCCTTGGCGCCCGTATTGCCGATGATGGCAACGGCGAGCTCGCGTCCGAGGCGCGCACGCTCGAGCGCGTTGCGCCCGACGAGCAATGGCCCGAGGTGATCGCTTACCGCGGCGACCATGCCGGGCAGCAGATCGCCGGTCATGGTGGGCGCGGCCGATGCCTCGCCCCAGCCGACCAGGCCGTTGCCCGCTTCGATGCGCACAAGCAGCGTCTGGGCGTGATCGAAGCGCTGCCCGCCGCCCATGAACATCGGCTTCTTCAGCGGCAGGACGACGGCGATCGGGTCGACACGACGAATCGCCAAGGGCGCCGTATCGGCGCGGCTGGGTGTCTGCGACATCGGCGAGCTCCGGACTCGGAAGCCGAAATGATACGCGTGCTGACGCCTGACGCGCAGACTCGCGCAGCCTGGTGCGGTTCGCGCGTGGCGCGATCTGTGCCGGTGCGGCGCCGCCCCCGCGGCGGGCGGTCGCGCGCGTGCGCCGGGCGTGCCGCGGCCAGGCGCGTCGGCGCCAAGGTCAGGTGCTGCCGCAGCCGCCGCCGCCGGCGGTCTCCATCACCACGCGGTCGCCTTTGCGCAACACCCAGTGATCGGCCGGATCGATCGGCTCGCCGTTGAGCGTGAGTGCGCCGACCTTGCCCGGTCCGCCCCCCAGGATGCCTTTTGGCGCCGAGCGAAAGCGCGTCATGATCATGGAGGCGATCATGGGTTTGTCGGCGGTCACCTCGATCTCGAAGTGCAGGCCGCCGCCGCCGCGATGCATGCCCTCGCCACCGCTGTCGCGCCGGATGCTGCGCTCGATGACGATGAGCGGCGCCTGTTGCTCGAACACCTCGATCGGCGAATTGCCGAGGTTGGAGGGAAACGACAGCACCGAATAACCCTCGCGGTCGCGCGTCGCACCCTGGCCTGCGTTCATGAAGCAGATCGACGAGTACGCCCGCCCCTGGTGCTCGCCCGCGACCGTGATCGAAGAGTTGGACGAGCCTTCCGCGACCGCACGCTCCGGCAGCGCCTTGGCAAGCGCCATCATGATCGCCGGGACCATCATGTGACCGATCATGCCGCGCCCGCCGCTCGCGGCCGGAAAGCGCGGGTTGAAGATCGAGCCGAGCGGGGCGAAAGTGCTGATCGGCTGAAAGCTGCCCTCGTTGTTCGGCACGTCCGGGCACAGCATCGCCTTGACCGCATAGGCGGAATAGGCGAAGCAATAGATCGGCACGACATTTACCGCGCGCGGCACCTGGTCGGAGGAGCCGCTGTAGTCGATCGCGATACGGCCGCCTTTGACCCGCACGGTGCAGTTGATGACGATCGGCTCTTCGAAGCCGTCGTGCTCGAGGCGGGCGTGATACTCCCCGTCGGGCACGGCGCGGATCGCCTTGCGCATGGCCGCCTCGCAGCGACCCCGGATCTCGTCGCCGAGCGCGGCGAAATCGGTCTCGCGCAGTAGCGGCTGCAGGCGCTCTTCGAGCATCTTGCAGGCTGCAACCTGTGCCCAGATGTCGCCCAGCGTCATCTCTGGCACGCGCACGTTCTGCGCGATCAGGTCGAGCAGCGTCTTATTCGGCGTGCCGTTGTCGATCAGTTTCAGCCGCGGGATCTGCAACCCCTCCTCGTACAGTTCGCGCACGCCGGCGTTACGCAGACGACCGCCGATGTCGGGCATGTGCGAGACCACCGCCGCGAAGGCGACGATCCTGCGTTGGTGGAAGATCGGCATGGCGATGCTCACGTCGTGGATGTGGCCGGTGCCCATCCAAGGATCGTTCGTGATCATCACGTCGCCGGGCTTGAGCGTGTGCGCGGGAAAGACATTCAGGAAGTGCTTCACCGTGGCGGGCAGGCTGCCGATGAACGATGCGATCGACATGGTCGACTGGGCAAGCGAGCGACCCTCGCCGTCGGTTAGCACCACGGCGAAGTCGTTGGCTTCGCGCACCAGCAGCGAGAACGAAGTGCGGATGAAGGCGGTAGAGGCCTCGTCGACCATGGCGACCAGCCGCTTCCACTGGATCTCCAGTGCAATCGGATCGAATTTTCCCTCCCTTGCAGGGCGCGCATCGGCCCGAATGCCGATGCCGCTCGGCCGGCGCGGACCATGGTCCGCGAAACGCCGGCCTTGCCCCCCGACCCCTCTCCCCTCGGGAGAGGGGCGTGCGAGGCCTGCCCGTTTCGTGCGCATACGTGACTCCGTTCCCCCCTCGGGAGAGACGCCACGATGGCGCATCGCGACTTGCGCCCTGGAACCTCGCGTGGCGCCTCTTCCCTCACCCCCAACCCCTCTCCCG
>WYBJ01000265.1 GCA_011525945.1 Burkholderiaceae bacterium | reverse complement strand
CGCGTTCGATCCGTTGAGCGTGAGGTGGCCCGAATAGGTCTTGCCGTCCTCGGCATTGTAGACCTGCCCGGACCATTTGTTGGCGCCGTTCGGCTTCATGCCGAGCACGATCTGGACGCCGATCAGCGGGCGGGCGCGCTTGCCCGCGTCGGCATTGTTCTTGTCGGTCTTCGGCTTGCCGGTGGCGGGATCGTTCGGCTCGTTCAGCCAGACGATGGTGCCGCAGAGCGCGCTGCCGCAGTTGGCGACGCGCACGCGCGACTTGCCGCCCTCGGTCAGCCAGGTGCCGGTCGGGTCGGCGGCGAAGCCCGGCGTGGCCGTGAGCATCGCCACGGCCGCGGCGAGTGCGAGGCATCGAATCTGGCTCATGTGGTCCTCCCATGTCCCTTGCGGAGCCCATTCTAGTGCGTGGCGAGGGTGCGCAAAAGATGGCGTCCGGCGGGCGTCGCCCGGCGTGTCCCCCGCAGCCTTCCGCGGCGCGCGATCGCGCCGTGGTTATCGATTGACCAAGACACAGCGTTACCGATCGGTCGACGCGCGGACGGGAATCGCGCCGTTGCGGCGTTCGCGCGGTTAATGCGCGCTTGCGGGCCGGGAGCGCATTCGCGGCGTTCACGTCCGATTCATCGCGACTCTTAAGCTGCGATTCAAGGAGGACGCCAAAGATCGCGGGAGCACGACCGCCGCGGCGGACGCGCGGGACGACATGGGATGCGGGCCGCGTCGCGGCGGGCCGCTCTGGGACAACAAGGGGGAGGCCGTCATGGCCCGTCAGGAACTCGCTCATATCGATGCCGCTCCGCTGGCGCCGGTCGGCGCCTCGGGAGAGGCCTTCTTCGAGCTCGGCATGATGTACGCGTCGGGCCGCTCGGTGCCGGCCGATCTCGTCACTGCGCACAAGTGGTTCAACCTCGCGGCCATGCGCGGCAACAGGGACGCGATCCGCTGCCGCCAGGAGATCGCCGCCGAGATGTCGGAGACCGAGATCGCGGCCGCGCAGCGCGCCGCCCGCGACTGGCTGCAGACGCATTGAAGCGGATTCCGAACGGACGACGCAGCAGGTGCACGAATCCGAAGTCGTCGTAGGATTTCAGCGACTGCCAATCCTTCACGAGCCAGCGCGCGGATGCTCTCGGAAACGCTCATGTCGGGCCGTCCAATCGCACCCGAACACGCGGAACAGATGCGAGCGCAGTAGCGAAAGCTTGCGCCCTGGCCGTCAGTTCGGCGTCGGGATCGACGATGGTGAACCAGCGCTGGCGCTGCACATAGGATGACGAACCCATGGCGCGCGGTACTGAGACATTGGTTCGCAGCGCGGGGCGGCATAGGCTCGCGATGAAACAGCGTGTCTTCCGGCCAGATCATCGCCCGTTCAAGAGCGGCGACGCTGCGTTCCGGCAAGGCCGCAAGGCCGCAAGGCCGCAAGGCCAGTGTGTAGTTCTTCATCAAGCGCGCGCCATGCCGTCTCGTCGCGCCATTCAAGATGCCGACCGTCCAAGCGTCCATCATCACCCGGGGCGTAATACCATGCGATGCCAAGCGTTCTGTGCTTGCCGACGAGGGCGCGCAGGAAGGCGAATTTGAGAAAGTCGCTGACATCACCGGCATATTGATCTCGCATACAGTCTCGAACTCCTGCGGTCGTCCAATCCGCGCGATTGCGCGTTCATCCCTTGCTACGTCGCTGCCATCAATCCGAGGAGCGCCGCGCACGACGGCACGCTGTTCAACAGCGAATCCGCGTCCGTCGGCAGATCGGTGGCACTGTGAGTGCAGCGGTTGGGCAGATCCGTAGCAAGTTCGCCGTCGCGAAGCTGCATCATTCTCGTGAGGCGAGTCGTGGTCAGGTCTCGGCGCTGGAGATCGCACCAGGTCGGAATGCTGGAAGGGGAGCGGCACGACCGATCAGGACGGCAGGGTGAGGGGCCGCGATGTGTGCACAGGAACGGTTGCTTATTTTCTATGGCTTGAAGCGCGATTTTTTCGCGATGTGCGCGGGAACCGGCACCGGAGCGCTTGTTTATGTTATCTTTAGATGATAACTATATGCCATGAGCGAGGGTCACGATCCGAGCCTCGACACGCTGCTGGACCTCGACGGCGAGGTGCTGGTCGTCGATCCCAAGGGCAGCCATTGGGTGAGGTTCGTCGTCACGCGCGTTCCGGCCTCGCCGGAGAAGCCGCACGGACTTGACTACTCGCTCACGCTTCACGGCCCTTCGGGCGAGCGGCTGGTCGGCTTCGACAACGCCCATCCGGCCGACCGAGGCAGGCGGGGCGAGCCGCTGGATCATCGGCACAGGCTCCGGACAGTGAGGCCCTACGACTATGCGGACGCCGCCACGCTGCTGGCCGACTTCTGGCAGGCGGTGGACACGGTGCTCAAGGAACGAGGAGTCATCCCATGACCACGCTGAAGGTCGGGATCGCCGACTACGAGGAGATGAAGGCCCGCACCCTGCGGATCGCGCGCGGCGAGGAGAAGCCTGCGCCGGACACTCCCAAGGTGTGGTTCACGTCCACCGAATCCTTCGCCCAGGTGCTGTCGGCCAGCAACCGCGAACTGCTGCGCGTCATCGCCGAGCGGGCGCCGGGATCGCTGGAGGAGTTGGTCGAGATCACCGGTCGGGCCAAGTCCAACCTGTCGCGCACGCTGAAGACCATGGCCGGCTATGGCCTCGTCCGCATGGAGCGCGGTCAAGGCCGCAGGCTCATGTCGAGGGTTGTACATGATCGGGTGGAGCTGGACCTGCCGCTGATCGGCCGCGCCGAGCCGGTGAAGGCGGCGGGAGGCCGGCGATGAACACGCGCAGCCCCAACATCGTCACCCGCGCCGCACTTTACCTGGGCGTCTCGAAGGCGCGGCAGGCCGAGCACTGTCTGCTTACCTGACCAAAAGCGGCAGGGCGAAGCCTATTGCCAATCACGGGGCTATCAGCTTGTCGAGTCGGCGCATCGGCCACCAATGACCGCAGGCCGGAGTTCCAGCGCATGATCGAGGCGGGCATCTCGAAGCCCGCGCCGTTCGATGTCGTCGCGGTTAATAGCATCTCGCGCTTCTTCCGCGATCACTTCGAGCTCGAGCTCTATGTCAGGCAACCTGCCAAGAACGGCATTCGGCTCTTCTCCATCACGCGGAGATGGGCGATGACCCGATGCACATCAGAATGCATGATGCGCCAGATCATGGCGCTGTTGGACGAGTATCAGTCCAAGGAAAACGCCAAGCACGTGATGCGGGCCTTGAAGGAGACTGCGCGGCAAGGGTTCTGAAATGGCTCGCTCCCGCATCAAGATCGTGTCCCTTGGCGTGGTGTAACTGGTGGGTCACCACGATCGCCGGCAGGAGCCGGGCTGGTCAGCTGG
>WYBJ01000264.1 GCA_011525945.1 Burkholderiaceae bacterium | reverse complement strand
GAGGCGGTACAGGTCGCGAGTCGGGGAAGGGCCGTGTCGGATGTCATCCTGGCCGAGGCGCGGCGAGCGCGCGCCGACGTGATCGTGATGGGCACGCACGGCAGGCGCGGCTTGAATCGCCTGCTTCTGGGCAGCGATGCCGAGCGGGTCCTGCGCGATGCGCCCGTTCCGGTGCTGCTCACGCGCCGTTCCGAGCGCAAGTCAGCGCGCAGCAGCAAGGCTGCGGGACGTCGCGGCACCGCGAGCCGCACGTAATCGAGGCAACTGCGGCGTGGGCTATCGGATCCCGCCGCGGTTCGAACCGCCGGGCCGCGCTGCGCGGCGCGCGTAGCCGGATTCAGCCCTCGGCCGGTGCGTCCGGCGATACCAGCAGGATCGGTTGTTGCTGCTGCCCGCGCACGATTAAAGCAATGCGTTCGAGTTGCGCCCGCGATACGATCCGCGGCGGCTGGTCGATATCCGCGCCCGGTGGCAGCAGCAGAACCGTCCCCTCCTGCTCAACGCCCACCGCGATGAGTTGATCGGCCACCGTGCCGCGTGCGACGCGAAACGACCAGTGCACCGCACTGCGCCCGGCAGCGGCGTGCAGCGCTTCGCGCATTTCGGCCGCACGCACGCTCATGTAGCGCTCCATCGCGGCCCGGTCGACCGAGCGCCTGCGCCCGGAAACCGTGTCGATCTCGCACGCAAACGGCATCGCGGCGAAGTGCAGCAGATCGATGTCCTCGATGAAGAGACCGACCAGTTCGGCGTCGAGCGCATGTGCGCGCTTCGCGGCCGCCTCCAGCACCCGTGCCGACCGATGCCCGGGATGCAGCCCCGCGACGATGCGATCGACCTTCATGTGCGCACCCGCTGCGCTCGCCGGCGCTTGCCGGCGGCGGGCAAGCCGAACGAACGCGCGCGCTCGGCGTATCCGGTCAATCGCTCCTCCACGCGCGCATGGATCGTTTCGGCCGGTACGCCCGTGAGCAGGGCAATGCCTTGGTCGATCGTGCGCACGGGGTAGATGGCGAAGCACTTGCGTGCGACCGCCTCGATCACGTCCTGGCGCAACATCAGATTGCGCACATTGGATTCGGGGATCAGAACACCCTGCTCGCCGCTCAAGCCACGCGCATGACACAGATCGAAGAACCCCTCGACCTTCTCGTTGACGCCACCGATCGCCTGTACGTCGCCGTGCTGATTGACCGATCCGGTCACGGCGAGCGCCTGCCTCACAGGGGCATCCGCCAGCGCCGACAGCAATGCGTACAGTTCCGCGGATGATGCGCTGTCGCCGTCGACGCCCCCGTAGCTCTGTTCGAACACCAGGCTCGCCGCGAGCGACAACGGCTTGTTGACGGCATAGCGCCCGGAGATGAAGCCCGACAGGATCAAGACGCCCTTCGAGTGTATCGGCCCGCCGAGCTCCGACTCGCGCTCGATATCGACCACGCCGCCGCTGCCCAGGCGCGTTCGGGCGGTGATACGGTGCGTCGTGCCGAATGCAAAATCGCCCAACTGCACCACCGCGAGGCCGTTGACCTGGCCGCTGCGCTCCCCCGCGGTGTCGACCAGGAGTCGTCCACGCAAGGTCTCCTGCAACAAGCGGTCGCGCACGCGGTCGATGCGATCGATCTTCGCGCCGATCGCGCGCAGCACATCGGCGCTGCCGATCACGTCCCGGCTGGCGGCTTGCGCCCAGTAGTCCGATTCCCGCAGCAGGTCGGCAAGCCCCTGCATGCTGGCCGATATGCGCTCCGAATCGCCGCTGTCGCGGACCTGCTGGTCGATGACGCAGGCGACCGCGGCCCGATCGAGCGCCCGCAGTCCTTCGCGTCGCGCTACGGTCGCGACCAGCCGTGCGTAGGCGAGATCGTTGTCGGTGCTGCGCGCCACGTCGTCCTCGAAGTCGACCGCTACCTTGAACAGCTGGCTGAACTCGGGATCATGCGCGTGCAGCAGGTAATAGAGATTGCGTTCCCCGACCAGCACGACCTTGATATCGAGCGGTATGGGCTCGGGCTCGAGCGACATCGTGCTCAGGATGCCGAGCGCCTGCGACAGCGGCCGGGTGCGGATCTCGCGCGCCTTCAAGGCGAGCTTCAACGCGTCCCACGCGTACGGCTGCGACAGAATCTTGAAGGCATCGACGATCAGGAAGCCGCCGTTGGCGCGATGCAGCGCTCCCGCCTTGATGAGGGTGAAATCGGTGACGAGCGCACCCATGTGCGAAACGTGCTCCATGCGTCCGACGATGGCGTCGTGGCTCGGATTGTCCTCGTAAACGACCGCGGCACCGTGTGGCTGCGTGTGCTCGATCAGGACATTGACCGCGTAGCGGCCCAACGGCGTCTCGGCGGGCGCGGGTTGGAGTAGCGCGAGCGGAAAACCGATTGCGGGTGCGGCGCCTGCGTCCTTCGGCCGATGGAACGCCTCGGCGTGCTCGAGCATGTCCTCGCGCACCCGCGCAAGATAGTCGGCGATCAGCGGCAGCGAGCGGTACTCCGCCTGCAGATCCTCGATCAGGCTGTCGATCGCCGTGGCCGAGATCTCGCGGTTGAGATCGCGCAGCTTACGCAGCGCCTCGCGATGCCATTTCGGCATCTCCTGCAAGGTGCGCGCGAGATCGTCCTGCAGCGCCGCGATGAGCGCCTGCAGGCGCTGCTGCTCTTGCGCCGGGGCGGCGTTGAACTCCTCCGGGCTCATGGCCGCGTCCTTGCTCAACGGCACGAAGCCGAAGCCATTGGGCGTATGCACGAGCGCGATGCCCTGGCCCTTGGCGCGCTCGCCGAGCTCGCCGATCGCCCGTTCCTGGCGCTTGCCGAACTCGCTTTCGATCTCGTTTCTGCGGTTGCGATACTCGTCCGACTCCAGCGCGGCCGGCAGCGCCGATCGCAAGTCGTCGACCAGCCGCTGCATGCCCGCCTTGAACGCGCCTGCACGCCCCGGCGGGAAGCGCAGCGCACGCGGCTTGTGCGGCTGCTCGAAGTCGAACACGTAGCACCAGTCATCCGCCGCCGCCATGGTCTGCGCCTGTTCGCGCAATCGGCGCTGCACGATGGTATGGCGGCCGATGCCCTCGGGGCCCAGGGCAAACAGGTTGTAGCCTTCGCGGCGCATGCCGACGCCGAAGGCGATCGCGGCAAGCGCGCGCTCCTGGCCCGCGACGGCATCGATGTCGGCCAGTTCGGCCGTGGTTGCGAAAGGCAGCGCTTCGGCATCGCAGCAGCGGCGCAAAGCGGCGGCCGGCAACGGCGTCACGGGCGACGGGGCAGCCGAGGGCAGGTCCATGCGACAAGTTTGTGCGACGCCCGCGCCGGCGTGTTGATCTCGATCAAGCAAGGGAGAATGAGACCCGTATTTAGCGCGCCGCGCGGGCGCGCGGGCGTGATGCACCGCCATCCCCCCGCGCTGCCTTGACCCAGGTCAACAGACTTTGCGCGTGCTGTCGTATGATCGGTCAAACCCTTGCCAGGAGAACGCCCATGAACACACCCATCGACAAGCTGGCGGACGAGGTGCGTGGCGTCGCCGAAGATGCCGAGGCGCTCGTGCATGCCACCGCAGGAACGGTCGGCGAGCAGGCGCGGCATGCGGCCAAGCGCATCGAACGCTCGGTCGCCAGCATGCGCTCGACGCTCGCGCAATGGGGCGGGGAAGCTGGCGCCGCAGCCGAACGCACGGCGACGCGCGCTCGTCAGCACGTGGAGGATCATCCGTGGGCGGCGGTCGGGGTCGCCGCGGTGGCCGGAATCGTGCTCGGACTGCTGATCAAACGCAAGTAGGCGCGGCTAGCCGTCGTGTGCGGCCGGCGAGCGCGCCGCTCGCCATCACGGGCGCGTTGCTAGAATATGCGCATGACGATTGATGCCCGCCACCCCAGAGCGATCCGACACGATATCCGCGCGGGGCGGCTGCGCAGGACGACGGCGGGCCTCGGGCAGAATTTCGTGCAGACGAATCTCGCCGTGCTGCCCAGGGCGCAGGCTTACGACTTCCTGCTTTTCTGCCAGCGCAACCCCAAGCCTTGTCCGCTCATCGAAGTGTGCGACGAAGGCTCGCCCGAGCCCGGCGGGGTCGCGCCCGGGGCGGACCTGCGCACCGACATCGGGGCCTACCGCATCTACCGTGACGGCGAGCTCGCGGCCGAGGTGGACGACATTCGCCCTTATTGGCGTGACGACCTGGTGGCGTTCCTGCTCGGCTGTTCGTTCACGTTCGAATGGGCGCTGCTGGATGCGGGCGTGCGCCTATGGCATGTCGAGCACGGCAAAGGTGTGGCGATGTTTCGCACCTCGATCGCATGTCGCGCGGCGGGCGTTTTTCACGGGCCGACGGTGGTTTCCATGCGCCCGATCCGGAGCTCCGACTTGGTCAAAGCGGTCGGCGCGAGCGCACGCTTCCCCGGCGCTCACGGCGCCCCCGTGCACATCGGCGATCCGGCGCAGATCGGCATCGCCGATGTGATGCGGCCCGACTACGGCGACGCGCAACATTTCGAGCCGGGTGATGTCCCGATGTTCTGGGCCTGTGGGGTCACCCCGCAGGCGGTGGCGCTGGCATCCAAACCACCGCTCATGATCACGCATAGCCCGGGGCACATGTTTATCACCGACCTGCCGAACGCTGCGCTCGCCGTGCTGTGAGCGCGCGCTGTCTGCCTGCGGGCGATTGCGCCGTCGCGGTCGAGCTCGACGGCGAGATCGGCATCGAGCTCAATCGCCGCCTGCGGGCGCTCGAATGGCTTATCAGCGACGGGCGTCTAGCCGGCGTCACCGAAACGGTGCCGAGCTTTCGCTCGCTGCTGGTCTACTACGAGCCGGAAGTGATCGCTTACGATGCCTTGTGCGCGGAGATCCAGACACGGGTCGGACAGGCCGCGTCGAGGGCCGCGCCCGGAGCCCGCTCGATCGAGATCCCGTGCTGTTACAACGACCCCGAGCTCGGTTTCGAGCTCGAGGCGGTGGCAACACGCCTGGCACTGAGCGTTGAGGCCGTCATAGCGCTGCACAGCGCAGCCGAGTATCTGGTCTACTTCATCGGCTTCGCCCCCGGCCAGCCGTATCTCACGGGCCTTCCCGGAGCACTCGCGATCCCGCGCCTGGAAAGTCCGCGCGTCAAGACGCCCGCTGGAGCCGTCGGCATCGGCGGCACGCAGGGTTGTATCTATTCGGTGGAGAGCCCGGGCGGTTTCTGGGTCCTCGGCCGCACGCCGCTGCGGCTGTACGACCCCGATCGTGCGGCGCCGATCCTGCTCGAGAGCGGCGATCGGCTGCGCTTTCGCAGCATCGGGCGCAACGAATACGAGGCCATCGCCGCCGAGGTCGCGCGCGGCGACTATCGGCCGCTCATTACATGATCGAGATTGAACAACCCGGACCCCTGACCACGGTGCAAGACCTCGGCCGGCACGGGCAGTTGCGCTACGGTATCCCGCCGTCCGGACCGATGGACGCGTTTGCCTTCGTCCTTGCCAACCGGCTGGCGGGCAACGCTGAGGCTGCCGCCGCGCTCGAATGCACGCTCACCGGACCGCGGCTGCGCATCGATGCGCCGTGCGCGATCGCCGTCACCGGCGCGGACATGCCGGTAACGGTGAATGGCGAGGCGGTCGCAAACTGGTCGACGCTGCTGCTGGCTGCGGGTGACGTGGTACGAGTCGGCACGGCGCGATCGGGGCTGCGCGGCTACATCGCTTTTTGCGGCGGGCTCGACGTGCCGGTACGGCTGGGGTCGCGCTCGACCTATCTGCGCGGACGCCTGGGCGGTTTGCAAGGGCGCGCGCTGCGCGCGGGCGATCGACTGGCGACGCTTCCTGCCGATCCGCCGCGCGTGCGCACCGTGCCCGGCGAGGCTCGGCCGATGTATGCGTCCGAGGCGCGCATACGCGTGCTGCTCGGCCCGCAGGCCGATCGCTTCACGGCCGCGGGGATCGCTGCGTTCCTGGGGGGCAGCTACATCGTCAAGCCGCAGTCGGACCGCATGGGGGTGCGCTTGCAGGGCGATCGCAT
>WYBJ01000263.1 GCA_011525945.1 Burkholderiaceae bacterium | reverse complement strand
CGGATCGAAGCGCGCGACGACGCCGTACAGGCATGGGAGTATGTCGACGCTGAGGGCGTATTGGCCCAGGCACGCGCTTGCGACGGCATCGCGCCGCGCGGGCCGCTGCACGGCATCCCTTTCGGCGTGAAGGACGTGATCGACACGCACGATTTGCCGACGCAGTACGGCTCTTCGATCTACGCCGGCCATCGCCCACGAGCGGACGCCGCCGCGGTGGCGCTGCTGCGCGAGGCGGGAGCTGTGCTGCTCGGCAAGACCGTCACTGTCGAGTTGGCCGGCTTTCACTGGTCGCGAACGCGCAATCCGCACGATGTGGAGCACACGCCGGGCGGGTCTTCCAGCGGATCGGGAGCGGCGGTGGCGGACTTCATGACCCCGCTCGCGCTCGGCACGCAGACGGGCGGCTCGACCCTGCGGCCCGCCGCGTTCTGCGGCGTGCTGGGCTACAAGCCGAGCTTCAATCTCGTCAATCGCGCCGGTATGAAGCCGCTGGCGGAATCGCAGGACACGATCGGACTTTTCGCCCGCAGCCTGAGCGATCTCGCGCTGATGATCACGGCACTGACTGCGTGCGCCGCGCCACCGCTCGTGCTCGCCGCACCTCCGCGCATCGCGCTCGCTCGCATGCCGGAGTGGCCGGCGCTCGATCCCACCATGGCGCAAGCGTTCGACGAGGCTTGCGGCCGCCTCGCCCGCGCAGGAGCCACGGTCACGTCGCTACGACTGCCGCAACCGTTCAGCGATGGCTTCGTCGCGCAGCGCGAGGTCAACGACTACGAAGCCTGGCGCGGCCTAGCTCACGAGCGCATCCATCATTGGAAACAGCTTTCGTCGAGCCTGCAGGATCGACTCGAGCACGCTGCCCGCTGCAGCTACGAGCAGTACGCGCGTGCGCAGGAGGTGCTGCGGCGATGCCGAGCGCTCTTGCACGAAATCTTCGCGCAGTACGATCTGCTGCTTACTCCGAGCACGCCGGGAGAGGCGCCCCGCAGCCATGAAAACACCGGCGACTCGAGCTTCCACCGCATCTGGACGGCGTTGCACACGCCGGCGCTCAACTTGCCTGTGTTGCGCGCGCCGAACGGCCTGCCGATGGGATTGCAACTGATCGGCGCTTATCGGCGCGACGCGGAGCTGCTCGCGCATGCGACCTGGATCGAGCGCGCGCTGCGTGATTGAGCGAACGCCGCCCGCTCATCGGCGCGCCTTGCTCCTCGTGCGCCGCTTGCGCGCAGCGCGTGCCGGTACGGACGCGAGGCGCGGAATTGGGCGAGGCAAGGCGGCTGGTGGCGCATCCTCGGCAGGCGCGGGCAAGGCTATCGCGGGTGCTGCGTTCGGCAGCGCATCCGGCGTCGTATGGACGGTGTAGATGCGCGGCGCGCTGCGGTTGACGTGCATCTGGAAGATGTCCGGGCGGTTGTAATGCCCCGCGAAATCGTGGCGCAGCTTCATCTGTATGCCGACCTCGATGTCGCAATCGGCATACAGTATTCCTTCCTCGGGGCCCATGGGGCCTGCGACGATGCGGCTGTTGGGCGCGACGATGAGGCTGCCGCCGCAGGAGTCGGGATCGCGCAGGAATTTCTCGCCGGCGGGTCCGACTTCGAGCTTGCGGATCATGTCGTCGTCCACCGTGCCGCAGGCGGAGATGACCCACGCTTTGCTCATCTGCGCGAACGCCTGCGAGTCGACCGCGACGCGGTTGCGCAGCGGATCGCCGCTCGTCGGGAAGTGATTGGGCCAGCTCATGACGTGGATGCGCGAGCCTTCGGCCGTGAGCGCGAACACCGCGAGCGGATTGGAGTTCTCGCCGCAGATGAGCCCGCTCATCGGGCCGAATTCCGTGTGGAAAGCGCCGAACGTGTCGCCGAAGCCGCCGGTATGCACGAGCCGCTCGCCGACGGTGGGCATGATCTTCTGGTGCTTGGCGAGCACGCTTCCGTCTGGACCGATGTACACCTGCGAGTTGTACATGGTGCCTAGCGTCTGCGGCATCTTCTCGCACACGCCGATCACGACGTAGGCGTCGGCCTCGCGCGCCGCGGCGCATAGCGCATCGATATCGGGGCCGGGAATTTCGACCGAGTTCTTGAACAGCTCGACCGCGAGCCGGTTCGCCACCGCGCTCGTGGCGGGATGATGGTGGTACCAGACCGGGTGGCCCGGGATATAGCCCTCCGGAAACGCGATCACGCGCGCACCATTGCGGCCAGCTTCGCGGATCAGGCGGCAGGCCTTCTGGGTCGAGCCCTCGCGGTCGAGGAACACGGACGCCGCCTGCACCGCGGCCACTCTCACTACGGGGTACTGATCTCCCATGATGCCTATTGCTCCCTTTGTATGCATGCGCCGCTACCGGCGCTTGCGATTGCGCGGCGCCCGCACGGGCGGCGATACGCGGCCGTCGAGCCGCCTCGCCACGGTACCGGCAGCGCGCGGCAGGGTATCCGCCGGTGGAGGCCCGCCGCTCACCGTGTAAATACGCGGCGCGGATCGGCGTACGCGCAGCTGAAAGATGTCAGGCCGGCTCCAGTGCCCGGCAAACTCGTCGTCCGACCGCATCCGTGCCGCGATTGCGACATCGCACTCGGCGTACAGTATGCTCTCCTGCGCGCCGAGCGGGCCGGCGGCGACGCGGCCGTCGGGCGCGACGACGAGACTGCCGCCGCAGCGCCCGGGCTCGCGCAGGCGCTGCGCTTGTGCCGCGTCGAGGCGCAGCGCCGCAACGAGCGTGTCATCGATGACGCCGCATGCAGCTATGACGTACGACTTGCACATGCGCGCGAAAGCCTGCGCATCCACCGCGACGCGGTTGCCGAGCGGCGCGCGCCCGAGATAGCTGGGCCAGCTCATGACGTGGATGCGTGTGCCCTGCGCAGCGAGAGCGCAGATCGCGAGCGGATTCGAGTTCTCCCCGCAGATCAACGCGCTCATCGGACCGAACTCGGTTGCGATGGCGCCGAAGGTGTCCGCCGCACCGCCCGTGTGCACGAGACGCTCGCCGCCGGTCGGCATCAGCTTGCGGTGCATACCGAGCACGCGACCGTCGGGCGCGATGTAGAGCTGGGTGTTGTAAAGGGTGCCGAGCGTGCGCGGGAGCTTCTCGCACACACCCACCACGACGTAGGCGTTTGCATCGCCCGCCGCGGCGCACAGCGCCTCGACCTCCGGCCCCGGAATCTCGATCGAATTCTTGAACAGGGCCACGGCGAGATCGGTTGCGAGCGTGCCGGTCGCCGGATGATGGTGATACCAGACCGGATGCGCGGGAATGAAGCTCTCCGGAAACCCGATTACGCGCGCCCCGCGACGGCCCGCCTCGCGAATCAGGGCGCACGCTTTCGCCGTCGAGCGTTCGCGCTCGAGGAATACCGACGCTGCCTGCACCGCAGCAACCTTTACGGCTGCCGATCGATCACCCATCGCCCGTCCCGGTAAGCGCCGGCATGAGCCGCCGGCCGAGCTACGCCAAATTGGCTCCCGACAACGCCAGCGCCTGGCGCAAGTGCTCCAGCGAGGAATTGCCCCCCGAGCAGATGAGCGCAACCTTCCTGCCGCGCACTTGCTCACGCATTCGATAGGCTGCTGCGAGCGGCGCCGCACCCGCCCCCTCGGCCAAGGTGTGGGCGTGCTCGATCATCCATACCATCGCTTGTCGGATGTCATCGTCGCTCACCAGCACGAAATCGTGCAAGTGCTCGCGCATGACGCGTTGCGTGAGCTCCGCGGCGCTGCCGGTGGCGATGCCCTCGGCGAAGGTGCGGTTGGCTGCGTTCAGCAAAGCTCGCTTCCTCCAGGACTCATAGCCCGCGGATGACGCTTCCGACTGCACCGCGATCACCTGCACCGCCGGGTTGATACCGTGCGCCGCAATACAGGCGCCGGCAACCCCGCTGCCGAGGCCGAGCGGGACGATCACCACCTCGATATCCGGCGCCTCCAGCAGGATCTCCAGCGTGTGCGTTCCCACGCCCGCGATCAGGAGCGGCTCGTTGGCGGCGTGCACATAGCGATAGCCGTGTTGCGCGGCCAAGAACTCGCAGTGCTCAACCGCGTCTTCGAACTTGCTGCCGTGAAAAACGATCTCGGCGCCCATGCCTTGCATGGCGGCCACCTTGCCCGGATTGGCGCCTTGCGGGACGACGATCAGGACGCGAGCGTCGAACAGGCGGCCGGCATACGCGATCGACTGACCGTGATTTCCGGTCGATGCGCTGATCAGTCCCTGCCGGCGCTCGGCGCTGGACATCTGCGCAAGTAGATTGACGCCGCCGCGCACCTTGAAGGCACCGACCGGTTGATGGTTCTCGTGCTTGACATAGACCTGCGCGCCGAGCAACGCATTCAAAGCCGGGTAGGCAAATAGCGGCGTCGGCCGCAGGTAAGGCGCGATACGGTTACGTGCGGCGAGCACATCGCGAAACACGGGTAGCGGAGGCTCGGTCACGGGCGAGTCTCTCGACGTGCGCTATCCGGCAGGGGCGCTAGACCGCGCGGGTCGCGCCCCGCAAAGCCCCGCCCGGCACGCTGGGGGTCAGCGCGCTTCTGCCGCCGCGAGCACCGGAACATTGCGCCGTTTGAGCACCCAATACGCGACGGCGAGGCCGACCGGCACGCAAGCAAGCCAGGCGAGGTCGCGCTCCGGGTGCAGCAGTACCACCAGCGCCAGTGCCGCGAGCGCCAGTCTCACCGCGATGTCGATGGCGGCGTTGTGTGCGAATTTCGCCTGGATGCTGAACGTGATGCCGACGGTTGCGGTCGCGACCAGCACCATCGCTCCGATCTGGTCCCAGCCGGGCTCGACCACCAGTTCGGGACGGGTGAAGACGCCGGCCATCAAGACAAACAGCGAGATACAAATCGTGAGCGCACGAAACAGCGTCTGCATGAAGGAAGTTTCCGCGATCTTCGAGGTGACCGCGGCCGATACCGACGTGGGCGGCGTAACCTCGCCCCAGACCGCGACGAAGAACGCGAAGAAGTGAACGACCCACGGATTCACGCCGATCTTGATGAACGGCGGCACGACCACGAGCGCGGTGACGATGTAGGTCGGCGCCGGCGGTAACCCCATGCCGAGCAAGGCGCCGAAGAAGAACGCGACCACGACCATAGCCGCCAGGTTCACGCCTGCGGCGTCGATCAGGAGCGAGCCGATCTTGGTCGGTACGCCGGTAATGACCAAGGCGCCCGTCATGATCGACAGGGTGGCCAGCAACAGCGTCAGGTCGGCTGTCATCTCGGCGAAGAAATCGACGAAATTTCCGAGCTTTTCGGCGAAACTGCGCCAGGGCCGCCGCGCCCGCGCGGTTACGAGCGCATGCGCAACGACCAAGACGCTGCCGACACCGAGAAAGACGTAGATTGCGGCGAACATGGGCGCGAGATGCAGCACGGCCATGATGCCGATCAATCCGCCGACGACCGCGATGAAGGCGCCGATGTTGGTCCAGTCGGACCAGCCCATGGTTTGGGGCACGACCGTGCCGAGCCGCGCCCGGTAACGCGTCGAGAGCAGGTAGACCGATACGCTCACGCCCAGGTAATAGATGATCGCCGGCGCATAGCCGCGCGCGACCACGTCGAAATAGCTGGTATTGAGGAACTCCGCCATGAGGAAAGCGGCGATACCCATCACGGGCGGCATCAATTGACCGCCGAGCGACGAGGCGGTCTCGATCGCGGCGGCAACCGGTCGCGGCATGCCGGCGCCGATCATCGCGGGGATAGTCGCCGAGCCGACGGTGATCGCATTGGCGGCGCCGCTGCCGCTGACGGTGCCCACGGCCATCGAGCCGAGCACCGCCGACTGCGGCAGGGCATGCGGCGAGCGTACGGCAATGCGCTTGGATAGCTTCAGGATCGAGTCCACGCAGCCGAACGCGCGCAGTGCCGCGAGCACCAGAATGAATGAGCCGATCAGGGTCAACGCGAGCTGCGGCAGGTTGGCGAAGACGCCCGTGGACATCTCCACGCTCATCGCGCTGGCGATACGCTCCCAGCTCAAGCCCGGATGAAAGAACATGCCGGGGACGATCGAGCCGTAGACCGCGTACAGAATAAGGATAACGTTTAGTATGAACAGCGGCATGAGACGCTTGCGGGTGTACTCCATGATCAGCAGCGTCATCAACGATCCCATGATGAGATCGGGCGCGTTCCAGACCCCGGCGCGCACCGTGCCGATTTCCTCGTACTCGACGAACATATAGACCGAGACGGCGACCGAAATGGCGATGTAGGCCGCCGCGATGAGGTAGTTGGCGGCCGGGGGAAGGCGCGGATAGAGGTCGTTCTTGCGCAGGTCGTCCAGCGTCACCAACACGAAGGTGATCGGCACCAGCGCGAGCGCGAGCCGCACAGGCCCGCCTTCCGCCGTCCAGTAGTAGACGAAGAGATAGACGAGGAAGAATATCGCCGTCAGAAAATACAGTACGTTGGCGACACGCCGGCCGCAAGCTACGGGCGTGGTGGAACCGGGCTGGGATGAATTGGCATCCATGCGAATCCCGGGGCAGGCGCATGCGCCTGCCCGAATCAGGTCTTCGGTAAGGGGCGCGCTACTTCGCGACCCGGGCGTCCCACTTTGGATCCCATGCGCCTTTCTCGCGCATGTACTTGGCAAGTCCGGGGTGGATCGGCACCAGATTCACCGACGACAGGATGCCACGCCGCTGGAAGCCGACCATGTCCTGCGCAATCTGGGCGAACGACTTGTCGGCCTTGGCGAGCTCGGCGGCATGTTTCTCGACCACCTTGAGCATCTGGTAGACATCGGCTTCGGGAATACCGAGACCGACATGGAAGCCGTAGTAGAAGGGCATCAGGATCGCCTTGTCGCCATGGATGTCGCGCTTGAAGATTTCGGGCTTGACCTCGATGACGGCGAAACCGGCCTTCTTCAGCGTGGCGACTTCAGCCGCACTCGGATTGACAACGGCCCAGTCGGCCGCCAGTGACGCCTCGGCGATCCACGGCGGGATCGAGGCTTCGCCATTGGTGTACAAGCCGAAACCGTCGATGCGTCCGGCTTGCAGCAGCGACCCGACGGCGGACAGGTCGACCTGACGATAGTTGTACTTGATACCGAGCGTGTCGAAGATACGCTCGAGCTGGGCACGCGTATCCCAGGGCGGCATCCCGGTGAAGAGCGCCTTGCCGGTCAGATCGTGCCAGCTCTTGTACTTGTCCTTGTCGCGCACGTGCACCGCCATGCCCATGTCGGTGGTGAACACCCACATCGACTGCACGGGCTGGCGCTTCATGCTCGCCTTGAAACCCTTGAACCGCTTGTTGTCGTTCGCCATCTCGTAGAAGGCGATGTCGGAGCCGTAATAGCCCTCGAACTGGCCGGTCGCGTAACCCTTCACCGACACGATCGCACCCGGCGTGGCCTGCACCGTGACGCGGTAGTTGGGCATCTCCCGGTTCAACATCTCGGCCAGCACGACCAGCGCCTTGTGGCCGGCCGAGCCGACCGCCGAGGTGCCCCACGGAATATCCTTGACTTGCGACCACCCGGCCACACTCCACAGTGTCGCCAGGCCCGCGACCAAGACAACGAACGTACGCCGCAACATTACCGATCCTCCTCCGAGTGTCGAGGGCCGCAAATAGCCCTCGGGCACGCCCATTGTAGTGCGGGTGCGGCGCAGGCGATAGAGGCGAGCGAGCACGTAGGGTAGTGCGCCGGTCGGGCGACGCGCCTGGGCGCACCGAGCAGGAGAGATACATCGCTTGCCGCGGGCGTGCAACCAGGTTCGAAGTCGCCGGCGGCGCAGACGCTAGCCCGGATTCGCCCCGGTCGCTTACCATATGTCGGGGCATCCGTTCAGCCGAGGAGATCCATATGCCGTTCTACGAAAGGGGCAAGGCCCGCCTTCGTTACGAGGAGGCCGGCTCGGGCTTTCCGCTTTTCATCATCTACGGCGGGGGTTTGAACTCGAAGGTCACCTATGCCAATGGTCCGTTCGACGCAATGGCCGAGTTCAAAGGCGAATACCGCTGTATCACCATGGATCTGCGCAACGCCAACGGCGGCGAATCGAGCGGCCCGCTCGATACCGCCGAGCCCTGGAACATGCATACCGACGATCAGCTCGGGCTGCTCGACCATCTGGGCGTCGGCAGATTTCTCGTGATGGGCTTCTGCATCGGCAATCCGCTCATCTGGAATCTCATGCAGCGCGCACCCGGACGCATCGTCGCCTCGGTGCATGCGCAGCCAAGCGGCGCCGATCCGAACCTCCCCGGTCACTTCCTCAAGACCAACCTCGCCGGCTGGGGTCCGCAGTTGCTCGCGCGCCGGCCCGATCTGACGAAGGACGTGATCGAGAGCTTCCTCACCCGCATGTACGGCGATGTCGATTTCGTGCTCACCGCCTCGCGCGAATTCGTGCGCAACTGCGCGACACCGCTGCTCGTGCTGCCGGACAACACGCCGCCCCATCCCTATGCCACCGCCATGGAAATGGCGCGGCTTGCACCGCATGCGCAGGTGAGCCTGTATCCGTGGAAGGACAGCACGGAGAACGTCGCGTTCGCGCTGCGCCACATCCGCACTTTCCTGCAGGCGAATCGGCCGGGCTGATTGCCGGAATACCCCCGGTATTTGATTGCCTGCGCGTTATGTCCGCATACGATATCGTCTCCGGTTCGGTTCCGTAAGGCGAAGCACCAATGACAGGAGGAAGCTCGCAATGGCACATGCATCAGTGACAAGACGTCTCGTTGTCGCGGCAGCAGGATGTGTCACCGCCTTGTCCGTCGCTGCGGCGTCAGCGCAGAAAGTCGACTTCTCGGGCAAGCGCGTCGAGATCATCGTGCCGTTCGCCCCGGGCGGGGGCTCGGACGTCTACACCCGCGCGCTCGCGCCCTACTTCGAGAAATATCTCCCGGGCAATCCGACGATCCTGGTGCGCAACGTTCCCGGGGCGCGCTCGATTCCGGGCGCGAACCAGTTCCAGGAGCGGGCGAAGCCCGACGGCGCCCACGTCATGATCGTGTCCGCCACCACGGTCGCGAGCTTCGTTTTCGACCGCGCCAAGGTGAAGTTCGAGCTCGACAAGTGGGAGCCGGTATTGCTCTCGCCACAGGGGGCGGTTGTCTATGCGTCGCCGTCGCTTGGCGTCGCGGGCCCAAAGGATCTGCCCAAGCTCAAAGGCCAGCAGCTCGTGTTCGGCGGGCAAAGTGTCACCTCCGCCGAGTTGCGCCCCACCCTGACGCTACATTTGCTCGGATTCAAGGTCAATCACGTCTGGGGCCTGAATCGCGGGCCGGTGCGCCTCGCGTTCGAGCGCGGCGAATTCAATGTGAACTACGATTCCATGCCCGGCTACCTGGGCGGCGCGATACAACTGGTCAAGTCGGGCAAGGCGATTCCGCTTTTTTCGTTCGGGATCATCAATGAAAAGGGCGAGCTGGTGCGCGATCCGAACGTGCCCGATCTGCCCCAATTCGCAGAGGCATACGAGCGGGTACACGGCAAGAAACCGGCCGGGGCCGGCTACGAAGCGTGGCTCTCGATCTCGAAGATGAACACCATGATGAACAAGGGCATCTTCCTGCCGGCCGGCACACCCAAGCCCGTGCTCGACGTGTGGCGTACGGCGATCCAGAACATCCTCAAGGATCCCCAGTTCGACAAGGACGCCAGCAAGGTGGTCGAGGGCTATCCGCAGGTCATCGGCGAGGCGGCCAAGCCGATCATCAAGGACTCGATCACGTTCTCGCCCGAGGCATGGGACTGGCTCAAGAACTACCTCAAGACCGAGCACAAGGTGACATTGCAGTAGTCGTTCGCGTTCCCACGAATCGCCCGCACCGGCCCGGAAGGCGCGCCGGGTCGGGAGAACGGGCAGGCGCAAACGTGCGCGGATCGACAACCCGGCGGATGCTCCCGCCGGGCATTGCGTCCGTGCCGACCGGAACCTGCTCGCGCCGGGTGCAGGCATCGGTGCCGACATGCGTGTCGTGATCGTAGGCTGCGGCTTCGGCGGCTTGTTCGCGGCGCGCACATTGCGCCGTGCGCCGGTCGAGATCATCGTGCTCGATCGGACCAATCATCACCTGTTTCAACCCCTGCTGTACCAGGTCGCCACGGCGGGGCTCGCGGCGCCCGCGATCGCCGAGCCGATTCGGCGCGCGCTCGCCCGGCAGAAGAACGTGACCGCGCTCTACGGCGAGGTGCGCCGCGTCGACACCGACGCACGCGCGGTCGTCATGGAGAACGGCGATGCCATCGCCTACGATCGCCTCATCGTTGCCGCCGGCGCCATCGACAACTACTTCGGTCATCCGCAATGGCAGTTGCATGCGCCGAGCTTGAAGACGCTCGCGGATGCATTCGAGATTCGGCGTCGGATCCTGCTCGCGTTCGAACACGCCGAACGCGCCTCGGATGCGGCCGCACGCGCGGCCTGGCTCACCTTCGTGGTGATCGGCGCCGGCGCAACCGGCGTGGAGCTCGCCGGCACCCTCGCCGAGATCGCACGGCACACCTTGAAAGGGCAATTTCGCCGTATCGATCCGCGCAACGCGCGCATCGTGCTGGTCGAGGCCGCCGATCGCGTGCTTGTGTCGTATCCACCGGCGTTGTCGGAGCGAGCGCGCACGCAGCTCGAACGCCTGGGCGTGACCGTCTGGCTCGGCAAGCGCGTGGTCGGGATCGACGCCGATGGCGTCGATCTGGACGCCGAACGGCTCGCCGCGAAGACCGTCATCTGGTGCGCGGGTATTGCGGCGAGCCCGCTCGGTGAAACGCTCGGCGTCCCGCTCGATCGCGGCCGGCGCGTCATCGTCGAGCCGGATCTGAGCGTGCCGGGGCACCCCGAGATCCAGGTGGTGGGGGATCTTGCGTGCCTGCCGGCGCATCGGCCTGCGGTGCCCGGCGTGGCGCCGGCGGCGAAGCAGATGGGCCGGCATGCCGCCCGCAACCTGCTCGCGGAACTCGCCGGCCGCAAGCCGACTCCGTTTCGCTATCGGGACTACGGGCAGCTCGCCACCATCGGCCGCAGCAAGGCGGTGGCGATGTTCGGCCGACTGCATCTGTCGGGTTGGCTCGCCTGGGTGACGTGGCTATGCGCTCACATCTACTTCCTGATCGGGTTTCGCAACCGCCTGGTGGTGCTGATCGACTGGGCCTGGTCGTACTGGACGTTCGACCGGTCGGCACGCATCGTCGCCGGAGTCGATCGAACACCGGCGCCCGAGCCGCGTCCCGGCTCGCAGCACGATACGCGGTCGCGCTGACGATTGCGTGCGCGGCGCTCGCCGCTTGTCGCGTGCGCCATCTCGTTCGCGGGCGGGCGGCCATGCGCGCGCACGCGCTTCCGGGCGAAGCGCACGGCGGTGTCGCCGCCGCCTTGCTAGAATGGCCGTGCGTAACGTCGATCGTTTCACGCCGACGCGACAACCCATGGAGAAATGCATGAAGATATTCCGTCTGTTCGTTCTGGCTGTTGCGAGTCTTGCCTGCGTGAACATCCCGGCGCGCGCCGCGGAATTTCCGTCGCGCCCGGTGGAGCTGGTGGCGGCCGGCAACCCGGGTGGCGGGCTCGACCTCACCGCCCGTGCGCTGGAGGCGGCGCTGCGTGACGAGAAGCTCTTTACGCAGACGCTCGTGATCAAGAACATGGGGGGCGCCGGCGGCAATCTCGCCAAGAACTACATCCATCAGAAGAAGGGCGATCCGTATTTTCTCTACATCGAGTCGAATCGCATCTTCACCAACCGGATCGTCGGCACCACGCCGCTCACTTATACCGACGTGACGCCCATCGCCCGGCTGACGACCGAGTATCTGGTGTGGGCAGTCCAACCGGATTCGCCGTTCAAGAGCGCGAAGGACATACTGGCGAAGATCAAGGCGGATCCCGGCTCGGTCACTTTCGGCGTTGGCACGATACCGAGCAACGACCAGATGAACGTTCTGCGCGCGGCGATGTCGCAGGCGATCGACCCGAAGCAGATCAGGGTCGTCGCTTTCAAGGCCGGCGGCGATCTGATGATTCAGCTGCTCGGCGGGCACGTCCCGGTGATCTCCACCGGTCTGTCCGAGGCGATGGAGCAGGCGCGAGCGGGCAAGGTGCGGCTCATCGCCATCTCCTCACCCGAGCCCATCCCGGGCGACTTCGCCAAGGTGCCGACCTGGCGCTCGATGGGCATCGATCTCACCATCTTGCACTGGCGCGGCGTGTTCGCGCCGCCCGCGATTCCGGCCGAAGTCGTCAAGTTCTGGGACCAGACCTTGTCGAAGCTGGTCAAGACCGAGTCGTGGAAGAAGACACTCGCCAAGTACCAGTGGTTCGATGCCTACGCGGGTTCGGCCGAGTTCAGCAAGTCGCTGGCGGAGGAAAGCAAGCATTACGAGCAGATCCTCACGCAACTCGGCCTGGCCAAGTCACCGAAGAAGTAACCGGAGTAACCGGCGCACGGCCGGTGCGCCGCTCGCCAAAGCCGAGCGGCCGGGTGCGAGCGCCCGCAATCTCGCCGAACGCCGTGACCGCCCCGAACACGCCTTGGCCCGGCACCAAGTAGCCCTGCTGCAGAGGCGCGACTGTCGCGGGCCGAATCGGCGCGCGCCGAGCTCCGTGGACGTTGGGCTAGGCGCCGACCTTCCCGAGGAGCGACAGGACGTCGGTGCGGTTGTGGACCATCTGTTCGGGGAAAATCACTTCGATCGCATCGGTCGGGCAGATCGACTGGCACAAGCCGCAGTACCAGCATTCGTCCGGATAGGCGATGACCGGGAGCTTCGTCTTGTTGCCTTCCTCGTGGTAGATGAGATCGCCCGGGCAGATCCAGTCGCAAAGGTCGCAGCGAACGCACTTCTGCTCGTCGATGCGGATGGGGTTGAACGCCAAGGCCTGTTCCTCATTCCTCGCCGCGACCGCGGGCGAACAGGTGTGCGAAGCGTGATTCTTGGTGTCGTCCATGGCACCGGTCCTCGTCATGCCGCTACCGCCGCGCGTGCGAACGCGGCCGAGAGCGGTTGATCGACAGAAAGCGTCGTCGTTTCCGGGCCGCGCTCGCCACGCTCGACCAGCACGAACTTGCGCCAACTGGCATCGTCGGTTTGCGGATGGTCCACGCGGCAGTGCGACGAACCGGTACGCGTTTCCTTGCGTACGAGCGATGCGGCGGCCATCATCTGCGCGTTCATGCGCACGTTGCACGACTCGTGTACCCGCATGAGTCCGTGCAGATCGTCGGCTTTGAGCTCCGGTTCGCGCCGTGCGAGCGCCTGCAGCGTGTCGAGGGCAAGCCGCAGTCCCTTGTCGTTGCGGCGCACACCGACATAGTCGGTCACCGTGTCGCGCACCTCGTCCTCGAACTGCCGCCAAGGCAGCGTCGCATCGTGTGACATGTGCCGCGCCGCGCGCGCGCGGATGGACTCGACCGCGCGCCGGTCGACTTCGGGCAGCGCATGGGACGATCCGCGCACGCGTTGCACCACGCCTTCGCCCGCCATGTGGCCGAGCACCGCCGCGCCCGCGATGCCGCCGCTTACCGTCGCGCAATCGCCGGCGGCGAAGAGCGCTTCGACCGATGTTTCGCCGTTCGCGTCGACCGCGAGTCCGCTGCCGCGAAAGTACACCCCGCTGCGCCGTATGGAGAGCTCCGAAATCGAGATCTCGACCAGCTCCTCGCGAAAGTTGACGCCCTTCTGCTGGTAGAACGCCGGTAGCGTGTAGCGGTCCACCTGCAGCGTGTAGGCCATGCGATCGAGCATCTCGGGCGAAAGATGGCGGCAGTCGAGATAGACCGGACCGTTGCCGAGCAGGTACTCGTTGATGCCTGCGTCGGCGAGCACGGCGCGGCGCGCGTTCTCGCCCTTCTTGTCGTAGCGGAACATGAACCGCTCGCCGTGCCGGTTGACGAAATAGGCGCCCAAGCTCACCAGGGCATTCAGTCCCTGAGCCGAGAATCCCTTGGGAGTGAGCGTGGCTTCGACCGACTCCATGTTCGCGAGCATGGCGCCCGCGTGGTAGCCCATCGCCTGCGCATCGCCCGTGTTGTAGGGGAAGTGCCAGCTGTCGAAAGCGAGCCCCGAGGCATTGCGCGAGATGCGGTTCACGTCCCCGGCCGCGAGCACGACGGCCTTTGCCCGAATGACGGTCCACTCGCCACTGCGGAAATTGAACGCGATCGCGCCATAGGCGCGGTTGTCCTCGACCAGGAGTTGGACCACCATGGTGCGCATGAGCACGGTGGCCTTGCCCTTGCGCACGCGCTCGCCGAGGCATTTCTTGAAGTCGGTGCCGTCGAAGTTGATATGGTAGGTGCCGGGAAGGCCGAACGAACGCAGCCGATAGTAGGTGCCGAGCTGCTTGTCCTTGAAGTCGACGCCGAACGATTCGATCTTGCGAAAGATGCGCGGCATCTGCTCGATCACGCGGCTTGCGACCGCCATGTCGACGATGTGGTCGGTGAGCTCGGGCACATGCTTGATGAGGAAGGCGGGCGTGTCCCACTCCGGACCCGTGTCCATCACGGTGAGGTAGTGGTCGACGCCGCAGCCGATGCTGCCGCAGTGATCGAGCACCTTGCCCTTCTCGCAGATCACCACCTTCAACCCGGCCTCCAGCGCCGGGATGGCGGCCATCGTACCCGCGACCCCGCCGCCGACCACCAGCAGGTCGGTCTCCAGATTGGTCCAGCCTTGCGTCGTCATCGTGCCGACTCCCATGAGCGCTCGCGAGCACTGCGCTTTCGCCACGTTGCGTCGCCAGGGCGAATTCACTGCGCCAAGCGACCGAAACGATAGCGGCGAGCATATCCGGCCGCCGCCGCCTCAGCCAGGGACGAACCTGCGCTTTTCCTGGATATTCTTCGGCTCCGCGCGCATCGCTCCCGCGCGTGCGGCAAGACGGTAAGCGCTGGGCGAGCGGCCGATGCACTGACGGAAGCGGCGCGCGAAATAAGCCTCATCCTCGTAGCCGACGGCGGCCGCGATCGCGGCAATACGCTCGTGCGTATGCGTGAGCAGCTCGCGCGCACGTTCCATGCGCCGCTCGGTGACGAGATCGAGAAAGCTCTTGCCGGTTTCTTTCTTCAGCAGGTGTGCGAGGTAAGTTGGCGAGAGCTCGGCCGCCGCCGCGGCATCGGTGAGCGCGATGCGCTGGTGCAGGCGCTCGCGGCAGTAGCGCATCACGCGCGCGAGCGCATCGCGGCGGCTCTGGCGTTGCGGCTGCCCGGCCGCGACGCGCGCGAGCGCATCCGCATGCGTGCGGCAAACCAGTGCGAGCAGCAGCAGCATGTGGGCGCGGATGACTTCGTCACGGCATACGCGCTCGGTGCGGCTCTCTTCGAGCATGTGGGCGCAGGCCGCGCGCGCCTGCGCGAGGGCAGCGGATCCGAGGCGGAAGTCCATGAACTCCTGATAGAGGAAGGGCGCCAGCTCGGGCGCGCGTTCGAGCGGCATGTCCTCGAGGTCGAGCGGATCGATGTCGAGCTCCGGGCGCAGGTAGCTCTGTTCGAAATTGATCACATAGAAACGCGCTGTGGGCGGGCGCACGACCCGGTGCACGCGAAACGGCAAGACAAAGCCCACGCCCCCCGGGGGCAGCGCGCGCGCAACCGCGCCGATGTGCTGCGTGGCGTTGCCAGCAAGATTGAGCTGGAGCTGGAAATATTCGTGCCGATGCGCGTCGCCGATGCGGCTCGGCACGCTTTCGTCGTGGATCGCAAATCCGGGTGCGAGCGCGCGCTCGGCGAGCGAGTAGGTCCGAATCGCACGGCCGGGGGTGCATCTGTGCGAGCGCACGCTCATCTCTGCTCGCCACCGGCTCGCGGCGTGATCCCGCCCACATCAGCGGGCGGCACGACGCTCCCTAGCCTCGCGAGCGAGGATGGGGGCGAGAGAAGCGCCCGGTCAGGGGGACAATGTGCGCCGTCTCCACGCCAGCACTTGCGAAACGACATGGCGCCGTGCGGGCGAGATCGAGCCGCGGCTACTGGATCGCCTTCACCGCCGCTTTGAGGATGGGCGCCAGATTGGCGCTCTCCCGGGAGATCTCGGCAATGACTTTCTGTTGCCGGGCGCCGTCCATCGGTGCGATCGGCCGTTCCTTCGCCTTGGTTTCCTTCAGCAAGGCCGGGTCGTTCAACATCGCCGTAACGGCCGCGCGAAACGCAGCCACCGCATTGGCATCCATCCCGGGTGGGCCGATGTAGCTGCGATGCGTCTCGAGAATGTCCGCCATTGCCTGCACCGTGGCGCGCTTGGCTGCCGGCGCGATCGCCGGGGCGAGCGGAATGTTCGGGTAGTCGGGCGACTTGAGCGAGGTCACCATGAGTATCGGCATCTTGTCGCCGTTGCGGATCGCGGCGCGCGATTCGGTCCAGCCGGTGATGTGGCCGTCGGCGTCGCCCTTGATCACCGCCAAGGCGGTATCTGCGTTGCCTTCGTAGCCGGTGACGGCCTTCACCTTGAATCCGAGCGCATCGCCCAGGACCGCCATGGTGTAGAAGTCTTCGTCCGTACCCTGCGAGGGATAGACGAAGGGCCGCTTGAGCTTCATCACATCCTCGATGCTCCTGATCTCGGACTTGCCGCCTACGCACAGCACGCGCGCCTCACTGGTGACGCGGCCGAGATAATTGAACTTGGTGGGATCGAAGGTCGCGCCAGGGCTTCCGGCCAGATGTGCGAGGATGAGTGTCGAGACGTTGCCGAAGTAGATCTGCGAGCCGTCGGGCTTTGCGCGCCAGATGTAGTTGGCGGCCTTCAAACCACCGCCGCCGGGCATGTTGACGACGCGCAACTCGCGCGCGCCCAGATGCTTCTCCAGGTGCGGCTGCAGCATGCGTGCGTAGAAGTTGTGGCCGCCCGCGGCGCTGCCGGCTACGTTCACCGTGACGATCTTGTCCTTGTAGTAACCACTCGCCTGGGCGGCGATGCGACCCGACGCCAACAGCACGGGAGACATCGCTCCCGCCAACACGATTCGCCTGCGCATTGCTTGCATAGTTCGCCTCCTCCTTCTTGCGTTTACTGAAAACGGGCGATCACCGGTGCGAGCAGCCCGTAGTACGGATTGACTTCCAGCAGGACGAAAAACAGCAGATCGATCGCCGCGGTGAACGCGGCGGCGTACACGAACGCCAGAATCGGAGTGTAGTACCGCGTGACCACAAAGTAACCGAGCGTGAACGCGAACACCGCCAGCACCGGCCCGAACGCGAGAATCAGCGCGAGCAGCAGGGCGACGATGCCGTAGGCGCCGGCGCGCCGGCTTAGCGACGGCTCGGCGTTGCGCGCCTTGGCCTCACTCGCGCGTGCCTCTGCGGCAGCGGCTTCAACGCCCGGCGGGTTGCTCACCTCGATCATGTCCATCTTGAGCGTGTCGGTGGAGCCGAGGTTCTGCCACACGAGCTGAATCAGCGCCAGGATCACTCCGAGGATCCCCAGCGGCAACGGAATCATGCGCGCGCGCGGGCCGAAATCGAGCGAAAGCACGACTACCCCGGCGAACATCGCCAGGAACACGATCGCGACGATGTTCTCCTGCGCGCGCCGGCTCATGTCGAAGCCCCGCGCGCGGCCAGGCGCTTGCGCTTGCGCCAGTTACGGATGAAGGGCGATGCGGCGGTCAGCACGACCAGCACCAGCAGCGCGAGCGCTATCGGGCGCTGCATGAGGAAGCCGTTGCCGTGCAGCGAAAGCGAGATATGCAGGTTGCGCTCGATCATCGTCGCCAGCACCATGCCGATGACGAAATTGGCGCGCGAATAGCGGTACGCGTCCATGAGGTAGCCGGCGATACCGAAGATCGCCGCCACCACCACGTCCTCGATACGCCCGCGGGTCGCGTACGCGCCGACCAGGCATACGCACAACACCAGCGGCACCATCAGGTTGGCGTGCAGCGAGGGCAGGCGCGCGAGCCAAGGCGTGATGCCAAGTCCGATCAAGGTGACCAGGACGTTGGCGAGCACGATGATCCAGACCATGCTGAAAACGAGACCCAGGTTCTTCGTCAACATCTCCGGACCGGGTACGACACCCAGGCCGATGAACGCGACCAGCAGGATCGCCATGCTTTCGCCGCCGGGGATACCGAAAGCGAGGGTGGGCATCAGGCCGCCGCCCTCGTTCGACCCCATGGTGGCGTCCGGGGCGATGACGCCTTCCACGGCCCCCTTGCCGAAGCGCTCGGGCGTCCTCGAGGTCTGGACCGCCTGCGCGTAGGCGGCAAGCCCGGCGACACTCGCGCCCACGCCCGGCAGCACGCCGATCCACAGCCCCAGCACGCTCGAACGCACGACCAGCCACCAATGACCGAGCGCGTCTTTGATGCCCTGCCAGACCGTGCTCGTCTCCTGCATGAGCGCGCGGTCGACGATCGGCGTGCCGCGCACCGCGAGCTTCATCATCTCGGAGACGGCGAACAACCCGATCATCGCCACCGGGAACGAGATGCCGTCCATGAGAAACTCGGAACCGAACGTGAAGCGCGGCGTCGCAGTCACCACATCCATGCCGACGAACGCGACCAACACGCCGAGCACGCTCGCGATCAGGCCCTTCACGAGCGAGCCTTCGCTGAACGTTGCGATCACGGTCAGCCCCCACAGCGCCATCATGAGGTACTCGCTCGGCCCGAGCGCGAGAATGACCGGGCGGATGAGCGGGATGCAGATCGCGAGGAACACCGCACCGATCACGCCGCCCATCAAGGCGCCGGTGGCCGAGGCCGCGAGCGCCCGCGTCGCCTGCCCCTGCTTTGTCATCGGATAACCGTCGAAGCATAGGGCGAGGCCTTTGGCCGAGCCGGGCACGCTGAACAGGATCGAGGTCACCGAGTCGCCCCAGATGGTTGCGATGTGCGCACCGAGCAGCAGCGCGAGTGTCGCCTCGGTTTCGAAGCCATATGTGAACGGCAGCAGCAGCGCCATCGCTACCACACCGCCCAGGCCCGGGAGAATGCCGATCACCAGCCCGTACACCACGCCGATCAGCATGAACAATAGCGCTTGCGGCGTGAGCAGCGCCAACAGGCCTGCGGCAATGGCGTCGAGCATTTCGGGTCGATCCGGACGTTCCGTGCTTGCGCCGCAAAGCAATCGATGCGGCGTGCGGCGCGCCGAAGTGCCGGGATGGTATCGGATACGCGTGCGATCCGCCAAATGCGCCCGCTGAGCGCGTGTTGCGTCGTCGCGAGCTTGAGTACCCGCGGGGAATGGTTTAGATTGGCCCGCCGTATGGCGGATGCTGGCGCGCAAGTTCGGTTCGCGCTTGCTGCCGTGCGCCCGGGCGCAGCCCGCGAGCTACTTGCCGGAATCCGATCGATGCGACTCGGGATGCTTCTGCCGCACCGCGCCGTCGTGCTTGCCTCGGCGCGCCGCCCGCCCCTCGAGCAGTGCTGGATCGCCGCTCGCGCGTGCGATCGGGCCGGCATGGACCTGTGGGTCGGCGACAGCATCGTCGCGAAACCGCGCCTCGAGCCGCTGACGACGCTCGCGTATTGTGCCGCGATCACGACGCGCGCGCGCCTCGGCACGGCCGTGCTGCTGCCTGCGCTGCGCCAGCCAACCGTGACCGCGCACATGTTGGCGAACATCGATCAGCTGAGCGCCGGGCGCCTGGTGCTCGGGCTCGGCGTGGGCTGGCCGCTGCCGGTAATCGAGCGCGAATGGCAGGCGTGCGGGCGCGTGCACACGCGCCGTGCGCGCGACCTGGAAGAGCACATCGTCGTGTGGCGCAAGCTCTGGAGCGGCGCGCCGGTCAGTTTCGAGGGCAGCGGTTTTAAGCTCACCGAGCACACGATCGGGCCGCTGCCGTGGACCGAGGCAGGCCCGCCACTGCTCATAACCGCCGGCAATCGCGGCGAGTTCATCGCGGCTCAGATCGAGCGGGTCGGCCGCCTTGGTGACGGCGTCATCACCACTTACGTGACCGAGGACGATATTCGGCGCTTGCGCGATAGCTGCCTGGAGGCGTTCTCGCGTCATGGCCGAACGCGCGCCGAATTCCCGCTATGCGTTTACACGACGGTGCGCATCGGACCCGAGATCGCCGCTGCCGAGCGCGAGACGCGTGCTTTCCTCGACCGCTACTACGGCGGGGGCGTGAACTTCCGCGGTCTCATGGGCCTCGGGCCTTCAGCCGCGGTGATCGAGGTGCTGCAGCGCTACCGTGCGGCCGGCGTCACCGATCTTTGCATCCGCTTCGCGGGGGAGGACCAGGTGGCTCAGCTCGAGCAGTTCATCGCCGAGGTGCTGCCGGCGTTCGCAGGATGAGCGTCCTCGCCATCGCGCCGCCCCTAGCGATGCGCGCATCGGCCCGCATGCCGCTGCCGTCCGGCAGGCGCGCACCGTTGCCGGCGAATGGCAGTTGCCAACGCGCGACTCACAGCCGGAACCCTCGCCGCAGCAGCGGGCACACGCCGCGCCTCGGTCCCTGGGCACAGGGGCGGGGCATGAGGGAAATACCTCGTTGAATGACAGAATCGGGATCCCATGAGCACATTACACACCATCGCCGTCCTCGGTGGCACCGGCAAGGAAGGCAAGGGGCTTGCGCTGCGCTGGGCGGCGAAAGGTCACGACATCGTGATCGGCTCGCGCTCGGCCGAGCGCGCGCGCGCGGCCGCGGACGACATCGCTGCCGCGCTGGGCGGCAAGGCGCGTGCGCGCGGCGCCGACAATCGAAGCGCCGTGCAGATGAGCACGCTCGCCGTGCTGTCGGTACCGTACAGCGCGCAAGTCGAAACGGCCGAGCAGGTGGCGCCAGCGCTCGCGGGCAAGATCCTGATCGACGTGACGGCGCCGCTGGTGCCGCCGCGCGTGGATCGGGTGGCGCTGCCCAACGGCGAGTCGGCCGTGGTCGCGCTTCAGCGCCGGCTCGGCGCCGGAGTCCGCGTCGTGTCCGCATTCCAGAACGTATCGGCAGCGCACCTGAGCGATCTCGAGCACGTGATCGATTGCGACGTGCTGGTCTGTGGCGACGATGCGCAGGCACGTGAGACCGCGATCGAGCTCGCCAGCGATGCCGGCATGCGCGCCTGGCATGCCGGCGTACTCGCCAATTCGGTCGCGGCGGAGGCGCTCACTTCGGTGCTGATCGCGATCAACAAGCGCTACAAGATCGCGGGCTCCGGTATCCGCATCACCGGATTGGCGTCGCACTGATCGGCGCCGCCTGCGCTCGTGCGAGAACTCACCCTGACCGCCTTGGCGGGGCTGCCCGAAGTGACTGCCGGGGTATCGCTGCCGGATCTTATCCGGGACGCGCTCGCGCAAAGCGGCAAGGCGCTTGCGCCGGGCGACGTGCTGGTGGTGGCGCAGAAGATCGTCTCCAAAGCCGAGGGCCGGCGCGCGTACCTGGCGGACGTACAGCCGTCGGAGCGCGCGCAAGCGCTGGCGCTCGAGGCACAGAAGGATCCGCGCCTTATGGAGCTCGTCCTGCGCGAGGCGCGCGAGGTGCTGCGCGTCAAACCCGGCGTCGTGATCGTCGAGCATCGGCTGGGCTTCGTCATGGCCAATGCCGGGATCGATCAATCGAATCTCGCCCCGGGCGAGCCCGAAAGCGCGTTGCTGCTGCCGCAGAATCCGGACGCATCTGCGGCGAGCCTGCGCACGGCGCTTGCGGCTGCATGCGGGATCGATGTCGGTGTCATCATCAACGACAGCTTCGGGCGCGCGTGGCGCAACGGTGTGACCGGTGTGGCGATCGGGGTCGCCGGCGTGCCCGGCCTCATCGACATGCGCGGTCGTCGCGATCGTGCCGGGCGCGAGCTGCGAGTGACCGAGATCGCGGCGGCGGATGAGCTTGCCGCCGCCGCGTCGCTCGTGATGGGGCAGGGGGCCGAAGGGCTGCCGGTCGTGCTTGCGCGCGGGTTTCCGTATGCGCTGCGCGAAGCGAGCGCCGCCGAGCTCGTGCGGCCCCGGGTGCAGGATCTGTTCCGATGATCCTCGTGCTGGCGGGCGGGGTCGGTGGCGCGCGGCTTGCCATGGGCCTCGCGCGCGTGCTATCGCCGGGCAAGGCGGCGTTCGTCGTCAACACCGGTGACGATTTCGAGCACCTCGGCCTCACCATCTGTCCCGACCTCGACACCGTGCTCTACACGCTTGCCGGGGTGCACAATCCCGCGACCGGCTGGGGGCGCCGCGACGAGACCTGGTCCGCGCTCGACACCTTGGCCGAGCTCGGAGGCGAGACCTGGTTCCGCCTCGGCGATCGCGATCTCGCCCTGCACCTGTTGCGCACGCAGGCGTTGCGCGCACGAGCGCCGCTTTCGCTGGTGACACGAATGCTCGCGCGCCGGCTCGGCGTGCGTCATGCGATACTTCCCATGAGCGACACTCCGGTGCGTACGCGCGTGCTCACCGATCGTGGCGAGCTCGCGTTCCAGGACTACTTCGTGCGGTTGCGCTGCCGCCCGCGCGTGCGAGGATTCCGCTTCGCCGGCATCGCCCGGGCGCAGATTCCCGCCCGGCTTGCGGCTTTGCTCGCCTCGCCCCGCCTGCGGGCGGTGGTGATCGCGCCATCCAATCCCTACGTGAGCGTCGCTCCGATCCTGCGCGTACCCGCAATCAAGCGCTGGTTTGCTTGCCGGCGCGTGCCGGTGATCGCGGTCTCGCCCATCGTGGGCGGCGCGGCGCTCAAGGGCCCGGCGGCGAAGATGATGCGCGAGCTTGGTGCACAGGCAAGCGCGCTGGGCGTAGCGCGCCACTATCGGACCACGGTCGACGGCTGGGTCATCGATCGGGCGGATGCGACCTGTGCGCCGCGAATCGCGGCGCTGGGCCATGCGGTGTGCGTCACCGACACCGTTATGAGCGATGCGCGCAAGAGCGAGCATCTGGCCGGCGAAATCATCCGCTTCGTGCATTTGCTGAGCCGAGGGCGTGCGTCCTTTTGATGGCTTGCATGCACCGTCATCAGCGGCGCCCGTTTGCGCCATCTTGCTGGGTCGCACCCACGATCAGCCGCAGCGCCCGTCTGCCTCATCTTGCTGCGTCGCGCCCATGACCAGCGGCGGCGCCTGTTTGCTCCCCTACCCAGGAACCTGCCCGCCGCGCGGGCACACAACGCTCCCCTCTCCCACCGGGAGAGGGGTTGGGGGTGAGGGAAGAGGCGCCACGCGAGGTTCCAGGGCGCAAGTCGCGATGCGCCAT
>WYBJ01000262.1 GCA_011525945.1 Burkholderiaceae bacterium | reverse complement strand
TCGCCAGGTGTCCAACCTGGCTGCGGTTCGCTTCGCGTCTGGCGTCGATTTCGACACTTTTGCCACTCGTGGCGTCGCGAGCATCAAGAACATTGTTGCAACGACTTCTGACTCGGGACACTAGCGCTTGCGCACGCAGTCGACGTAGGAGCGCATGCGCCCGCCGACTTCCTCCTCCACCAGGCCGTGGATGTCGGTGTGGAAGCCGGGGAACTGTTCGTTGAAGGTGCGCGCGAACTTGAGGTATTCGACGATCGTCTTGTTGAAGCGCTCGCCCGGAATGAGCAGCGGTATGCCGGGAGGATACGGCGTGACTAGCGCGCAGGTCACCCGCCCTTCAAGCTGATCGATCTCGACCCGGTCGATCTCCCGGTGCGCCATGGCGGCGAACGCGTCCGAGGGCTTCATCGCCGGCTGCATGTCCGAGAGATACATCTCGGTGGTCACCCGCGCCACGTCGTTGCTGCGATACGCCTCGTGGATCTGCTGCGACAGGTCGCGCAACCCCACCCGCTCGTAGCGCGGGAAGCGCTGGCAGAACTCGGGCAGGATGCGCCACATCGGCTGGTTCTTGTCCCAGTCGTCCTTGAACTGCTGCAGCGCGGCCACCAGCGTGTTCCAGCGCCCCTTGGTGATGCCGATCGTGAACATGATGAAGAACGAGTAGAGCCCGGTCTTCTCCACGATGACGCCGTGCTCGGCGAGGTAGCGCGTGAGAATCGATGCGGGAATCCCGGTCTTGGCGAACCGCCCGGAGACGTCGAGTCCCGGCGTGATGACGGTCGCCTTGATCGGATCGAGCATGTTGAAACCGGAGACGAGATTACCGAAACCGTGCCACTTCTCGTTCGCACGCAGCAGCCAATCCTCGCGTGAGCCGATGCCCTCGGGCGCAAGGCGCTCGGGTCCCCAGACCTTGAACCACCAGTCGCGCCCCCATTCGCTGTCGATCTTGCGCATCGCACGGCGGAAGTCCAGCGCTTCGATGATCGACTCCTCCACCAGCGCCGTTCCACCCGGGGGCTCCATCATCGCCGCCGCCACGTCGCACGAGGCTATGATCGAATACTGCGGGCTGGTCGAGGTGTGCATCATGTACGCCTCGTTGAACATGTGCCGGTCGAGCTTGTCCCGCTCCGACTCCTGCACCAGGATCTGCGAGGCCTGCGAGATGCCGGCAAGCAGCTTGTGGGTCGAGTGCGTGGCGAAGATGAGACCCTCCTGCCGCCGCGGCCGGTTCGGTCCGATCGCATGCATGTTCACGTAATAGTCGTGGAAGGCCGCGTGCGGCAGCCAGGCTTCGTCGAAGTGCAGGTTCTCGACCGCGTTGCCCAGAGCCTCCTTGATCATCTCGACGTTGTACATGACACCGTCGTAGGTCGATTGCGTGATCGTGAGAATGCGCGGGCGCTTCAACTTCGCCTCGCGCGCAAACGGATTCGCCTCGATCTTGCGCTCGATCGACTCGGGCCGGAACTCCTCCAGCGCGATCGGGCCGATGATCCCCAGCTGGTTGCGGGTCGGCGTGAGGAACACCGGAATCGCGCCGGTCATGGTGATCGCATGCAGCAGCGACTTGTGGCAATTGCGATCCACGACCACGATGTCGCCCGGTGCGACGGTCGAGTGCCATACCATCTTGTTCGAAGTCGAGGTGCCGTTGGTGACGAAGAAGCAATGGTCGGCGTTGAAGATGCGCGCGGCGTTGCGCTCGGAGGCCGCGACCGGGCCGGAGTGATCGAGCAGCTGGCCCAACTCTTCGACTGCGTTGCAGACGTCCGCGCGCAACATGTTCTCGCCGAAGAACTGATGGAACATCTGCCCCACGGGGCTCTTCAGGAATGCCACGCCGCCCGAGTGGCCGGGGCAGTGCCAGGAGTACGAGCCGTCCTGGGCATACTCGACCAGCGCGCGGAAGAACGGTGGCGCGAGCGAGTCGAGATAGCTCTTGGACTCGCGGATGATGTGGCGCGCCACGAACTCGGGCGTGTCCTCGAACATGTGGATGAAGCCGTGCAGCTCGCGCAGGATATCGTTCGGAATGTGGCGTGAGGTTCGCGTCTCGCCGTAGAGATAGATCGGTATCTCGGCGTTGCGGAAGCGGATTTCCTTGATGAAGGCGCGCAGCGACTTGAGCGCTTCCATGACCTCTTCCACCGAACCCGAGCCGAGTTCCTCGTCGTCGATCGACAGGATGAAAGCGGACGCCCGCGATTGCTGCTGGGCGAACTGCGACAAGTCGCCGTAAGAGGTCACGCCGAGCACTTCGAACCCCTCGGCTTCAATAGCTTGGGCGAGCGCGCGAATCCCCAGGCCCGAAGTGTTCTCGGACCGGAAGTCCTCATCGATGATGACGATCGGAAAGCGGAATTTCACTTTGGCTTACCTACTCCGAAATGACGGCGAGTGGGGGAAGGAGGCGCTTGCAGCAGCGCGATCCAGGGAACCCTGGAGAAGGCGCAATGATCGTTCAAATTGACCGGCAGGTCATCCAGGAATTTCTAACCGATGCGACAGCTCGCCCCGCCATCGACCGGCAGCGCCACCCCGGTGATGAAACCCGCCTCGTCGGAGGCGAGAAACAAGGCCGCATGAGCGACATCCCAAGCCGTGCCCTGTTTGTTGCGCAACGGCACCTTCGCATCGCGCTCGGCCGCGATCTCGGCGCGGGTACGGTTCCACGCGCGCGCGCGCGTGTCGACGGCCATCGGCGTATCCATGAGACCGGGGAGGATGGCGTTCGCCCGGATACCGTACTCGGCGTTCTGGATCGCAATCTGCTTGGTGTAGGCGATAACAGCCGCCTTGCTCGCCTTGTAGGTCACCCAGGGATAGTTGTCGATGGCGGCGAGCGACGAGATATTGACGATCGAGCCGCAACGCTGCTTGCGCATGACCGGTAACGCATGCTTGCAGGCCAGGACGATACCCCGCAGGTTTACCGCCATGATGCGATCGAACGCCTCCTCGGTGATCTCCGTGGGTGTGGCATCGCCGCCTGCCACGCTGATGCCCACATTGTTGTGCAGGACATCCAGCCGGCCCCAGCGGCCGATGCAATCGGCCAGCGCGAGGCGCAATGCTTCCTCGCTCACCACATCGGCTTCAAACGCCTCGGCCTCGCCCCCGACCTGGCGGATGAGCGCCGTGGTCTGCTCGGCCGCGGCGATGTCGCGGTCGACCGCCAGCACCTTGGCGCCTTCGCGCGCGAACAGCAGAGCCGTCGCCCGGCCGTTGCCAAGTGTCTCGCCCGGGCTTTGCCCGGCGCCAACCACCATTGCCACCTTGTTCGCGAGCCTCATCGGCCATCACCTCGGCGGGCTTGCCCGGCCCGAGACTCATTATGCCATCGCCGCCCGCGGCGGCACTCGGCTCTCGAAGCTCATTCCCGCCTCAGCCGCATCGTCAGGCCGAGCAGAATCGAGGTGGCCGCGGCCAGGACCAGGGCGGCACCGGCCAGCGACCAGTGGATGCCGATCAGGCTGCCGAGCATTCCGACCGTGACGCCGCTGAAGGCGCGCAATCCCAGGGCTGACATCCCGTACAGCCCGATCACCCGGCCGCGGATCGCCTCGGGTGCATGCAGTTGCACCAGGGTCTGGGCCATCGCATTGAAGGCGAGGTTGAAGAAACCGGCCGCGAACAGCAGCGCGAGCGCGAGCGAATAGCTGCGTGCCGCGGCGAACCCACCGATGCAGAAGCACCACAGGATGGTGAGAATGAACGCGGTGCGCGGATGCGCGCGCAACCAGCCGCGGCTTTCCAGCGCCACCCCGGCCACGAGGGCGCCGGCCGCGTCCGCGCTCAGCAGCAGGCTATAGCCCAAGCCGGCATGGCCATGACCGAGATCGGTGGCGAACTCCGGCATCTGCGCCTGGTAGGCGTTGCCGACGAAGAACGACGCGCCGCCCGCAAGTACGATCATCGATGCGATGGTACGGTCGCCCGCCACCTCGCGCGCGACGGCGACGATGTCGCTTAGCGCGCCGAGGCGCTTTGCATCCGGCACGCGGCCGGCCGCGCGTGCGCCGTAAGGCGCCCGCCACAGCCACCACACCAGCGGAATGTAGATGAGCACGTTGATTAGAATCCCCCACGCGGGTCCGAACGCCAACATGAGCAGTCCCCCGATCGCCGGCCCGAGCAGGATGCCGAGCTGGCGGGAGCTGGCGTTCAGACGCACGGCACTCTGCAACTGCGAAGCGCCGACGATATCGTGAATCAGCAGCTGGCTCGCCGGCAGCCACAGCACGCCGGCGAATCCGTGCAGCGTCAGCAATACCGCGGAATGCCAGACCTCGAGCGTGTCGGTGAGGAAGAGCACGCCCCAGGCTGCCGACACCAGCATGAAGAACACCATGCCGAGCTGAATGATGCGGCGCGGATCGAAACGATCGGCCAGCGCGCCCGAGTACACCGAGAAGAACAGAAACGGCAGCCAGTGCGTCAGGATGGCGATGCCGCCGAGCGTGGGCGAGTGGAACTTCTGGTAGATGAGCCAGTAGCTGATGACGTGCTCGATGCTGTCGGCCATCATCGCCAGCGCCGAGGTGAGGAAGTAGGCGCGATAGCCGGGGTGGCGCAGCGCGGCAAAGGGCAGCCCGCGTGGCGCGGGGCTGGCGGAAGCGTTCACGGGCGCAGCGAACGAAGCGCGCACCACGCCGTGGCGAAGCGGCGGCGAAACGTTGCTTCGGCGCGAGGAACGAAATGCAAGCGGGCGTCGTCGCAGCGCCGGCCGAGCCGGCTAGCCATGCGTCCCGTCCGTCCTCGTGGCGGGCCCCTCCCGGAACCGAAAGCCCGCCTCGCGCACCATCCGGCGCATGTCCTCGATCGCACCCGCCGCCTGCGCAGGGTCACCGCGCGCGCCGAGCTCGACGTGGCGGCGAACGGCGTTCGGCCCCATCGACGGCAGACTGAACGCCTTCACCTTGTCGTATTGCCGCTCGGCGTCCTCCATCGCCGGGATCAGCTGCGATTCGCCGCAGTCGTAGACCAGGATGGACGCTTCCGCCCAGCGGTCGCGATCGAACAGGTCCCGATAGCGGGTGTCGAGCACCCACTCGATCATCGGCCACGCCATCTGCGGAAAACCGGGGACAAAGTGATGGTCGCGGATGCTGAATCCAGGGATGCGATTGAACGGATTCGGAATGATCTCGCAACCGAGCGGAAACTCGCCCATGCGCAGTCGCTGCGGCGTGATGTCGGCGCCGAAACGGCCGCGAATCTCGCGCTCCGCATCCGGATGCAGCGCAAGCGGCACGCCGAGCGCAGCGGCCACGCCTTGGCGCGTGTGATCGTCGGGCGTCGCACCGATGCCGCCGAAGCTGAAAACGACCTCGCCACGCCGGAAGCTGCACCGCAACGCAGCGGTCAGGCGCACGGGATCGTCGCCGTGGTACTCGGCCCATGCAAGCCGCAAGCCGCGCTTGGCGAGCGCTTCGATCACGAACGCCATGTGCTTGTCCTGCCGCTCGCCGACCAGAATTTCGTCGCCGACCACGATCGCGCCGAACGCCATCATCACTCCATCGTGCTTTGTGGGGGACTCGCCCGTTGCATCGTCAAATTCCCCGATTGCGGTCGGCTCTCGCTCGTTGCCGTGCGAGTGGCGAGACCGCGATGCGACGAGCACGCTCCGACCCTGTCCATCCGGATCATCGATCCCGTGGATCACATCATCACTTTGCCGCCGTTGGTGTCCATCACCATGCCGTTGAGATACGAGGCGCCGTCGGACGCGAGAAATACGACCACGCTGGCGTGTTCGTCCGGGTCGGGCAGGCGTTTCATCGGCACCTGGGCGGAAATCTGCGCGATGTTCTGCGGCGTGCGCAACGCCTTCACCCGCGGCGTGAGCGTCGTGATCGGAGCAACCGAGTTGCAGGTGATACCGTGCTCGCCCAAGGTGTAGGCGAGAAAGCGGGTGAGTTGGATGACGCCCGCCTTCGATGCCGCGTATGCCGGTGAGGTCGAGCTCGAAATCGTACGCCCCGAAATGGAGGAGATCGTGATGATGCGCCCTGCGCCGGATTTCTTCAGATGCGGAATCGCCGCCTTGCAGCACAGGAAGGTGCCGCGCAGGTTGAGCGCGACCGTCCTGTCCCACTCCTCGACCGGCATGTCCTCGACGTTTGCAAGTCGTCCGTAACCGCCGGCGGAAGTCACCAGCACATCGAGCCCGCCGAGCTCGCTCAGCGTGCGCGCGATCGCGCCCTGGACGCTCGTCTCGTCGGTAACGTCGAGGGCAACGGCGATCGCCTTACCGCCCGTAGCGCTGATCTCGCGCACCACCTCGGCTGCGCCGGCCTGATCGATGTCCAGCGCAGCCACTCGGGCGCCTTGCTGAGCGAACGCGCGTGCGATGCACGCACCGATGCCCTGGGCAGCGCCGGTGACCGCTACTACACGTCCCGACAACTCCGGGTAGACGGCTGCCATCGTTTCTCCTAGCCTCCGACCGGTTGCACTCAGTTCAACGCGACGCGCCACGCAACGGACATGTGTGGTCCCGCGCTCATCGCGCACGCCCGTATCTGGCGTGCGCGGCGAGCACCATCGCCACGCACGCGGTCAGCCGCTTCGCGTAGGCGATATGCAGAAACTCGTTCGGACCGTGCGCGTTCGAGTGCGGCCCGAGCACGCCCGTGATGAGAAACTGCGCCCGCGGATAGTGCTTGCCCAGCATGCCCATGAAGGGGATCGTGCCGCCCTCGCCGATCATCGCCGCGGGCTTGCCGAACACGGCTTGCGACGCGCCTTGCGAGGCATCGAGCAGCCACGGCGCCAGATCCGGCGCGTTCCAGCCGCTCGCCCCTTGATCGGCGTGGAAGCTCACCTTGGCGCCATATGGCGGGTCGGCCTCCAGGATACGCTTGAGCTCGCCGGTGGCGCGGGCGCCATCCAGCAGCGGCGGGATGCGCAAGCTCAGCTTCAGCTCCGTATAGGGTCGCAGCACATTGCCCGCGCTCGCGATCGGCGGCAGGCCGTTCGCTCCGACTACGGCCAGGAACGGGCGCCAGGTGCGATTGAGCACCGCTTGCGCCGCATCGTCGATGATCGCGCGGGTCGCTCCGGCGAACGGGTACTTGCCCGTCACATCGGCGCCGAGCAGCGCGCCGACAGCGCGCGCCTGCTCCAGGCGCTCCGGCGGAATCGGGCAATGAAACTCGGCGGGCAGAATGCGGCCCGTGCGCGCATCCTCGATGCGATCGAGCAGCATGCGGGCGATGCGAAATGACGATGGCACCAGCCCGCTTGCATCGCCTGAATGCACGCCCTCGGTCAGCACCTCCACGCGCAGCGTTCCGGCCGCGATGCCGCGCAGCGACGTCGTGAACCAGAGCTGCTCGTAATTGCCGCAACCCGAATCAAGCCCGACGACCAGATCGACCGCGCCCACGCGCCCGGCCAGCGCCTCCAGGTAGTACGGCAGATCGTAGCTGCCGCTTTCCTCGCAGCACTCGATCATCGCGACACAACGCGCATGCGCCATACCCTGAGCGCGCAACGCCATGACAGCGGCGAGCGAGGCGAACACCGCGTAGCCATCGTCGGCGCCGCCGCGACCGTAGAGCTTGTGGCCTTCGATGACCGGCCGCCACGGTCCGAGATCCTCGCGCCATCCGCTCATCTCGGGCTGCTTGTCGAGGTGACCGTAAAGCAGGACCGTGCCGGGTGCATCGCCCGCAATCTCGAGGAAAAGCAGCGGCGTGCGCCCGGGCAGCCGGACGATCTCTACCGTCATACCCGCCACGGCCTGGCGCTGGCACCACTGCGAGGCGAGTTGCACCGCCTGCTCGATATGACCGTTGGCTTCCCACGCCGGATCGAAATGCGGTGACTTGCAGGGAATGCGGATATATTCGCTGAGTCGCGGGATGATCTCCCGCTCCCACATCGCGGACACGAAGTCGCACGCGGCGTCGGCGTTCATGCAAAAGCTCGCAGGCAGGCGTTGCGCAAAAGCATATCAGCTCCGGCGCGATCGCAGACGTGCAAGCCGCATTGCGGCTGCCGGCGCAAGCAGCGGCTTGCGCGGCGTGTACGTGCGTCGGTTCTCGCCGTAAGGCGTGTGATCGCCGCAGAACGCCTCGCCGCCCGCCTCGCCGTTGGCGTCGATGCCGCGGTCGGAGCGCGCGGCAAAGATGGCGGCGCGACCGGAAGCCTCCCGGTCGCCGGCCGTTTCGTGCAAAGATCGCTACCGATCGAGCCCTTCAGTGCCGCTCAAGCGCGTAGCTCGTTGGTCATGCGACCTCCGCTCTGGCTCTCATAGCGCGCTGGACAATTCGGCGCATTGACCTGCGCTGCATCCTCCCGCACACTGGACACGCAGGCGACACGATTTCCGCGCCGGGTTTTGCGTATTGCCTGACGTCCCTCACCGCAACCCCGTTTCCCGAGAAGAGAGGGGCGCGTGGTTTCGAACTGCGTGTTCGACACGTAGCGGTTGGCGAGGCTGCCGTCGGCCGTGCGGGAGCGAGGAGAGCCATGGACCAGCGTTACGACTACGTCATCGTCGGAGCCGGCTCGGCCGGATGCGTCCTGGCCAATCGACTCAGCGCGCGCAGCGAGCAGCGCGTGCTGCTGCTTGAATCCGGCGGGCGCGACAGCAACCGCTGGATCCACATTCCGATCGGCTTCGGCAAGGTCATGTTCGACCGCAACATCAACTGGATGTTCGAGACCGAACCGGAATCGCACATGAACGGGCGCACCATCAAGGTTCCGCGCGGGCGTGTGCTCGGCGGTTCCAGCTCGATCAACGGGCTCATCTACATCCGCGGCCAGCACGAAGATTTCGACGCCTGGCGCGCAGCCGGCAATCCAGGCTGGGGCTTCGACGATTGTCTGCCGTACTTCAAGAAAGCCGAGAACCAGGCGCGCGGCGCCGACGCATGGCACGGCGTGGGCGGACCGCTCGGCGTCTCCGACGTGAAAGATCGCCACCCGCTCGCCGACGCCTTCATTACAGCCGGTGCGACACTCGGGATTGCTCGCAACGACGACTTCAACGGCGCTCGCCAGGAGGGGATCGGCTACTTCCAGGGCACGGCGCGCAATGGCAGGCGCGCGAGTACGGCGGTCGCGTATCTGCACCCGGCAATGACGCGCAGGAACCTGACCGTCGTCACCGACGCCCACGTCGAGCGCATTCTGCTCGAGGGTACGCGCGCGACTGGCGTGGCGTACTCGATCGAGGGCAACGCCCGGCGGGCGTTTGCCAGTCGCGAGGTGATCGTCGCCGCCGGTGCCATCCAGTCGCCGCAGTTGCTGCAGCTTTCGGGTATCGGCCCGGGCGAGTTGCTGCAGCGCCACGGCATCGACGTGATCAAGCCTCTGCCCGGCGTCGGCAAGAACCTGCAGGATCATCTGCAGGCGCGCATGATCTGGCGCTGCCGCGACGCCGTCACCGTGAACGACGATCTCATGAGCTGGCGGCGAAAGGCGGCGATCGGCATGCAGTACGCATTCAAGCGCAGCGGGCCGCTGTCCTGGTACGCGGGGCTTGCCGGCGGCTTCGCGCGCACCCGCCCCGAGCTCGACCGGCCGGACGTGCAGTTCTACTTCTTCCCCTACTCGACCGATCGCACCGATCCGAGCCTGCACCGCTTCTCCGGCTTCACCATGTCGGTGTGCAAGCTGCGCCCGGATTCGCGCGGCACGGTCGAGATCAAATCGGCCGACCCATTCGCAGCCCCGTCGATCCAGCCCAATTTCCTCGAGCGCGAGTCGGACGTCGCGACAATGCTCGACGGCATCAAGCTCATCCGCAGCTTCGCGGCCACCGAGGCGCTCGCACGCTGGATCACGACCGAGCACGATCCGGGCCCGGATTGCGCGAGCGACGATCAACTCGTCGATTTCGTCCGCAACAAGGGTATAACGGTCTACCATCCGGTGGGCACCTGCAAGATGGGCGCCGACGCCGACGCGGTCGTGGACACCGAGCTCAAGGTGCACGGCATGCAGGGGCTGCGTGTGGTCGATGCATCCGTCATGCCGCTTCTCACCTCGGGCAACACCAACGCGCCCGTAATCATGATCGCCGAGAAGGCTGCCGACATGATTCTCGGCGCGAACGACTCCCGCGTGCGGTGATGCGCCTGCGCCGGCCGGTGTCTGCGCCGGGCGGCGCACTCGATGCGGCGCCAGCCGGCGGCGGCGACGCGACACTGCGCGCAGCGGCCACGGCAACGTCGAAAGTCATCGTCATCGCGCACCGCGGCGCGAGCGGCTACTATCCCGAGCACACGCTGGCGGCGTATGCGGCAGCGGTCGACATGGGTGCGGATTTCATCGAGCCCGATCTGGTCATGACTCGCGACGGCGTGCTCATTGCCCGGCACGAGAATGCGCTTGCGATCGTGGACGAAACAAGCGGCGGCGTACTCGAGGCGACCACCAACGTGCACGCGCTGCCGCAGTTTGCCGCCCGGTGCGCCCCCCGCATCATCGACGGCAGGCGCATCAGCGGCTGGTTCGCCGAGGACTTCACGGCGGCGGAGATCAAGACCTTGCGCGCGCGCGAACGCATTCCGCGCGAGCGCCCGCGCAACGCCGAACACGACGATCGCTACACGCTTCCGACGCTGCAGGAGATCATCGATCTCGCCAAGCGACGCAGCGCCGAGCTCGGGCGCACGATCGGCATCTACCCCGAGACCAAGCACCCGAGTTATCACGCTGCAATCGGCCTCGCGCTCGAGCCCGCGCTGCTGCAGGTGCTGGCCGCCAACGGCTGGAACGATGCGAAGGCGCCGGTGTTCATTCAATCGTTCGAAACGCAGAATCTGCGCACGCTGCGCGCCATGACGAGCGTGCGGCTGATTCAATTGCTCGATGTACGCGGCCAGCCGTGGGATCTGAGCGACAGCGGCGATCCACGTACCTATGTGGATCTGGCCACGGCGCAAGGCTTGCGCGAGATTGCACGCTATGCCGACGGCGTCGGCCCTCACAAGGCGCTCGTGATCGGGCGCACGCCCAGCGGCGCGCTCGACCGGGTGACCGGATTCGTGCGCGACGCCCACGCCGCCGGGTTGCTGGTGCATCCGTGGACGTTTCGCACCGAGAACGCGTTCCTGCCGCCCGAATTCCGGCGCGGCGAAGATCGCACCGCGCACGGTGACGGCCAGGGCGAGATCGCGGCCTATCTCCGAGCCGATATCGACGGGTTCTTCACCGACCAAGCGGACGTCGGCGTGGCGGCGGTACGCGCGGCGGTGCGCACACGCGACTGACAAGAAAAATCCCGCTCCGCCCGCAGCCGGAGCTTCGGGTGGAACGGGATCGTATCGAGACTTCGCTTGCGGCCGCGTCAGTCGGTGATCTGCTCTCGCCGCGAGCGCACCGCCGGCAACACCATGATGATCAAGATGAGCACGGTCACGATCATGAAGGCCAAACTGATCGGGCGGGTGACGAAGACCGTCGGATCTCCGCGCGAAATGAGCATCGCGCGTCGCAAGTTCTCCTCCATCAGCGGGCCCAGCACGAAGCCGAGCAGCAGCGGCGCCGGCTGGCACTCGAGCACGACCCAGACGAAGCCGATCACACCGAAGACCGACGCCATATAGAGATCGAACGAGCTATTGTTGACGCTGTAGATGCCGATGCACGAGAACACCATGATCGACGGGAACAGCAGCCGGTAGGGCACCTTCAGCAGCGTCACCCATAGACCGATCAGCGGCAGGTTCAGCACCACCAGCATGAGGTTGCCGATCCACATGCTCGCAACCAGCCCCCAGAACAGATCCGGCTTCTGCGTCATCACCTGCGGCCCGGGCGCGATGCCCTGGATGGTCAGCGCACCCAGCATCAGCGCCATCGTCGCGCTGGCCGGGATGCCGAGCGTCAAGGTCGGAATGAACTTGCACTGGGCGTCGGCATTGTTCGCCGACTCGGGACCGGCCACACCCTGGATCGCGCCCTTGCCGAACATGTCGGGGTTCTTGGACAGCTTCTTCTCGAGCATGTAGGAAGAGAACGACGCGATCGACGGGCCGGTGCCGGGCAATACGCCGAGGAACGCGCCCAAGCCCGTACCGCGAACGATCGGCCAGAACGAAACTTTCATGTCTTCCCAGGACGGCATCAGCGACCCGATCCGGGCCGTATACGTCTGACGCTCCCCGACCTCCTCCTCGCCCAGGTTGCTCACGATTTCGCCGATGGCGAACACGCCCACCGCGATCACGACAAAGCCGATGCCGTCGGTCAACTCGGAGAAGCCGAAACTGAAACGCGCCATACCCGAATTGACATCGGTGCCGACGATACCGATCAGCAGCCCGAGGCCGACCATCGCGAGCGACTTGGCCATATCGCCATGCGCCAGCACGGCCGCCGTCACCAGACCCATCAGCATGAGCGAGAAGTATTCGGCGGCGCCGAACTCCAGCGCGACCTCGGCCAGCGGCGGCCCGAACAGCGCGATGATCAGCGTGCACACGGTGCCGGCGAAGAAAGAGCCGATCGCCGCGATCGCGAGCGCCGGCCCCGCTCGGCCCTGCTTCGCCATCTGGTAGCCGTCGAGCGCGGTGACCACGGCCGACACCTCCCCGGGCAGATTGACCAGGATGGCGGTGGTCGATCCACCATACTGCGCGCCGTAGTAGATGCCGGCCAGCATGATGAGCGCGGATGTGGCCGACACGTTGAAGGTCAGCGGCAGCAGCATGGCGACCGTCGCCAACGGGCCGATGCCCGGCAGCACACCGACCAGTGTCCCCAGCAGTACGCCGATGAAGCAGTAGATGAGATTCTGCACCGTCAGCGCGACGCTGAATCCGAGAATGAGGTTGTGGAATAGCTCCATGGCGTCAGTGCCCCCCGAACAAGGGATACGGCAGACCGATGCCGTAGATGAAAAGGCCCACGGACATGACCGTGAGGCCAATCGCGAGGATCGCCTGTTCAGTGAACTTGAACTTCGGGCTCGCGGTCGCAGACATGATCGACAAAACGAGCACCGCGGGAACGAAACCGCCATGCTCCATCATGTACCCGAACACGACCGCGGTAAGCGGCAGGACGATCAGCGCGCGCACCGACCAGGTGCGCGTGGTCGGCTCCTGCTTGATCAGACCCGAGATCAGCACCCAGACGCCGAACGCCGCGACGACGCCGCCCAGTACGGTGGGGAAGTAGCCTGGCCCCATGCGCAGCGCCGAGCCGAATGGGTAGTCGCGGGCGATGATCATCGCGCCACCACCGATCGTGATGAGCATCAGCCCGGCAAGAAAATCTCTGTTTCGTTGTAACGGTATCTTCATAAAAGCCTCGTCGGATGGACCATGAACGATCGGGCGCGAAACGTACTGCCTGATGTCTCGCTTACCGATCTGCGGCAGTTGCTACGACTCAGGGACAATGTGAGCTCGGCATGATGACAATCGCATTCCTCCCCTCCCGCCGCCTTCTCGGATGGCGGTCTTCCAACTCGGCGAAGTGATTTCGGTTTCTCATTGTCGCCCGGCAGGCAGAGCCGCTGGCCCACTGCCCGAGCTACGGGAGCGCTATTCTATACACGCGCCGAATGCCTCGGCTATGACGAATCGTTGTTTTTTTTGCTGCATCCGACTGCCGCGCAAGGCTAGGACGCGCGCCTTACTTTAACCTTACAGCAGATTCAAATTGCATCGCACATGGCGGGCGTGCGCCGGGGCTCGCAGCCCGGGAGCACGATCACAACGCAATGCCCGAGCGGCGCGGCGAGCGCTGCCTCGCTTGTTCCTCCGCCGAAAGCAACCTGGTGCGACGCAGCAGCCAATCGTGCAGCCTGCGGCATGACGCGATGCCCGCCACCTATCGGCGGCGCGGCGGCACGCAAGCAGGAACCGTGCGACGCAACTGCGCGCCAGTCTATTCAATGCCATAGGGCGATACCGGGCGCCAGCGCGCGGCGCCATGTCAAGCCCGCCGACAGCGTCCGAAGCGGCCACGCGCCGACCGAAATCAGATCGCCGATGCAATCGCTTTGCCCAGATCCCGCGTGGCTGCGCTGCCGCCGATGTCCGGCGTGCGTGGCGCACCGCTCTTGGGATCGAGCGCTCGTTCGATCGTGGCGACGATATGCGCGCCCGCTTGCGGGTAGCCCAGATGGTCGAGCATCATCGCGCCTGACCAGATCGCGCCGATCGGATTGGCGATGCCTTTGCCGGCGATGTCCGGAGCCGAACCGTGCACCGGCTCGAACAAAGACGGGTGGAGGCGATCGGCATTGATGTTGCCCGAAGGCGCGATGCCGATCGTGCCGCAGCAGGCGGGACCGAGGTCCGAGAGAATGTCGCCGAAGAGGTTGGAGGCGACCACGACGTCGAAGAAGTCCGGGCGCTGCACGAAGTGCGCAGTCAGGATGTCGATGTGGAACTTGTCGACCCGCACCTCCGGATACCGGCTGGCCATCGCCGCGACTCGGTCATCCCAGTACGGCATGGTGATCGAGATGCCATTCGATTTGGTGGCCGACGTGAGATGCTTCTTCGGGCGGCTGCGCGCGAGTTCGAATGCGAACTTGAGTATCCGGTCAGTCCCCTTGCGGGTGAAAGTCGCCTGCTGCACGACCACTTCGCGCTCGGTGCCTTCGAACGCGCGCCCGCCGATCGCGGAATACTCGCCCTCGGTGTTCTCGCGCACGATGAACATGTCGATGTCGCCCGGCTTGCGATCGGCGAGCGGCGAGCGGATGCCCGGCATCAGACGCGCGGGGCGCAGGTTGACGTACTGGTCGAACTCGCGCCGAAACTTGATCAGCGAATCCCACAACGAGACGTGATCGGCCACGGTCGCGGGCCAGCCGCAGGCGCCGAAGTACAGGCAGTCATGCCCGCCGACGCGCTCCTTCCAGTCCGCGGGCATCCACGTGCCGATGGTCGCATAGTACTCGCAGCTCCAGTCGAAGTGATCGAACTCGAGCTCGATGCCGAACTTGCGAGCCGCGGCGTCGAGCACCCGCAGCCCCTCGGGCATCACCTCCTTGCCGATACCGTCGCCTGGAATGACCGCGATCCGATGCTTGCCCATGTCCGCCTCCCGGGAAATCCCTCTGCCTGAACTCGTGTCATGGCGCGCGCAGCGTGCGCGCGCGGCGCGATTCTACGCCACGCCGAGAGTCGCCGCTGCACCGTGGCGGGGGCTCGCCCCGCGTCAGGCGCGACGGCGCGCTTCGCCCAGGAACTCCTCCAGGATCGGGCCGCTGCTGAGCACCTTGTCGTCACCCGGGCGATGGAACTCCGGATGCCATTGCACGCCCAGGACGTAGCTGCGGCCCCTCAGGCGGACCGCTTCGATGACCTCGTCCGCGCTCGAGCGCGCCTCCACCACGAGATCGCGGCCGAGCTTGCGCACCGCTTGGTGATGCAGGCTGTTGACGCAGGCGCTCTGACGCTCGGGGTATAGGCGCGCGAGCCCCGATGCGGGCTCGATGCGCACATCGTGGTAGTTGCCTTCGTAGACCGCTCGGTCGCGATGCGTGGTCTGCTCCCCGACTTGCGTGGGCAGATCCTGATAGAGCGTGCCGCCGAGCGCCACGTTGATCAACTGGATGCCGCGACAGACGCCAAGCACGGGTTTGCCTGCTTCGAAAAACTCGTTGAAGAGCTCGATCTCGTAGTCGTCGCGCATGCGATCGCCGGTCCATTCCGGCTGCAACGGTTCTTCGCCGTAGCTTGCCGGGCTCAGATCCGCACCGCCTTGCAGCACCAGGCCGTCGAGCTCGCGCGCGTAGTCGCGCAGGCGCATATTGCTCCGATGCAGCACGCCGTCGCGGTTGATCGACGGAATCATCAACACCAGGACATCGCGCGACATGACCCAGTTCGCCATCGCCTGCTCGAGGTACTGAACGGTCTTGCGCAGCGGCCCGGCCGCACCCGGACGCGGGTGCAGGAAGCGGGCCGACAGACCGATGCGTAGCGCACGCGCCATTCAGCACCCTCCCCCGGTAGTCGAACCGCCCGTGGCGACGAGGTGCGCGACGCCATCGCTACACAAGGGCTCGATCACGGCGTGTCGTGCTGGCATGGCGTCTCCTCGGTCATGTGCGTCGTTCCTTCACTGTGGCCACGAGTGCAACGCGACAACGGCAGGAAGGTGCTCGCGCGCGCACCTCGCCCTTCGCGTCAGGAACTATTGTGCGCCAGGCGGGAACACGATCCAATATGCCGCTTCGACTTACCGCACGAAAGCGCCGACCGACATGCCGATCACGCGTCTTTGCCTGGTGCGCCACGGCGAAACCGAATGGAACGCCGAGGGCCGCGTCCAGGGGCAAACCGATATCCCGTTGAGCGCCGTGGGGCTCGCGCAAGCGCAGGCTGCGGCCGAAGTGTTGTGTCGGCACGATTTCACCGCCGTCTACTCGAGCGACCTCATGCGCGTGCGCCAGACCGCGGCGCCGGCGGTGCGACGCCTGGCCCTGCCCTTGCAGCTCGATCCGGCCTTGCGCGAGCGCCACTACGGCATCTTCGAGCGCCTGCTCTATACGGAGGTACGCAGCCGCCTTCCCGACCATTACGCACGCTTCCTGCGCAAGGATCCGGATTACGATTTCGAAACCGGCGAGAGCCTGACGACCTTCTACGCGCGTTCGCTCCAGGTCGTGAAGGCGATCGCGGCACGTCATGCCGGCGAGCAGGTGCTCGTGTTCACCCATGGCGGGGTACTGGAGATGGTCTATCGCTTCGTGCGCAGCGTGGGCCTGCAGTCGCCACGCGATTTCGGCATACCCAATTGCGGCGTCAACTGGGTCGAGATTACGGCTAGAGGTTGGGAGGTGCAGTGTTGGGCCGATATCGCGCATTTGCGCCCGCACAGCAGCGCCTCCGACGAGGTACGGTAGAACTGCCGGCCAGCAACCCCGGCCGTTTCAGCCTTAACCCGATACACCGTTCGCCCGATCACTTCTTGTCGTGCACGCGCATCGCGCCCGCGCGCAACGCGACCTGCAGGTTCGCCTCGGGCTCGCGCTGGTAGCTGAAGCGAAACGTAAGCGGCTTGATATCAGGCTGATTCTGATACGCCTGCGCAAGCGCCCGCTGCGCCTCCGGGTCGAAGAGCGAATGCGGCTTGGTGAAACGGCCATACAACGTGACATCGAAGTGCTGCGCGAGCCGGCTATACTCGATGCCCGTCTCGTCCTGCACGATACTCGGCGCGCGCGCGAGCAGCGCGTCGCGCACGATGCCGAAGCGTGCGCTTTGCAGCAGATGCGAGGCAGCCTTCAGCACCGTACGGTTCGCCGCCATCTGCTCGATCCAGGTTCGCAACTCCGGGTGAGCGTTCAAGGACGCATCGGCGAGGTTCATGCGCACGTAGTCGAGCGCGACTTTACGCCCGTCCTTCTCCAGCAGGATACGCACCGAGCTCCAGGTGACGGGGTCGGAGCGTGCTCCCGGATGCCGTTCGAGCCCGCTGCCGGCGCCGTTTACGCGCACCGGCTCGATCGACTCGACGCGATAGCCCGCGCGCACGGCGAAAGCGATCAGGCGCCCGGTCGTGCCGGCGCGAAGCCCAGGTCGGTTCGCTTCCTCGTCCAGATCGAGCGTGCGAAAAAATCCCAGCGCGGCGAACTGCCGCCACGACTCGCCGAAACGGTCGAGGAACTCGGCCAGATCGGCGGCATCCGCCTGCGCGAGCGCGGGCGGCGCTTCGGCGCGCTGAAGGGCCACCAGCACATAGCGGCTCGCCTGCGGATACAAGCGCTGCACGGTGGCGAAATCCGGACCGGCGAATGGATAGAAGATCGTGGCATCCTTGGCGGGCGGCAGTTCGGCTCGCGCCCATCGCTGCATGGGCGTGCCGATGCGCCGTTCGTATGCACTCCAGCGCGCCGTGGCCGCCCGGGCGTAATCGCGTAACGCGCCTGCGGGCAGATCGAGCGACGGCGGCGCTTCGGCCTGCAGCCCGGCAAGAATACGCGCCGTCGTGTCGGCATCGAGCAAAGCGGCGCCGCCCGCGGCAGGGAAGGCGAGCGCAGCCGTGCACATGATCGCGGCCAAGCGACCGCAGTGGCCCGCCGGGCCCCGTTTCCGCGGCCGTTCAGACGTGAGCAAGGGCCCCGGTGAGGCGGTGCGCAGCGTGAAGGGGATCGTGATCGCACAACTCGATCTCGAGCCGATCGCACGAACGGTCAAACGGCACTCCTTGCCATCAGTCCGGCTGGCGCGATTCTACCGGTCCCGGCGACACGAAGTCTTGTCGGCGTCAAATCCCGCCCGCCGCCCCTCGGTGCGAAGCCCGCGCAGCCCGCCGCGGAGGACCGGTCCGGCGATGTATGCTTACGCGCCCGCGGCGGCGAAGCGGCTGTCCGACGCCGCCGCGACCACCCGAACGCGCGCGCCGGGCTTTTCAGGCGCCGCGTCCGACATCGATGTTTCCCAGGCAGGAGGTCTCGGCATGACCATGTATCGACACAGCTCCCCGCGACGGCAACGAGGCGCATCCTCGCGCCTCATGCTGCTCATCGTCGTCGCTGCGGCGCTGCTTTGGTGGTTCCGTCCCTGGGAGGGAATGCACCTGCCGGGCTCGGCGCCCGAGGCGGTGCCGCGGCCGGTCACGGCGCGCGGCACCCTCGCCGAAGACGAGCAGAACAACATTTCCGTGTTCAAGGCGGTTTCACCGTCGGTGGTTCACATCACCACCCTGGGGCTGGAACGCGGGTTCTTCTCCACCGATGTGGCGGAAGTACCGCGCGGGACTGGCACCGGTTTCATGTGGGACGAGGCAGGCCATATCGTCACCAATTTCCACGTCATCGAGGGCGCGAGCGGAGCGCGCGTAACCTTGCAGGATCAGTCGAGCTGGGATGCGGCGCTGGTGGGTGCGTTTCCCGACCGCGATCTGGCCGTGTTGCGCATCGGCGCACCGAAGAGCAAGATCAAACCGATCACACTCGGCGCGAGCCGCGATCTCTTGGTTGGCCAGAAGGTCTACGCCATCGGCAACCCGTTCGGGCTCGACCAGACGCTCACCACCGGGATCGTAAGCGCCCTGGATCGCCAGATTCAGTCGGTGACCAAGCGCACGATCCATGGTGTGATCCAGACCGACGCGGCGATCAATCCCGGCAACTCGGGCGGCCCGCTGCTCGATTCCGCCGGCCGTCTGATCGGCGTCAACACCGCGATCTACAGCCCCTCCGGCGCTTCGGCCGGGATCGGCTTCGCAATCCCCGTGGACGAAGTGAACCGCATCGTCCCGCGCCTGATCAGTCAAGGCAAGTTCGTGCGCCCGGCGATCGGCATCCAGGCGGCATCCTCGGCGCTGCAACAGACGCTGAAGCTGCCGGAGGGGGTCGCGGTGGCAGGCGTCGTGCCCGACAGCCCGGCCGAGAAGGCCGGCCTCAAGCCCTTCATGCGCGCGACGGACGGCAATCTGATCCTGGGCGACATCATCGTCGCACTCGACGGCAAGGCAGTGACGAACCTGGACGACCTGCTCGCGCTGCTCGAACGACATCAACCGGGCGACACCGTCACGCTCACCATCGTGCGCGGCCAGGACAGGATCGAACAGAAGGTGACCCTCTCGTCCGGGCAGTAGCTCGTGTCGAGCGCGTGCTACGATCGCGCGGGGAAGCGCCGAGCGCGGCCGTCATCCGCCGTTCGGTGCACAGCGCACGGCAAGGAGGGACTATGAAAATCCAGACGAACGGAATTGAAACGCACTACACGATCGACGGCGACGGCCCCTGGCTCGTGTTCAGCCATTCGCTCGCGTGCAACGTCACCATGTGGGCGCCGCAGGTGGCCGAGTTCTCCAAGCGCTACAAAGTCCTGTGTTACGACACGCGCGGCCACGGACAGAGCAGCGCCCCCGGCGGGGCCTATACGCTGGGCCAGCTTGCCGACGATGCCAAGGCGCTGCTCGATGCGCTTGCTATCCGCAGCTGCCACTGGGTCGGCTTGTCGATGGGCGGAATGATCGGGCAGACATTTGCCCTGAAGTACCCCGGCATGTTCCAGACCTTGACGCTCGCCGACACCACCAGCCGTTACCCGACCGAGTCAGCGCCGGCCTGGCAAGGGCGGATCAAGACCGCTACCGAGGGCGGCATGGAGGCGATCGCCCCGCCCACGCTGGAGCGCTGGTTCACCGAGCCATTCCGTAAGAGCGGATCGAAGGTCGTGTCCGACATCGCGCAGGCAATCCGCGCCACGCCCGTCGCCGGATTCATCGGTTGCTGCCACGCGATCTCGCAGATCAATCTCACCTCGCGTCTGCACGAGATCCAATCGCCCGCGCTGGTGATCGTCGGTGAGCACGATCCCGGTACCCCGCCAGCGATGGCGCGCGAAATCCGCGACAACCTCCCTGGCTCGGAACTCGTGGTGATTCCATCGGCAGCACACCTGTCCAATCGGGAACAGCCGCAGGCGTTCAACTCGGCGCTGGCGACATTCCTGCAGCGCCACGCCTGAGCATGGCGGCGAGGGCGCGCACGCCGGGCGCTTCGCGGCGCGGCAACGATGCGCCGGTCGGCATCGTCGGGCTCGGCATCATGGGCGGGGGTATGGCGCAGGCACTGCTCGGCTGCGGTCGCGCGGTGGTCGGTTACGACCCCGACCGCGCCGCGCAGCGCCGCTTACAACGCGCGGGCGGCCGGGCGCTTGCGAGCGCCGCCGCGGTCGCCGAGCACGCCGACGTGGTCATCACCTCGCTTGCGACGGTGGCGGCCCTCGATGACGTGGCGCAGAAGCTCGCCGCCGCACGTCGCGCCGCGGAGCGTGCCGCGCTCGTCGTGGTGGAAACGAGCACCCTGCCGCTCGCCGCCAAGGAGCGCGCCCGCGAACGGCTGGCACGCGCCCGCGCGAGCACCATGGACTGCCCGATCAGCGGCACGGCGGTACGGCTGCGCGAACGCGCCTGGACGATCTATGCGAGCGGCCCCAGAAGTGCGTACCGGCGTGTGCGACCGATCTTGCAGGTGTTCACCGACGAGGTGCCCTACATGGGCCGCTTCGGTCATGGCACGCGCATGAAGTTCGTCGCCAACCACCTGGTCGCGATCTTGAACGTCGCCAGCGCCGAATCGCTCACCTACGCCCGCCGGCTCGGGTTGGATCCCGAGCTCGTGCACAGGCTCGTGGCGGCGAGCCCGATCATCGGTACCGGAGTCTACCGCCTGCGCGGGCGCTTCATGGTCGATCGCAGCTATCGGCCGGCGACGATGAAGGTCGAAGTCTGGCAGAAGGACATGCAGGTGATCGGCGATATGGCGCGTACGGTCGGCGCGCCGGTGCCGCTTTTCAGCAACTGTGCCGCACTCTACAACGCGGCGATGGCGCTCGGCCTCGCGCAGTCCGATTCGGCCGCGGTGTGCGAAGTGTTCGACGCGATGACGGGTAATGGAAGGCACACCAACCGGTGAGGCAGCAGATGCGGAGCGCTCGCCGCAGGCGGTGACGTGAAGCGCGGGGGTCGACCCCGCGCGCGTCGCGCCCGCACGATCTTGCGCTAGACTTGTCAGCCAAAATGGCAGCGGGGAGGAGAACATGCCGGGACAGAATCCGCATGCAATGCCGGCAGTCGCGCCAACCGAGGAGTCGGCCATGCGCCCGGCCGAGCGCTTCGACTATTCGGCCATCGTCGACCGACCGAAGCTGCGGCTGCCGCGCGGTGCGCGCATAATCGTGTGGCCCGTGATCAACATCGAGGAGTGGAGCATCGAGCGGCCATTGCCGCGCGGGCTGTCGGTGCCGCCGGGTGGACAAGCCGTGGTTCCGGACATTCAGAACTGGGGCTGGCACGAGTACGGCATGCGGGTGGGCGTGTGGCGGTTGATCGAGTCGCTGCGCCGGCACCGCATCAAGCCCACGGTTTCGATCAACGCCAAGGTATGCGAGACGCGCCCGCGCATCGCGCATGCGCTGCGCGACGAGGGCTGGGAGTTCATGGCGCACACCTACGAGCAGATCCCGATCCACAAGATCGACGATCAGCCCGCCATGATCCGCCACACCCGGGACGTGCTCACGCGCTTTCTGGGCAAGCCGCCGAGCGGCTGGCTCGGTCCGGGCCGCGGCCAGACCTGGTCGACACTCGATCACGTCGCAGAGGCCGGCTTCAGTTGGTTCGGCGACTGGGTGATGGACGATCAGCCGTTCTGGGCGCGAACCGCCGCCGGACCTATTCTTGCGGTGCCCTACTCGGCGGAGCTGAACGACATCACCATCATGGTCACCGGACTGCACGAGTCCGACGCGATGTTGAAGCGCGTCAAGGACGCGTTCGATGTCCTGTACAAGGAGTCGGCCAAGAGCACGCGCATTCTCGCTTTCGGCGTGCACCCCTATGTCTCGGGCGCGGCGCATCGCTACAAGTATTTCGATGCCATGCTCGCGTACCTGCGCAAACACAAGGATGTGCTGTTCTGGAACGGCGGCCAGATCCACGAGTGGTTCGCGGCGCAGGTTCAGCCTTGATCGGGCGCTTGCGTGTGTATGGCTGACAGCACGGTGCGCGCGCCCGCGATGAGCGCCCGCATGCGGGCGTTCGAAGGCTTGCGCACGCTGAAGTCGGCGCAAGGCTGGCTGCCGGCCCTCGCCGTCGCGATCGGCGTCGTCCTGATCGCGAGTCCGTTCCTCGCCACCGTGGCGCGCAGCCTGCTCGTCGGCGAAGAAGCTAGCCTCACGCTCGGGCTGGGCAACTTCACGGGCATGTTCGGCGACAAGCGCTTCTGGCAGGCGTTGGGCATGACCGCGATCATGGGGACCGGGGCGACACTGCTGGCGTGCATTTTCGGCCTCGGGCTGGCATGGATCGTCGCTCGCACCGACTTGCCCGGGCGCAACTGGTTCGATACCCTAAACGTGATCCCGTTCTTCCTGTCGCCGTTCGTCGGCGCGGTCAGCTGGACGTACCTGGCCGCGCCGAACGTGGGTTTGCTCAATCAGTTGCTGGCGGCGCTGGGGCTGCCCGCCACCATGCTCAACATCTATTCGGTCGGCGGCGTGATCTGGGTATTGGCGCTGTTCTACACCCCCTACGTCTATCTGTTCATCATCAGTCCGATGCGGCGCATGGACCCGGCGCTGGAAGATGCGGCGCGCGCGCACGGCGCGGGGTTCTGGCTGACGCTGCGCCACGTCACGGCGCCGCTCATGCTGCCGGCGCTGCTCTCCGGCGCGCTGGTGGTGTTCGTCACCAGTGCCGGCTTGTTCGACGTGCCGCTCGCGCTCGCCTCGCCGCACGGTATTCGCACGATACCGACCACGGTCTTCCAGGTGGTGCAGTATCCGTCCGATTACGGGCTCGCGTCGGCCATCGGCGTCCTGGTCATGACGTTCACCGTGCTGATCACGTTGATGCAGCGCAGCTACCTTTCCCGGCGCAGTTTCGCCACCGTGACCGGCAAGGGTTATCGGCCGCGTACCGTTCAACTCGGCAAATGGAAGATCGCCGCTTTTGCGCTCGAATTGCTCTACATCGGCGGGGGCGTCGTATTGCCGATGCTGGCGCTGGTGTTCGTGGCGTTGTCGCCGCTGTGGACCGGCAGGCCCGAGCCTGCCAACTTCACGCTTGCCAATTTCGAGTTCGTGCTCTTCAAACACGACCTGGCACAACGCGCGATGGTCAACAGCCTCATCGTTGCCACACTCGGCGCCAGCGTGGGCGTGTGCATCGGTGCGCTGCAGTCCTACTACCTGCAGCGGGGCGCGAGCCGCCTGCGCACGTTCATGGATGCGTTTCTGTCGTTGCCGATCGGCATCCCGGGCATCATCCTGGGGCTCGGTTTCCTGATCCTCGCATTGCGCACGCCACTGTACAGCACCCTGTGGATCATCCTCATCGCCTACATCGCCCGCTTCCTGCCGTTCGCGACTCGCGGCATCTCGGCCATGCTGGTCTCGCTCAGCACCGACCTGGAGGAAAGCGCACGCGCCGGCGGCGCCACCTGGCTGCAGACGATGCGCATGATCGTGCTTCCGCTCATCTGGCCGGCGATCGTCGCCGCGTGGCTCATGCTGTTCGTCATTTTCATCCGGGAGCTCGGCGCGACCATCCTGCTCTATGCCCAGGGCACCGAGACCATCAGCGTCGCCATCGTGATCATGGGCGAGAGGAACTTCGGCTACGTCGCGGCGCTGGCGGTGCTCCAGGCTCTGTTGCTGTTTGCCGCCTTCGCGCTATTTCGCCTCACGCGAAGCTCCTTGCTGGAGAATTGACCCCGCCGTGAAGCAAGCAGCCGATGCATCTTCCATCCCGCCGCTCGCGTGCGCGCAACAGCACTTCGTTCGCGTCGAGGGCTTGCACAAGTCGTTCGGCGCCACGGCGGCGCTCAAGGGCGTGGGCTTCGACGTCGAAAAGGCGGCCACCGTGTCGCTGCTGGGGCCAAGCGGCTGCGGCAAGACCACCGTTCTGCGCTCGATCGCCGGACTCGAAACGCCGGACGCCGGACGCATCCGCATCGGCGAAGAGCTCGTCTACGACAGCGAGCAAAGACTGAATCGACCGCCCGAGCAGCGTCAGATCGGGATGGTGTTCCAGTCGTACGCGGTGTGGCCGCACATGAGCGTCGCACAGAACGTCGGCTTCCCCCTCAAGATCCGGCGTGTGCCGGCGGCCGAGATCTCCGATCGGGTCGGCAAGGCGCTCGAACTGGTAGGATTGCACGGCCTGGGCGAACGGCCCGCGACCAACTTGAGCGGCGGTCAGCAGCAGCGCGTGGCGCTCGCGCGCGCGATCGTGCATGAGCCGCGGCTGGTGCTGTTCGACGAGCCGCTGTCCAATCTCGATGCGCGCCTGCGCCAGCAGATGCGCACGGAGTTGAAGCTGCTGCAGGACCGGCTTGGCTTCACCGCGATCTACGTCACCCACGATCAGGAGGAAGCGCTCGCGCTCTCCACCAAGGTGATCGTGATGAATCAAGGCGTGGTCGAGGCGATGGCGGCGCCGCGCGCGCTGTTTGTGCAGCCGACGACGCCGTTCGTCGCCAATTTCCTCGGCTTCGACAACATTCTGGACGGCGCTGTCGAATCGATCGGGGAGCGGGATGCGCACGGTGCGATGAGCGTGACGATCGCATTGGCCAACGGCTCGCGGCGGCGCGGCCACGGGCAGCGCACCCAACCGACAACAAACGGAATTCGAGTCAGTGTAGCGGTTGGCCGCCAGCGCGGTGCGCTTTCAACCGC
>WYBJ01000261.1 GCA_011525945.1 Burkholderiaceae bacterium | reverse complement strand
ATGGCGCATCGCGACTTGCGCCCTGGAACCTCGCGTGGCGCCTCTTCCCTCACCCCCAACCCCTCTCCCGGTGGGAGAGGGGAGCGTTGTGTGCCCGCGCGGCGGGCAGGTTCCTGGGTAGGGGAGCGTCGTGTGCCCGCGCAGCGGGCAGGTTCCTGGAAAGGAGGCGCGATGCCGAGCACGGCTATTCGACCCATGATTGCGTACTGTGCGGTTGGCTGGCTGCGCTGGCGTGACACCAGCACAAGGAAGGGCTATGACATTGCGTGACAAAGTGGCTGTTGTCACCGGCGGCAGCCGGGGTATCGGGCGAGCGATATGTCTCGGTCTCGCACGGCAGGGGGCCAAGGTGCTGGTGGCGTCGCGTACAGAGGCCGATACATCGACCGGTACGGAGTTCGTCAGATATGCCGCCGGCACCATCCACGACACCGCCCGGATGATCCAGACCGAGGGCGGTAGCGCCGTGGGCATCAAGTGTGACGTGGCGCAGGCGGACGATATCCGGCGCCTGGTGGACTTCACCCTGGCGCGCTTCGGACGCATCGATATTCTGGTGAACAACGCCGGCATCGACTGTGAATCGCCCGTCGTCGATTTGGATATCGACCTCCTCGACCGCTGCCTGGCGATCAACGTGCGCGCTGCGCTGTTATTGTGCAAATTCGCCCTACCCGGCATGCTCGCGCAGCGCTCCGGATCCATCTTCTGCATCTCTTCAGGGGCGGCTCACGGCTACCGTCCCGGGCGGGTAGGCTACTCGATGAGCAAGGCCGCGCTGGAGCGCATGTTCCTGAGCCTGGCCGAGGAAGTCCGTCCGTGCCACATTGCCGTTAACGTGCTCGTTCCCGGGCGGGTCGACACCTGGATGAACCGCCGTGGCGATTGGCCTGGTACGGCGCACATCCCCATGGCGCAGCCTGAGGCGATCATTCCTGCCGCAGTGTGGTTGGCGCAGCAAACCGCCGCGAGTTTTACCGGACAGGTGGTGGAGCGCTCCGACTTCGGTGTGACCTGGGGGCCTCTAGCGAAATAGGAGATTGGAACCGGCCATTCTCCTGCCCGCGCCTCGAGGTCGGCTCGACACGCGGTCAATGGGGCAATGTTTGCCGGAAGATCCTCCGCTGCGGGGCTTCCGTCGACGGGCATCGCGCTGTCATCACCGCCACGAAGCGATGCCAGGCAGGCCTTACTTCGCCGCTTTCACGAGCCGCCGCACCACCTTCATCCGCTGTACGTTGTCCCCGGCCAGATGCGTCCAGATGATGCCGTCTCGCACGAGTTTCGCGGCGTGCGCGTCCATGGTGAAACCGGCCGCGCCGTGCAGATCCATGTTGATCTGCGTGACTTCCTGGATCACGTCGGTGGAGAAGTTCATGACGAAGCCGGCGTTGGCCGATGCGAGTTTCTGATCGTGCTCCCAGGCCACGCGCAGCACGTACGAGCGCAACGCCTCGGTCAGCATATTCATGCGTCCGAGCTTCAACTGCACGCTCTGTTGCTCGGCGAGCGGTTTGCCGCCCTGGGTGCGTGATTTTGCCAGCGTCATGGCCGATTCGCACGCCGACATGCACACGCCGAGCGCATTGGCCGCAAGTTCGAGGTCGCCGAACAAATCCCCGCCGGTGCGCTCGCCCTTGTCCAGGTTGCCGTGTCCGCCCGACTGGTCGACCACGTTCGCCTGCGGTACACGCGCATTCTCGAAGATCAACTCGGCGTTCTGGTAGAAGCGCCAGCCGTTCTTGTTGAACACCTTGCCGGAGCGGAATCCCGGCGTATCGCGCGGCACGAGAAACATCGTGACGCCTTCCTTCACGCTCTTGCTCGGGTCGGAGCGCGCATCGACGAAGAAGAGCTTGCCGATGTTGGCGTTGGCGATGAAGCATTTCTCGCCGTTCAATATCCACTCCTCGCCCTTGCGCTCGGCCTTGAGCCTCATGCCGGCGCGCACGTCGTCCTCCGGCGGCAGGCGATTGTCCGAGCCGGCGTTCGGCTCGGTGATTCCCTTGCCCATGACGAACGTGTCGTCGGCCATGAAGGCCGAGAGAAAGCGTTGCTTCTGCTCGGGCGTACAGGCGCTCGCGATCAGGTGGCTCCACTTCCAGTTCTGGCTGAAGGCCTTCGAGATGGCGCTGTCGCCGCGTGCGAGCTCGGCCATGACGAGCGCCTGAGTGACGAAATCGGTGCCTGGACCGCCGTATTCCTTGGGCACGGCCAAGGTGCGAAAACCAAGTCTGGAGCCCTTCTTGAACAGATCCCAGTCCCAGGTCTGGGCAGGATCGAGGATGCGGTCGCGCGCGAGCGAGACCGGCCGGATGTCGTCCTCGGCGAATCTGCGCGCCTTCGCCTGCCACTCGTGCTGCTGGTCGTTGAGCGTGAAATCCATGTCCGTTTCTCCTCAGGCGCGCCGGAACTCGGCCAGCGCTTCGGCGATCCGCAGCTTGCCGTCATCGGGACTCATTCCCGAATGCAGGAAGATGAGGGCATCCTGGACATACTTGTGCATCGGTATGTCGCGCATGACCCCCATGCCGCCGAACACTTCGGCCGCTGCCAGCGCGACCCGGTGGACCGCTTCGGCGCTGTAGACGCGCGCGAGTGTCGTGAGCGGAAGATCGGCGACGCTGCGTTGCGCCACGGCGGCGGGGTTATCCGCGACCCAGGCTGCCTTCCACACCATCGTGCGCGCCGTCTCCAGACGGATCGCCATATCGGCGAGCAGCGTGCCGATCGCCTGATGCTCGATGATGCGCCGCGCGCCTTGCACGCGAATGCCGGCGTAATCGAGTGCCGCCTCGTACGCGGCGCGGCCTAGCCCGACGTTCATCGCCGCGACTGCGGGTATGCTGCGGCCGGCGAGCTCGATCCCGGCGGCGAGCGGACTGTTGCCTTCCTCGCCCAGCAGATGATCGCCCGGCACGCGGCAATCCTCGAACGTGATGTCGGCGCGCAGGCCGTGGTACCAGCCGGCATTCTGCTCCAGCTCGCGCACGATCATGCCCGGCGCATTGTTCGGCACCAGCAGCGTGCTTACGCCTTGACCGGCCGGCGCCTTCGAATCGGTCTTTACCGGCACGGCGACGAGCGCCGCCAGCGTTGCGTTGGGGACGAATGTCTTCGCGCCGTTGATCAGCCAATCGCCGCTCGGCGTGCGCGTGGCGGCGCACTGCACGGCGGGCGCGAGCGGCACGCTGCGGTGGTAGTTGATGCCGAGCTCGGTATCGCTGCCGGGCTCGTGCGATGCGAGTGCGAGTTGGCTCGAATCGTCGGCCGCGAGCAGCGGCAGGAAACGATCGCGTTGCGCCGGGGTCATCAGACGGTCGAACAGCAGATGGCTCAGCAGCGACGTCTCGACCAATACGGCAGCGACATCCGGATCGCCGGCGGCCAACTCCTCGGCCACGATGCAGGAGGTGAGCGCATCGGCGCCGGCGCCGCCAAGCGCCTCGGACAGGGCGAGAGTGCGCAGGCCCATCCGGGATGCCTTTAGCAGCACGTCGTGCGGGGGGCGGCGGTCCAGCGCCTCCATGCGCGCGGGTTTGATGGCCATCGGCCTGATTTCGTTGGCGACGAACTCGCGCACGGTGTCGCGGATCTCGAGCTGCTCGGCGCTGAGGTGCAGGTCGTACATGGGAATTCTCGGCCTTTCGACAGGGCTGGGGGCGCAGCGGCCGCTTGTCTCGCGCGTCGCACGCACGCGGGGCCCAATATACGCACGGCCGACTTTGCTTGCAATGGCGTTCACGCAGGTTTCGCGTGAAAGGCATGGCCTGGAGCGTCTTTCGTCTCCACGGGTGGTGCCGACCGGCACGATCGGCGGATGCGCCAATGGCTGGCTCGCGCGCGAACGCGGCGAGAAGTGACGCCGCGCGTTATACAATCGTCGCACCGTGCAGCGGTGAGGCGCGCGCGCATGCGCTGCGCCGATCACCCCCGATGTGGGACAACGCGATGGAGGAGAGGCGGGCATGAACGCGCAACTACGGCTGAAATCGATCGTGCTCGGCGTATCAGGGCTCGCCGCATTCGGCGCCGCCGCTGCGGCGCTCGCACAGGATTTTCCGACCAAGATCGTGCGCGTCATCAATCCGGCAGCACCAGGAGGCAACAGCGACGTTCTGTTTCGCCTGCTGCAACCCAAGATGAGCGAAGTCCTTGGCCAGAACCTGGTCATGGATTATCGGCCCGGTGCAGGCGGCACCATCGGTGTCGAGCTCACCGCCAGGGCGCCCGCCGACGGCTATACGACGGCTCTGGTCGCCGCCAGCTTTCTCATCAACCCGGCGGTGCGCACGAAGCTTCCGTACCAAACGCCGAAGGATTTCACGCCGCTCGGGCTGATCGTCAATCTGCCCGCCGGGTTCATGGTGCATCCATCGATGCCGGTCAGGAGCGTGAAGGAGATGATCGCGTTCGCCAAGGCGAGGCCCGACCAGATCCTCTACGCGAGCTCGGGCACCGGCGCGATCGGGCACATGGCCGGCGAATTGTTCAACTCGATGGCCGGTGTGAAGATGGTGCACGTGCCGTACAAGGGCGCGGGGCCGAGCGTCGTCGATCTGGTGGGCGGTCACGTGCACACGACCTTCGTCAGCCTTCCGCTGGTGATGGGGCACATCCACACCGGGCGGCTGCGCATCCTGGCGCAATGCGGCGCGAGACGCGTCGAATCGCTGCCCGACGTGGTCACGATGCAGGAGGCTGGGCTGCCGGGCTTCATCGTCAGCAGCGGCTTCAGCTTCATCGGCCCGGCCGGTATCGCACGCCCCGTTGCAGAGAAGCTCAACAACGCCTTGGCGCAGGCGGTGCGCGATCCCGCCAATCGCAAGCAACTGATCGCGCAGGCCGCCGATCCGGTCGGCAGCTCGATCGACGAGCATGCCGCGATCATCAAGGCGGAGATCGCCAGGTGGACTCGCGTGGCGAAGGAGGCCCATATCAGGGTGGATTGACGGTGCATCGCGGATGGTGATCTGTATGCCCATGCTGGCAAGATGCCGGCATCGCGGGCGCGCTGCGAGCGGTGGGGGTATCGCCCGGCGCGGGAACACGCCAAGTGCCGTTCGAGCGGGCTGAGATGAAAGAACAACAACGCTTTGTCATCGCGGATGCTGCGCCCGGGGTCGGATTGATCGGCCTCGGGCTGATCGGCGCGTCGCTCGCGAAACGACTGCTCGGCCGCGGCTTCCGCGTCTACGGCCATGACGTCGTGCCGGCGCGTTGCGCCAACCTCACCACGATGGGCGGTATCGCGGCGGCGAGCGCACGCGAAGCGGGTCGTGCCTGCGCTACGGTCGTGCTGGCCGTATTCGATACGGCGCAGGTCGAAAGCGTGCTGGAAGTCGAAGGCGAGCTCGAGCCGCAGCCCGGACAGCTCGTCGTCTGCGTAAGCACCTGCGACCCGGATCGAATCGCCGCGCTGGCCGTGCGTCTCGCCGCGCGCGGCGTGCGTTTCCTCGAAGCGCCGCTTTCGGGCAACAGCGATCAGATCGCGCTCGGCAATGGCGTGGCGCTGCTCGGCGGCGAGCGCGCGGCAATTGCAGACGCGGCGCCGGTGCTCGGCGCGATCAGCAAGCAGCAGTTTCACCTGGGGCCGGTCGGCTCCGCCGGGCGGGCGAAGCTCGCGGTGAATCTGGTCGGCGGCCTGAATCGCGCCGTGCTCGCCGAAGGACTCGCGTTTGCCGAATCGATGGGACTCGACCTGGCCGCCGTCCTGGACGTTCTCAAGGCTTCGGCCGCGTATTCGCGTGCGATGGACACGCGCGGACAAAAGATGGTGCAAAGCGACTTCACGCCGCACGCGCGCGTCGAGCAGTCGCTGAAGGACTTCCAACTGATGGCCGCCGCTGCAGAACGTGTGGGACAGGATCTGCCGCTCGCAGCGCTGTACACCGAGTTGATACGAGGCTGCATCGTGCATGGCGAAGGCGAGCTGGACAATTCGGCCGTCATCTGCGAGCTGCGGCGCAGGCGCCTCGTACGAGCGTGAAGCAGTCGGTGCGAGAAACGCTGCGATGCGCTGGTCGCACGCCCGCTGATCTCAGCGCCTTCGAAATCCTCCGCAAGACCTTCGGCCATACCGAGTTTCGCGGCGCGCAGCGGGCGATCATCGAGCGGATCGCCGCCGGCGGCGACGCGCTGGTCCTCATGCCGACCGGCGGCGGCAAGTCGCTGTGCTACCAGGTGCCCGCGTTGCTGCGCGAAGGCACGGCGGTGGTGGTATCGCCGTTGATCGCACTGATGCAGGACCAGGTGGCGGCGCTCACCCAGCTCGGTGTGCGCGCGGCGTTCCTCAATTCGACGCTCGCCATCGACGAGGCGCAGGCGGTCGAGCAGGCGTTCGTGCGCGGCGAGCTCGATCTCATCTACGTCGCGCCGGAGCGCCTCACGACGCCGCGCTGCCTCGATCTCATCGGTCGCGCGCGGGTGGCGCTGTTCGCCATCGACGAGGCGCATTGCGTGTCGCAATGGGGTCACGACTTCCGCCCCGATTATCTGCAGCTCTCGGTGCTGCACGAGCGCTTTCCGGCGGTACCGAGAATCGCGCTCACGGCGACGGCCGATCCGCAGACGCGCACCGAGATCGTGCAGCGCCTGGCGCTTGCCGATGCACAGGTGTTCGTCTCCAGCTTCGATCGGCCCAACATCCGCTACGCCATCGTCGACAAGGTCGACGCACGCGCGCAACTGCTTCGCTTCATTCGCGCCGAGCACTCCGGCGAGGCGGGCATCGTCTATTGCCTGTCGCGCCGGCGCGTGGAAGAGACGGCGCATTGGCTGCGCGGCCAGGGCATCGCGGCGCTTGCCTACCACGCCGGCATGGACAGCGCGGCGCGCAACGAACACCAGGCGCGTTTTCAGCGTGAAGACGGCGTCGTCATGGTCGCGACCATCGCGTTCGGCATGGGCATCGACAAGCCGGACGTGCGCTTCGTCGCGCATATCGATCTGCCGAAAAGCATCGAGGGCTACTATCAGGAAACGGGTCGCGCCGGCCGCGACGGTCTCGCCGCGGACGCCTGGATGGCTTACGGGCTGGGTGATGTGGTGCAGCAACGCCGCCTGATCGATCTATCCGAAGCAGGCGAAGCGCACAAGCGAATATCGGCCGCAAAGCTCGATGCGCTGCTCGCGCTCTGTGAAACCGTGCAGTGCCGTCGTGTTCGCCTGCTCGCGTATTTCGGCGAGGCGAGCGGCCCGTGCGGAAATTGCGACACGTGTCTTGCTCCGCCGCAGACCTGGGATGCAACCGAAGCGGCGCGCAAGGCGTTGTCGGCGATCTATCGGACCGGGCAGCGTTTCGGTGCGGTGCATCTGGTCGATGTCCTGCGCGGCAGGACCAACGAGCGGGTGCTGCGCTGGGATCATCATCGGCTCGGCGTGTTCGGAATCGGCGCCGATCTCGCCGACGCCCAGTGGCGCGGCGTGTTCCGGCAGCTCGTCGCGCTCGGTTATGCCGAAGTGGATCACGGCGCATACGGCGCATTCAAGCTGACCGCAGCCGCCCGTCCCGTCCTGCGCGGCGAGCAGCGGGTCGAAATGCGCCGCAGCGCTCAGACGCCCCCGGCGAGGGCGGCGCGCGATCGGATCGCGCGGGAATCCACGGCGCGTAAGCCCGATGCAACGCTGCTCGTCCGGCTGAAGGAGTGGCGGCGGGAGGAAGCGCGCCGACAGGCGGTGCCGGCGTACGTCATCCTGCACGATGCGACACTGTCCGAGATCGCGCAGCGCTCGCCGCGCGACTTGGGTGCGCTGGCGGTGATCTCGGGGATGGGGCAAAAGCGCCTCGATCGCTACGGTCGGGCCTTGATCGATCTGATCGGCGCCAGCGGGGAGAACGGCGACAACGGCGCCTGATGCTTACCCGCACCTCGTGCAGTCGAGTCGCGCCCGATGCGCGCGTGACCTCGGCGCTTCGGCTGGATGCGACAAGCGGGGTCTGACGCCGACCCTCGAGCGGGCGCGATGACCGGTGCCGGGCGGCGCGGGTTCGTCAGCCGAGGTATTCGAAAAGCTTCGGATCGAGCATGCCGCGGTGCTTCTCCAGCACCGGGCGCACCGCTGCAACGAACGCCGCGCGTTCTTCCGTCGTAAGCTCGATCACCTCGTTTCGTGCCGGATCGAGCTTGCGCCGGACCTCGTCGTCCTCGGCGGCAGCGAGCCGGTGTTGGTATGCCGTCGCCTCGCGCGCGGCCGCGTCGACTGCGCTGCGCACGTCCTCGGGCCAGGCGAGATAGCGTGTTCGGTCGCATATCATCAGCGCCGCACCGAACAGGTGCCCGGAAAGCGTGATGTAGCGATGGTGGTTGTGCACGCCGAAATTGTAGATGTTGGTGAGCGGATTTTCCTGCGCATCGAACCGGTCGGAGCCGATCGCCTCGGTGAACTCCTTGATGTCGACTGAGATCGGAATGAAGCCGAGCGCGCTCATCGTCTCGGCGATCAGCTCACTCATCTGGATGCGGATGCGCAAGCCCTTGCAGTCGGCGGGTGTGCGGATCGGGCGGACCTTGCTGCTGAAGTAGCGAAAGCCGTTGTCCCAGATACCGAGCAGCCTGAACGGCGAGGCCTGCATCGCGCGCTTGAATCGCTCCCCCAGTTCACCCGTCAATGCGCGCTGGATCGAAGCGCGGTCGCGCACCACGAACGGCAGATCGAACAGCGCGAGCTCGGGCGCCCACTGCGTGAAGCGCACCGTCGCCATGTAGGCAAACTCGAGCTCGCCGCGCTCGACCATGACGGGCAGCTCGCCCGACGCGCGGCCGAGCTTGAGCACGCTGCCGATCAGTTCGAAGCGAGCGCGATCGCCCAGCCGCTGGCGCAACTGCTCGCCGAAATACGCCGCCGCCCGGTTGTGGATCGACGCCGGCTCCTGATAGCCGCCGAAGCGCAATTGGATCGTTTCCATTCGAATGAGCGAAGCTTGCCGAAGGTTTCGTGGAATCGGATCGTGCCTGTCGTGCACCGAATTCGAGCCGAACGATCGAATACGATGCGGCGCTCGGCATGCAAGACCCGGGCGCCATGCTAGCCCATTCCCCCGACGGGCAACAACATTTAACATCGAGCCTCACCCCGGAGAAAACGAGATGCTGCTCGCGCAGCCGGGACGCATCGGCCGCCTCGCGCTCAAGAATCGCGTGGTGATGGCGCCGATGGGCACCAACTTCAGCACCACCGACGGGCTGTCAACCGAGCGCGACCGGATGTACTACGCCGAGCGCGCGAAAGGCGGCGTGGCGGCGATCATGACCGAAGCGATGGTGGTCACCGAGCACGCCCGCCCGCACCACAATTCGCTTTGCGTCTATCACGATCGGTTCATTCCGGGGCTTGCCAGCATCGTCGATGCGATCCACAGCCACGATTGCCAGGTGTTCGGCCAGCTCAACCACCGCGGCGCCCTGCTGCGCCGATCGGTGCTCGACATGGAACCGGTCGGACCGTCTGCCTGGAACAATCCGAACACCGGTGATGCGGTCCGGGCGCTCGCGATCGACGAGATCGCCGAAATCCAGCGACTGTTCGCGCAAGCAGCTCGTCGCCTGGTGCACGCGGGCTACGACGGGATCGAGATTCATGCCGGCAACGGCTACCTCTTCCAGCAGTTCTTCACCCCGCGCATCAATCGGCGCACCGATCGCTACGGCGGCAGCCTCGACAATCGCATGCGCTTCGTGCTGGAGACGGTCGCGCGGGTGCGTGCCGCATTGCCGGCTACGGTGCTGATCGTTCGTCTGTCGTGCACGGAGTACGTCCCGGGAGGCTACAGCGACGCCGATATCGTTGCGCTCGCGCAGGCGCTCGAGCGCGCGGGCGTCGATGCACTCGATCTTTCCGGCGGTAGCAACGAAAGCCCACAGCTCTCCAAGTACTGCATCCAGCCGCCGTCGTTTCCGCGCGGCATGCTGGCCCCGTATGCCAGGCCGATCAAGCAGGCGGTATCGATTCCGTGCCTGGTGGCGGGGCGCATCGTCGACCCGCAGGACGCCGAAACCGTGCTCGCTTCCGGATCGGCCGACTTCATCTCGCTCGGACGCGCCCTCTATGCCGATGCACACTGGTGTTTGAAAGCGTTCGGGCAGGTGGGCGCACCGATTCGCGCTTGCATCGCCTGTAATGTCTGCTTCGAGCGGCTGACCCTGGAGAAGGACGTTGCCTGCGTGCACAACCCGATGATCGGCACCGAGTTCGAAGCGCTCGAGTATGCCGAGCCGCAGCTGTTCGCACCCGCCGAGGCTACGCGGCGCAAGCGCGTGCTGGTGCTGGGCGCCGGCGTTGCCGGGATCGAGGCGGCGCGCGTATTGGCCGGGCGAGGCCACGCGGTCGAAGTCTGGGAGAAAGCCGATCGCGTCGGCGGGCAGATGCCGCTCGCCACCGCGGCGCCGGACAAGCAGGAGGTCGAGCCGATCTGGTCGTATCGCTGGCAGGAAGTGTGCTCGCTTGGCGTCACGGTGCGAACGAACACGACCGCCAGCGTGCGCAGCGTGCGTGCGTTCGCACCGGATTTCGCCATCGTCGCGACCGGCGCGGCGCCGCGACCGGCACCGTTCGACCTCTCGGCGCTCGATACACGCGTGCGCGTGTTGCACGCGTGGGGCTATCTCGGTAGCCCCTGCAACATCGGTCGCGGCGAGAAGATCACCATCGTGGGCGGTGGCATGGTCGGTATGGAGGCCGCAGATCTGCTGCTTGCGCGCGGTGCACGGGTCACGGTCGTGGAGGCGCTCGCGGTCCTGGCGCAAGGCATGGCGCGCAACAACCGTATGGAGCTGATCGAGCGCGTCCAGGCCAAGGGCGCCGTGCTCCTTACCGAGACGAATATCGTCGCTGTGCGCGGTGGCGCGCTCGAGGTTCGGCGCCGCGATGCGAACGAGTCGCGCACGCTGGAGATCGGTGACGCGCTCCTGATCGCGATCGGCCCGCGCCCGGTACGCGATTGCATCCCGGTGCTGGAAGCGGCCGCCATCCCCTACGAGCTCGCCGGCGACTGCTATCGGCCGGGAGATTTCCTGAGCGCGATCCGCGACGCGCGGATGGTCGCGCTCGCGCTCGAACACCGTGCCTCGCTAGGGAAGGGTCCTGCGCCGGGTGATTTGTGAGCTGCTTACCGGTCGTCGGCCGATCGTCGAGCGCAAATGCGCGTTGAGAGGAGATTCGAGATGACAGCGCCCTACGAAATCTACGCCATCAAGTACGCGATGCGCGATGCAAGACGAGCGGTGCACTTCGTCGGCGGGGACCCGCACGATGCGCCCATGCCCATGGACTACTTCGTATGGCTCGTGCGCAACGCCAGCCGCACCATCGTGGTCGACACGGGCTTTACGGCATCGATGGCGAAGAAGCGCGGGCGCACGCACCTGCGCAGCCCCGCGGAAGGTCTGGCGCTGATGGGCGTGGATGCGGCCTTGGTGAGCGAGATCGTGCTCACGCACATGCACTACGATCACGTCGGCACCTTCGATGCGTTTCCGCGAGCGCGCTTCCATCTGCAGGATCGCGAGATGGCCTACGCGACCGGCCGCAACATGGGTTACCGCCAGTTCGGCCACAGTTATGAGCCCGACGAGGTGTGCGGCATGGTGCGGCTGGTATTCGAGCAGCGGGTGTGCTTCGTCGACGGCGAGGCGACGATCGCACCGGGTATCAGCCTGCATCACGTCGGCGGCCATACCGACGGCGTGCAGTGCATGCGCGTGTGGACCGAGCGCGGCTGGGTGGTGCTCGCCTCCGACACCAGCCATTACTACGAGCACTTCGAGACCTACCGCGTGTTTCCGACCACGTTCAACCTGGGGGACGTCATGAAGGGGTACGAGACGCTGCGGCGCCTGGCCGATTCGGTCGACCATATCGTCCCGGGTCACGACCCGCTGGTGATGAAGCGCTATCCCGCGCCGGGGCGCGAACTCGAGGGCATCGTCGCTCGGCTCGATGCAGCGCCGCTTGTTTAGCGGATCGCCCAGTCGTTTGTTGTCACCGCCGGCACCGCGCGCACGGCTTGCGGGCGAGCGAGCATCTGCGCGCTGGCGTCATCGTTGAGGCGTGAGGCGCCAGGCGGACAGTACACGCCCGAACAGGAGAGAGCCATGAGCGCATCCCAACCCCCATTGCTCGCGGACGCGACGCGCGAGCTTGCGCGCTTCAGCGCGCAGTTGCGCTTCGAGCATGTGCCCGCGCAAGTGGTAAGCCGCATGAAGCTCTCGCTCCTCGACAGCATCGGTGTGTGCCTGCACGGCGTGACGCTGCCCTGGACGCGCCATGTGCAGGCCATGGTCGAGGCCGAGGGCGCCGCCGCGCAGGCCTCGATCTTCGGCAGCGGCAAGAAGACTTCGATGGCGAACGCCGCGCTCGTGAACGCCACCGCCGGCCACGCGTTCGAGCTCGACGATATCCACAAGGAGTCGATCATCCACCCCGGATCGCTTGCGTTCCCGGTGGCGCTGGCGTGCGCCGAGCACAAGGGCGGCGCCGACGGGCGCAGTCTGCTGACTGCGATGATCGCAGGTTACGAGGTCGGCGCGCGCGTTGGCAATGCCGCGACCGTGCGCCTGCTGCTGCAAGGCTTCCATCCGCAAGGCACTTCGGGCGCATTCGCCGCGGCGGCATCGGCCGCACACATGCTGGGGCTCGACGCGCTTGCGACGCTCCATGCCTTCGGCATAGTCGGTTCGCAGGCCGGAGGGCTCATGGCCGCGCAGGAAGGCGCCATGGTCAAGCGTTTTCATTCCGGACGTGCGGCACAAAGCGGCATCTATTCGGCGCTGCTGGCGAGCCGCGGCTTCACCGGCATCGAGGACGTGTTGGAGGCGGCCTACGGCGGCTTTCTCGTCACGCACTCCGATGCGCCGGCGCCGCAGAAGCTCACCGCCGGCCTGGGCACGATCTGGGAGACGCTCAACGTCGGTTACAAGTCGTACGCGGCCGTGACGAGTATCCACACCGCGCTCGATGCCCTGGCGGCCATCGTGCGCGACAACAAGCTCGCGGCCGACGACATCGCCGAGATCGAGGCGTCGCTTAGCCGGGCGACTTACGTCCATTGCGCCTGGGAATACAAGGCGCAGGGCGTGACCGCCGCGCAGATGAACCTGTACTACGGGCTGGCGATGATTGCGCTCGACGGCACGGCGTTCGTCGAGCAGTATCGCGAGGAGCGGTTGCGCGATCCGCGCGTGCTCGATCTGATTACGCGTATCAAGGCTCGGATCGACCCGCAGATCGAAGCCATGGGCGCACAGTTCCGCCACGCCGCGCGCGTGCGCGTCACGACTCGCGATGGGCGCACGCTCAGCGCCGAGCTGTTGACCCGGCGCGGTGCTGCGGAGAATCCGCTCACGCCCGCAGACATCGAGCACAAGTTCCGGCAAGTCGTACGCGCATGCCTTGCGCCCGCGCAGATCGAGCGTGTGATAGCGCTGGTGCACGGAATCGAGCAACAGACGCAGCTGGACGAGCTGGTCGCCATCGTGGGCGCGCCCACGTGGCGGGGCTGATGCGAAGCCGCGGATCGCTCACGACCGACGAAGGGAGCAGCCATGAAGCAGACGATCGCCGCACGCCTGTCCGAGCATGTCACCGCCATGCGCCCGGGCGCCGTCCCCGCCCAGACGCGCCACGCCGTAAAGCGCCTGCTGCTCGATTACCTGGGCGTGGCCATCGCGGGCAGCCGCAGCGAAAGCGGGCGTATCGCCACGCGCTACGCGCGTGCGATCGGCGGCAAGCCGCAGGCGAGCCTGATCGCAAGCGGCGTTCGAGTGCCGATGGAAACGGCCGCATTCGCCAATGCCATCTGCTCGAACAGTTCAGCGATGCCGATATCGCCGACCCGCTCATCAAGCGCGTGTCGAGCCGCGTTGAGTTCGCAGTCGACAAGAGACTGCCGCGCGGCGTGTCGTGCAGGATGACGCTTCAGATGAACGACGGGCGCAGGCTCGTGTCGCAGGTCGACCATCCCAAGGGCTCGATCCGGAATCCGATGAGCGACGCGGAGTTGCGCGCCAAGTTCGATCATCTGGCGGCGCCGGTGCTGGGCGAAAAACGCGCTGCCCAACTCGCGGCGCTGGTGCAGCGGGTCGAGCGCGCGCCAAGCGTGCGCGCGCTGATGCGGCTTACGGACCCCGGCGCGCGACGTTGAGAGTCCGGCAACGCGCAGCGAAGCTGCGCGCCGACGCGCCTCGGCAGTCACGGCGGGAACGCTTTCTCGCGCCCGCGTCGCGGCTGAAACGCTGCGGAATCATTCCGTCGCTGTTGCCCCGCGCGCCGGTGGAGCCGGTGCAACCATCGCCTGCGTTACCGGCGCCGCGACAGGACCGCGGATCTCGCCACCGTAGCGTTTCGGTTCGGTATCCGTGTCGGCCCTGACGGCGATGGCGATCAGAGTCGCCAGCACCGCGACGGCAACGATCACATCGCGCACGAACTTGACCATGACAGGATGTCCGAATGACAGTGCAATCCGTGAAGCAATGCACATGCCAGTCGATTGTCCTCGGGGATTCAATACGTTGAGGAACCTGCGGGGTACGCCTGTAAATCGCGCCGACAGGCTCCTGGGCGTGTCGCGTCGCGCAGCCGGGTTCGACCGTGCTCGCGCTCGCGCGACGTGACAAAAGCCTTGCCGAGCGGGCGGTCGCAAAGCCCGCTTCGCGCGTGCTCGCGGATGGCTGCAATCGCCTCTGGCGCGTTATCTGAAGCGACGCCAGTTAGCCGATGCCGGGCAGCATGGTGGCGATCAACAGAATGGCGATTGCCGCCAGATACAGCGCGTCGCGGTCGAGTTTCATGACTGCCTCCGGATCACTCCTGAGACAAGCATGACAGCAACGCCCATGCCTACCCGGACGCCACCCTGAATTCAACGAGTTGAGGGCGGCCTGCCCGAATGCTTGTAAACCGGCTCGACACCGTGCGCCGGAATCGGCGCATGGTGCGCCCGTGCGTCCTCGGGCGTTAGGGTGCGAAATCGGGCGTTCCGATCTCCGGCACCGACGCCGTCACAGGCCGGCGCGCTGATCTTCCGGCACGCCGTAACGGTTCTCGAGCGCCTGGACTTCAGGCAAACCGGTGATGTCGGTGAGATCCTTGAAGGTCGCCACTTCGGTGCGGATGTCGGCAACGCTGCCCTTAGACTTCAACTCCTTCAGCATGCGTCGCATGGCGGGAATGGCGGCGAGCATGACCCAGTTCGGGAAAATCGCGAGGCGAAAGCCCAGACTCGCCATCGTCGCGTTGTCCAGTGCCGGCGTCTTGCCGCTCGAGGCCATGTTGTAGAGCAACGGCACGCCGTCGAAGCGCGCCGCGATGGCCTGCAGTTGCGCCATCGACGTCGGCGCTTCGATGAATATCATGTCGGCGCCGGCCGCACGGTAACGATCGCCTCGCTCGAGTGCGGCATCGAAACCCTCAACCGCGATCGCATCGGTGCGCGCGATCACCATGAAGTCGCCATCGCGCCGCGAATCGACCGCGGCCTTGAGTTTCGCCTCCATTTCGGCGATCGGTATCACTCGCTTGCCCGCCAGATGCCCGCAGCGTTTGGGCCACGCCTGATCTTCCAGGTGCACGCCCGCCACCCCGGCACGTTCATATTCGCGGATCGTGCGCCGCACGTTCATCGGGTTGCCATAACCGGTATCGGCGTCGGCGACCAGTGGCATGCCGCAGGCATCGACGATGCGGGCTGCATTGTCCACCATCTCGGTCTGCGTCAACAGGCCGATGTCCGGCATGCCCAGGCGCGTGAGGCTCGTTCCGAACCCGGTCATGTAGCAGGCATCGAACCCTTCCATCGCCACCATACGCGCTGCGAATGCGTCGGCAACGCCGGGCGCCACCACACAGCGCTCGCCGGTGACGAGTTGCTTCAGCCGCTTGGTCATGCGTTCGCTCATCACGATCTCCCGTTCGTTCGCACTCGACTGCGTGCGGGTTGGTGTCCTGTGCCGGCGCAATGCGTGCGGGTGCTAGCGCGCAGCCACGATCAGGCCATCGACGGCCGCCACGCCTTCGCCCTCGGCGCCGACGACGAGCGGGTTGATCTCCGCTTCCGCGATGACCGGGCGCTCGACCTGCGCCAGCGCGGAAAATGCTGCCACCGCTTGCGCCAGGGCCTCGATGTCGCCCTTGGGCTGGCGGCGATAACCCCGCAGCGTGGCAAGCCCCTTGACCTCGTCGATCATTTCGCGCGCCTCGGCAACCGAGACGGGGGCGAGCCGCACGCAGAAGTCGCGATAGATCTCCGCCAGCGTCCCGCCCACGCCGAGCACGACGATCGGACCGACCTGGGGATCGCGTTTGTAACCGAGAATGACTTCGGCCCGGCCTTTCTTCATCTCCTGCACCAGTATGCCGTCGATGCGGGCGTGCGCGTGAGTCGCCTTGACGCGCTCGAGGATGCGCCGCGCGGCGCTGCGCAACTGCGCCGCGTCGGCAAGGCCCAGCTCGACCCCGCCCGCCTCGGTCTTGTGCAGGATGTCGGGCGACAGGATCTTGGCGACCAGCGGGAACTGGAGTTCGACGCGATCGTCGGGGGTCGCGATCACCTGGGCTCGCGCTACAGGCACCCCGAGCGCGCCGAACACACCGCAGGCCGAGTGCTCGTTCAATTGATCTCCGGCTGCCTGCGCGATCAGCCGCGCGGCCTCGGCGGGGACCAAGACCGTAGGTAGCACGGCCGCGGCGCGCCAGTTGAAATAAGCGGCGAGCGCGTCGGCGCACGATTCCGGCGTGCGGAAAGCGGCCACGCCCGCGTCGCGCAACAGATCGAGGGAACGCGCGGCATCCGGCACCAGAAAGGCGGCTAGAGGCTTCGGTGCGGGCATGGCCGCGACGATCGGTTCGACCGCGTGCTGCGGATGGAACTGTGCGGACGAGCCCACCACCGTGAGCACGGCGTCGCAATGCGCGGATGCGAGCAGCTCGGCCAGCACGGCGCTGAAGATTTCCTTGCGCGTGCCCGCCATCGTGAGATCGGTGATCGCGGCCTTGCGGATATGGATGTTCTTCGCTGCCAGATTGCTGACGATGCGATCGGTGGGCGGCACTACGTCCAGCCCCAGCTGGCCGAGATTGTCGACCACCGTGGCCGCACCTCCGCCGGTGGTGGTGAGCACGGCGATGCGGCGCGCCTTGGGTGGTCGCGCGCCGCGCATGAGTTGCGGCGCCTCGATCATCGCCTCCAACGTATCGACGCGCACCATGCCGTGACGGTGGAAGAACGCGTTGGCGCTGTCGTCGGAGCCTGTCATGGCGCCGGTGTGCGAGGCGGCGAGCTCGCGCGCCACCTCCGATCGGCCAAGCTTGTAGACCACGATGGGTTTGCCGGCGGCGTGCGCCCGCGCGGCCGCGGCCGCCAACAGAGCGGGCTCGCGAATCGTCTCCAGGAACAGCAGGATCACGTCGGTGTCGGCATCGTCGACCAGCATTGCGGTGATCTCGCCGACCGAGAGATCGCACTCGTTGCCGACCGATACGAGCTTGGAGAACCCCATCCCACGCGCCTGGGCGCGCGAAAGCAGCGCACCCATCACGCTGCCGCTTTGCGACACGAGTCCTACACGCCCGCGGATGAGCCGGTCGACGTCAAGCACCGCATTGATCGACAATGCGCACGGCATGTGCGTATTGATCGTGCCCATGCAGTTGGGGCCGGTCAATCGCACGCCGCCCGCGCGCGCCAAAGCCACGAGCCTCTCCTGCAGCCTGCGGCCCGCCTCGCCGGTTTCGGCAAAGCCGTCGCTGTAGATCGAGGCGACCGGGATCTGCTTGCGAACGCATTGCTCGATCACGCCGAGCACGTACTTGCCGGGCACCATGACGAGCGCGTGCTCGATCCCACTCGGCGCATCGTCGAGCGACGCATATGCCTTCTCGCCGAGGCATTCCTTGGCGCTGTGGTTGATCGGGATGATCGTTCCGGTGTAACCGTGGGCACGCAGGTAGCGCTGCGGCCGGGCGGTGTTCTTGTTCGGATCGGCGGACGCGCCAACCAGGGCGACGCAGCGGGGTGCGAGCAGGGCACGCGCGAGAGTCGGATCGGACATCGGGGGGAAGCGACGGGATGAACGGGCGAAAAAATTCTAGCACGTCGCTGCAGCATGCCGGCCGCGCCGCGATAGTCACGAAACCGGGCGGCCTCGCGCGGCCGGCCGCCGCCGCGATGTAGGCGGCGACCTCGTTCATGAGTGGCGAGATCGCGATTTTCTTCGTGCGGCTCCGTGTCATGCGTTCCTGCCTGAGGGATGCCGTGCCGCCGCGGGCGTCAGACACCGGAATTCGACAGGCCGCCGTTGATGTGGATCGTCTGCCCGGTCATGTAGGCGCCGGCGGGACCGCACAGTGAGCGGACCATGCCGGCGATCTCGAACGGCGTGCCCTTGCGGCCGAGCGGTATCTCCGCGATTCGGCCCGGCCGCTCGCT
>WYBJ01000260.1 GCA_011525945.1 Burkholderiaceae bacterium | reverse complement strand
TGTCACCGGTGCGAGCACCCGATAGAACTCGCGCCGCTGCAGCCGCAGCATCGAATCGGGCATGCGTACGGCGAACGCGTTGCGCCCTTCGTGCTGCTCGCCGCGGGCCGGGCCGGTGATGAAACGGACCTTCACCTTGTCGTGCGATGCGATGAACATGAGCTTCGATGCACGCATCAACGCTTGGTTGAGCCGCTCGCTGCCGCTGCAATCGAACACGATCTCGCCGGCCGCGGGATCGACGCGCAGCAGCGGTGTGAGCAGCGTATCCTGACCGCCGCCGAAGTGGACGCTGGCAAGCCCGCGAGCGCGTACCAGATCACGCAGCACCGCGGCGATGTCGACACGGGCGTGCAGCAGGTAGGGCGACTCGTCGCCACCGACATCGATCGCGGCTGCTGCGCCGCCTCCCGACTCAGCGTTCGGCTGCGCCATCACGCGCTTCCTCGTCCGATCGCCCCGGCGCCCGGCGCTGCTCTAAGCGATAGATCCACGCCAGTACCTCGGCCACGGCCAGGTAGAGTTGCGGCGGGATATGCTGGTCCAGATCGACTTGCATCAACAACCCCACCAGCTCGGGCGAGTCGTGCACGAACACGCCGGCCGCGCGTGCCCGCTCGATGATCGCTCGTGCGATCAGTCCGCGTCCCTTGGCGACGACCTTTGGCGCGGGATCGTTCTCGGCATACGCCAGCGCGACGGCAGCGCATCGGTCAGGCGGCAGGTTCATCGCGGCTCACTGCAAGGAATACGGGCGCGACGCCGGCTGCAAGCAGCGCTTGGGTGAGCTCGACACCTGCCGCACGCATCAAAGCCGCGGCTTCATCCGTGCGTACGTGCAGATGCAGGTGCACCCCGCTGCCCGCTAGCGTCATTTCTGCGCCGATCTCCCCGAGCATCGGGAGCTCGAGTGAAAAGCGCGTCTTCCAGCCCGGCTCGGCGCCCTGGCTGTGGCGGCTCGAATCGTCGGCTTCGATCTCCCAATGCAGCTGCTGTCCGGGCCAGATCTCACCGAGCCAGGTGATGTGGCGGCCGTCGAGCGCCTCCAGTTGCTGTCGCATCAGCGCCACGGTTTCCGGCGCAAGCGCACGCACGGGCGCTTCATCCGCGGGCGAGGCCGCGCGCGCCGGTGACGACGGGACGAGTGTGTCCTTGGCGGCGACCAAGCTGGTGAGCGCCGATCCTGCCACCGGCTCGGCTGCGTTCGGCGACGGGCGCGCTGCGGTTTGTGTCACGGCCCTCGAACCGGTGGGCGAGGGCGCGTTCTGCGGTTCCTGCAGCAAGCGCTCCAGCGGATAGTCGCCGTTCGCCCAGCGCGCCTGGTGAGACTCGTAGAACAGACCGCTGCGCTCCACGGCGCGCGCCAGCGGCTCGACGAGCTTTGCTGCAACTGTGCTCGGCGAGGCCAGAAGCGGTTGTGCAGGCGATGTCGGCGTTGCGGGCGCTGTACTGAGCAGCGCTGAGATGAGTCGACCCGCATGGCTCAGTGCAGCCGCTGGGCTGCGCAGGCCGACGGCTTCGCCTTCGCCACCCGCTGCATGGCCGGCGACACGGATCGCCACGACGTCGCCTGGCTTCGTGTCGAGCGGCAGTGCCGCCCTGAACGACTGCCCCTCCGGCCTGCCTTCGACCAGCACGCGAAAGCTGCCATCGGCAAGCTGTGCGGTCACTTGCGCGCGCACCAGTTCGGCGTGTTCGTCGCCGAGCTCGAGTGCGGGCGGCGCCGCACCCGGCGGGGTTACCGCGCGGGCCGTGGCGAGCAAGCGGGCGAGGAGTCGGGTTTCGATCATGAGCGTGAGCCGACGCCGTGCCGTGGGACTCGGGTTTCGATCAGTTCTCGCGTGACGGTCCGTACGCACGCAACAGGCGGCGTTCGCGGCCATTGCTGCTCAGCATCGCGCCGAGCTGTTGCAGCCAGGGCTCGGTGATGTCGCGAATCGCCGCATCGTCGGCAAGCACCTTGCGGATCATCGCCGCCTTGCGATCGCGCAGATTCTCCGGCAGGGAGTCTTCGGCCTCCAATGCCGACATGCGCGCGATCAGGGCGGCGCAGTCCTTTTCCAGGCCGATGAGCTTGTCCCAGTCGCCGCTTTGCGCGGCATTCAACATGTGCCCCGTCGTGCGGGCGAGGCCGTCGTAGGTGCTGAGCAGTTGCTGGCGGTTGAGCGTCACTTGCCCGCCTCGATTGCGGGCGTGGACGCCTGCCCGATCTGCGCCCAGGCAGCGCGCAGCTCGTTCAGCAGGTGCGTCGTCTCGTCGAGCGGCGAGACGTCGTTGCGCAGGTTCGCCACCAGCAGCCGGTTCAGCATGTAGTCGTAGAGCGCCGCCAGGCGTTGCGCCAGCACTCCGCCCGCGGCGACGTCCAGACTCGCCTTGAGCCCGCCGTCGATGATCTCGATCGCCTTGGAGATGGCCACGCCCTTGGCCGAGATCTCACCGCGGCTCATCGCCAGGCGCGCTCTCGCGATTGCCGCGAGCGTGCCGTCGAACAGCATCAGGATGAGCTTGTGCGGATCGGCGGTCGCGACTCCGGTCTCGACGCCCACTTGCACATAGGCATCGACGGCTTTGCGTGCGGCTGAAGACATCGTGACTTCCTTACTTGGTTTGTGCATCCAGCTTGGCCAGTTGCTGCGTCAGGAACTGGCTGGTGGTGCTCATGCGTCCGAGCAACGTGTCCAGGGCGGTGAACTGGGCCCGGATGCGCGTCTCGATGTCCTGCAATCTGCGCTCCATTTCCACGCGCCGGTCCTCGATGGTCTCGATCGACGCATCGATCCCGTTGGTACGCGCGGCGATCGCCCCGTCGGTCGCGATGAAGCTCTCGACCAGCTTGTCGAGCGTGTCGGCATAGCCGCGCGAGAAGTACACCGATCCGCGCGTTCCCAGAGGGCCACCGCCGATCTCGACCTTCAGTCCCGAGGAAGGCCCCGAGCTCAGGTCGGTGAGCACCTGGCCCGATCCCGACGCGCTCGCACCGTTGATGCTGCCTTCCACATCCAGCCCGGCGGTCACGACGCCTGCGCCGCCGAGCAGGCCGGCAAGGGCATTGCCGCTGCTGATTTGAACACTCGAGGCCGATCCGTAACGCGCGGAAGTAAGGGTCAGAACCCCCCCGCTTTCTGTTACGGAGACGGTTGCTCCGGCTCCGGCGATGGCGGCCGCGCCATTGATCCTGGCTTGTACTTCGCGCGCGAGATCGGCGGCGCTCGCGTAGGTGCCGGCCGCGAGCGTGACCACGGCGCTCGCACCGTCCACGCCGACGGTGAAGGAATCGTTCACGCCGGCGTTGATCGTGAGCCCGGCCGCGGCCGATCCGGCTTGGCTGCCTTGCGTCGCCAGGCGGCTGACCGAAATTGCGTACTCGCCCGCCTTGGTGGCGTCGGTTGCGCCGAGGTAGCGCACCGCCGCATCGCTCGCTTTGCCAAGCGACGCGAACAGCGCCGCGATATCGTTGGGCGACTGCGCGAGCGCGGCCTCGAACTTGGTCGAATCGACGCTGAGCGTGCCGTCTTTCTGGAAGGTCACACCGATCTGCGACAGGTTGTTGTAGCTGCCCGAGATGCCGTTGAGCGCGTTGGAAAGCGTGGCGCGAATGCGCGCTTGCAGGCTGATTACCGTCACGTCGCCCTGCAGCACCGTACCCTGCTTGGTCGCCGCGTTGAACGACGAGACATTGCGGATGGTCGCGTCGAGCTCGTTGTACGCTTTCACCAGCGCATCGACCGAGGTCTTGATCGGACCCGAGTCGCGCGCGACCGTGATCGCGGTGGGGGCTCCCGTATTGGTGCTCAGCAAGTTGAGCGTCACGCCTTCGATGACATCGGTGACCGTGTTCTTCGGCTTGGTGATCGCGACCCCGTCGACCTCGAAGGCGGCATTGCGCGCGCTCACCGTTTCGGCCAGGTTCTGCGTACCGGCAGGGTCGTGCGCGATGAGGCTCGATAACGGCGCATCCCCGCTGACCGAGATGCGCAGGCTCTTGGCCGCGCCGGTATCGGCCACGCTCAATGCGAGTCGATACGGCGTGCCGCTGCCGTCGTTGACGATGGAGGCGCTCACGCCGATCTTGGCGGCATTGATCGCGTCGCGAATGCCGGCAAGCGTATTGTTGGACGCGCCGATCGTGACCGTCTTGGCGCCGGCGCCATCGGCGGTAAAGCTCGCGCCGGTGTATGTGCCCGAGACGTCATCGAAGCTGCCGCCGCTGATGGTGCCGAACTCGAAGGTTATGCTGCCGGCGCCGATCGCGGCGGTCGCGCTCGTTTGTCCTGCCGCGACCAGCTTCTGCGCCTGCGCGAGCTGCGTGACCTCCAGCGCGTAGCTGCCGGGCACGGCAGAATTTGCCGCCGTGACCGTCGCCGTTGCGCTCGCACCGATCGAAGCCTTGTACGCCTGGAACCTGTCGGCGTCGTTGAGCTCCTTTACGGCGCTCTGGAACGAGGTGAGTGAGCTCTTGAGGGTGCCGAATGCCGAGAGTTGCGCCTGGAAGCTCGCTTCCTTGCGATCGAGCGCCTGCAAGGGGCGGCGCTCGAGCGCCATGAGCTGTGTGACGATGCCATTGACATCGAGGTTGGAGCCGATTCCAGGGGAAGATATGGCCATGTGCGGTGCTGCTCTCGCGGCAATTGCCCGGGTGCTACGCGGCGCTCTCGTAGCGAGCAACTATCATGCCGTGCGATGAATGATGAGACCGGCGATGCGATCGAGCGCGCGCCGCAACTCCAGCACTTCCTCGCTCGGAATCTGACGAATGAGCTGGCCGGTCTCGGAATCGAGCACGCGCACGATGGCGCGTCCAGACTCCGAATCGAGCGAGAGCTCGACGTTGTTGTTGAGCGCCTTGGCGGCGCGGTTGATTGCTGCTGCCGCGGCGCGAACACTCTCCTCGCGCTGCGCCGGTAACGCCGGCGGCCCTGGGCTGCCCGCCGTTTCCTTGGCGGCGGCGCCGCGTTGCGGTCGGGCTGCCGATTGCAACGCGTCGAACGAGGCCGGATGGATCATGGTGGGGTCTGGGCGAAACGGGCGGCCAGCCGCACGCGCTGACCGCCTTTAGCGCCGTTACGATTAGCCGCGCAGCAGTGCGAGCACGCCGTTGGGAAGCGCGTTCGCTTGGGCGAGGATCGCGGTGCCGGCCTGCTGCAGGATCTGGCCGCGCGTGAGTGCGGCCGTTTCCGCCGCGAAGTCGGCATCGCGCACGCGCGAGCGTGCGGCTTCGAGGTTCTCCGAGGTCGTCTCGAGGTTCGAGATGGTCGAGCCGAAGCGGTTTTGCACCGCGCCCAAGTCGGCGCGGATCGCCGACAGCCTCTGCAGGGCGGCATCGAGCACCGAGATCGCAGAATTCGCGCCTGTCTGGCTCGCGATGCTGACCGAACCAACCGCCGACAACGTCCCCGTGACACCGGCATTGGCCGCCGCGGCCGATCCGAACAGGCCGCCGGCCGCACCCGCCACGCTCGAGCTCAGCGTGAACGCGTTCTCGGAATTGAAGGTGACCTGCCCGCCGACTGTAGAAGAGTCGGTGCCGGCTGCCGCCCCGAGGGTCGCCGCCGCGCCTTCGTTGCCGGTGAGGTTGAGGGTCGCGCCGCCGCTTCCGGTCACGCCTTCCAGCGCGATGTTGTAGCCTTCCGCCTGGACGAGAGTCAGCGATGCGCCCGTGCCTTCGGCAGTGATGCCAGTGAGGCCCGTCTGCGCGTTGATCGCGTCGCGTAGCGCGGTCAGGTCGGTCGTGCTGGTCATGGTCGCGGAGACCTGCACCGCGGTTGTGTTCTGACCGTACAGGTTAAAGGTGAACGTTCCGGCCGCGGACAAGGTGTCGATGGTCGCGGTGGTGCGCGCGGCCGCGGTGACGCCAGTCGAGCCGGTCACATTGTTGACTTCGGCCGCGACGGTGCGCGCGGTGGACCCGGCGACGAGCGTGCCGGCCGCGATCGTTGCTTGGCCAAGCGAGCCGTTGATGGTCACCGCCTGCGCCTTGAAGTTGTTGGCGGCGAGCGCGGCACCCGCGGCAGTCGCCACTTCGATGCCGAAGGTGGCGACGTTGTTGGTGCTGTCGTAGCCGTAGTTGCCGAGTGCCGTGGCGCGCGCATCGGAGATCGTCACGTCGATCGTCTGATTGGCGTCCGCCCCGACCTGGAACTTCTGGCTGGAGAATGAGCCGTCGAGGATTTTCTTGCCGTTGAACGTGGTGGTGTTGGCGATGCGGTTGAGCTCGCTCGTGAGCTGCGAGACTTCGGCTTGCAGTGCCTTGCGATCGGCCGCGCTGTTCGAATCGTTGGCGGACTGGATCGCGAGCTGCCGGATGCGCTGCAGGATGTTGCCGCTTTCCTGGAGCGCCCCTTCGGCCGTCTGCGCCAGGGAAATGCCGTCGTTGGCGTTGCGCACCGCCTGATTGAGACCATTGATCTGCGAGGTGAGGCGTTGAGAGATCGCAAGTCCGGCCGCATCGTCGCGGGCGCTGTTGATGCGCAATCCCGACGACAGCCGCTGCAGCGCGGTCGAGAGACTCGATTGCGATGTGTTTAAGTTGCGTTGCGCGTTCAGAGACGCGAGATTGGTGGTGATGATCTGGGGCATCTCTAGCACTCCTTCCGAGTGTCCGGTTGTTCGAACGGCGTCGTGCCGTTGACTACGGTTGCCCTGTCATGGGCGCGGCACCGCTGTCTGGGGACAATTACGGCGGGTGCTTCGGCGAACTTGAGAAGCCGTGCTCGGGCAAGGACTTAGCCTTGCGGTCAAGCCCTCTCGTTACGGCGTTCCGGGGCGGAACTTTAGCGCGCGTGCACGGAGCGATTCTTGCCGGCGCGCTTGGCCCGGTACATGGCGCTGTCGGCGCGTGCTACCAGCGGATCGAACGGTTCGCGCGCGCGCCGTTCTGCAATGCCGCAGCTGAACGTGATGGCTATGGCTTCGTCCTTCTGCAGCAGCGGGCTGGCCGCGAGTTCGCGCCGTACACGCAGCATTACGGCGGCGGCCTCATCGAGCCCCGTGTCCGGCAGCAGCAGCAGAAACTCCTCCCCGCCCAGCCGGCCGATGCGATCGGTCGGTCGCAGCATCCTGCGGATCAGTGCGCAGACATGCACCAGCGCGCGGTCTCCGACCGGATGACCGTGCGTGTCGTTCAGCGCCTTGAAGTCGTCCAGATCGACCATGGCAACCGACAGCCGGCCGTTGCGCCGGTCGCAGCGCGAAGCCTCCTGCCGGAACGCCTCGTCGATGCCGCGGCGATTGAGCGCGCTGGTGAGCGGATCCTGGTGCAGCATCGCCTTGACCTGCTCGAGTTCGCTCTTCATCGATTCGATGCTACGCTCGGCCTCGGCAACCTTGCGCTGTGCCGCGTGCAGTTCGTCTTCGCGCGAGCGCAGGCGCCGGGTTTCGGCCAGCGCCTGGTTGAGCATCGCGATGATCGCGCCAAGATCGGAAGTGGCGCGGATGCGTTCGGCCAGCGCGTTGACGCGGCTTCGATAGGTGCCGAGCACGGTGGCCGCCGCAGGTTCGGCAGCAGGTTTGCTCGCACTCGATCGTGTCCGGCGCATGCTCACTTGCGAGTCCATGGCTTCCCCGCCCAGAAGGCTGCATCAATCTCGACTAGACCTTAGCACGGCGTCCTTAGTGGTTGAAGCGGCGAGAAGAACGGTCATTACGGGTGTATTCGCCCGCCACCGGCAAGCGGCGCACGCGCCGGCGATGGGCGGGCAGCAAGGGCCTCGTGCTCATCGCCGGCTGGCGACACGCGCCGTCGAACGTGCCACGGTAGCGGTGCAAATTCTCGCCGCGTGAGAGGGCGACGGCGCCGCGAACGATCATCCGGGTAGTGCAGGACGCGCGCAATTGCGAACTTCGGGGCGTGCGCGCCGAGGGGTTCAGTGCGCCAAGTCGCTTGGCGCTGCCGCTTGCTCCGCGACCATCACCCGGTTCTTGCCCGAGCGCTTGGCCTGGTACATCGCGGCGTCCGCGCGCGCGATGGTCTGCTCGCGCGTCTCGCCGCTCAGGCGCTCGGCCACACCAGCGCTGAAGGTGATCAACAGGCGCTGATTGTCGTGCAGGAAGAATCGCTTGGTGAGCTCGCGCTGCAAGCGCGAGACGACCGCGATCGAATCCTCGAGACTCGTGCCCGGAAGCAGGATGACGAACTCCTCGCCGCCGTAACGGCACACCACATCGGTCGGGCGCACGGTCGCCTTGATGACCTGCGCCAGATGCACCAGGGCCCCGTCCCCGGCGCTGTGGCCGTGCGTATCGTTCAGCGACTTGAAGTTGTCGATATCGAGCAGCGCAAGGCTCATCGGCTCCTTGCGGCGCTCCGAGGCCGCGCGCGAACGCTCGAACTCCTCTTCCAGCCCGCGGCGGTTGAGTGCGCCGGTGAGCTGATCTTCGCGTACCTTCGCGCTGACGCGGCTGAGCTCTGTCTGCAGGTCGAGAATCTTCTGTTCCGCGGCGCGCACCTGTTCCTGGGTCTTCAGCGTTTCCTCGCGCGAGCGCAAAGTCGCTGCCTGCACCTGTCGCGTTGCTTGCGTCACCTGCTCCAGCAGTCGGCCGAGCTCGATGATGTCGTCGGTCTGCTTGATCTTGGTCGACAGCTGCTCGATCGTCTCCTGATAGTCGCCGGTGCTGGTGGAGAACTCGCCCAGGCGTTCGATGAATCCCGACACCATCGATTTGAACGCCGTCTTCGCCTCGGTGAGGCTGTGGCGCAGCGTACCCTGGCGCAGGATCGCATCCTTGATACTGCGCTCGGCGTGCTGGATCATGACCAGATCGAGCGGCTGCGACACGATCTCTGCCAGCACGCTGATGTGGCCATGCAACCAGTCGTCTTCGCCCACCAGGGCGGCGACGTTCTCCACCACCAGGCGCAGCAGGCGCAGCATCCCGTGGTGCAAGTCGGCGGTATTGGCGGTCGTCAGCTCGACCTTGAGCAGAAACGACTTGATGGCGGCGCGAACGGCATTGAATTCGGGCGAAGTGCGTGCAGCGCGAGCCTGTCTGGCGAGCGTCTCGGCTTCGCTCGCCATCGCAGGGTCGTAGGCGAGCAATCCGGCCATGCCGACATCGAGCACGTGCGCCAGCAGCTCGCACAGCACCACCGCGTCGTCCGGCGCCATGACCGGAGCAAGCAGCGGCCCGGTCGGGCGTCTGAGCTCGCCCGTATGCGCCGGAAGAGCTTGCTCGTGCTCGGCTGCAACCGTTTCGGTGGCATGCTCGGCCCAACTCTTGGCCAGTGCGGAAAGTCTCTGTTGAAGCTGTTCGGGTGTGCCGGCGGCGATCTCCAGCAGGCGTTCCAGGCGTTCTTTCTTGCGCGCTCGAGGGATGCCCCTGTGATTCGCTTCGAGCTGCTGCAGCAGCTCGGCGAGCAGGTTGCGCCAACTCTCGGTCGACGCGTAGTAGCGTGATGCGGCTTCGGTCGCTTCGTTGAGCACGCTCGCGAGCTGATCCCAGTCACGCTTGCCGACCGCGCGCTCCAGGGTCTTGGCCAAGCGCAGCAGCTCGGGCGAGGTGCGAGGAAAGTGTTGCGCGACGCGCTCCAGCGATTGCTCTGCCCCGGTTGCTTGCGCGACCTCCTCGACGCCCGAGATCTCGTTGAAAAGTCGGCGGTAGTTGTCCGGCGAGGGATCGAGCTTGCGCACCACCAGGGCGCGCAGAGCTTCGCGCGCCACGTCCTTGATGTTGTTCTTGGCAAGAGCGTTCGTCATCGACCGCGTCCTGAGGTGACGCACGTGATAACGGTAACGCGGGGCGCGACTTTAGAAACAGTCTACTCGACCAGCCCGTTCCTGATCGCGTAGTGCGTCAGCTCCGCGTTGTTCTTGAGCTGCAGCTTTTCCAGCAGGCGCGAGCGATATACGCTGACGGTCTTGACCGAAAGTTTGAGCTCGACCGCCACCTCCGACAGCGTTTTGCCCGATGACAGCAAGGTCAGAGTCTGATATTCGCGGTTGGATAATGATTCATGCGGGGCGGCTTCCATATCCTCGCCCAGCCGCGCAGCCAACTGCTCGGCGAGCGTAGGACTCACGTATTTGCGTCCCTGCTTGACTTGGCGAATGGCGGTTACGAGCTGCGCGGGCGCGCTTTGCTTGGTGAGATATCCGGAAGCGCCTGCCTTCAGTGCCCGGATTGCATACTGATTCTCCGGATGCATCGAAAGCATCAGCACCGCGAGCTTGGGGCGCTCCTTCTTGATCAGCTTGAGGGTGTCGATGCCGTTGCGATCCGGCATGGAGATATCCAGTAGCACGACGTCCCACTCCGCTTCGCGCACGAGTTGCAGCGCCTGCGCGCTGTTCTCTGCTTCGCCGGCCACGGTCATGTCCTCGGTTTCGGCGAGGATGTTCTTCAAACCGCGGCGCAGGATCGCATGATCGTCGCAGATCAAGACGCGAATCATCGCTAGAACAGTGCCTTCTGCGTCAATGTCGAGGCCGTATCGGGAGCCGTCGGAAGCGGAATCTCGACCTTGATGCGCGTGCCCGCCCCGGACAATCCCTCGATCTCGACATCGCCGCCGAGTGAGCGCGCACGCTCCTGCATACCGCGGATTCCGAACGAGCCCGGCTTGGAGAGCTGGTCGCGGGCGATGCCGCGACCGTTATCGAAGACCTCAAGTACGACCACGTCCTCCCCGACCACCAGGCTCACGTCGACCCGCGTGGCTTCGGCGTATTTGCTGATGTTGGTTAGAGTTTCCTGGAAAATCCTGAAAATCGCAACGCACAGATCCTGGTCGAGATAGACATCGTCGTCGGAGGTGGTGACTTCGCACGGAATGGCCATGCGGCGCTGAAACTCCTCGGCCTGCCACTCGATCGCCGCGATCAGACCAAGGTCCAGGATGCCCGGGCGCAGATCGCGCGAGATGCGCTGCGTCGTCTCCATGGTGCGGTCCACCAGGCGTTCGATGGCGACGGCTTTTTCATGCAGCGACTTCTGCTCCGTCGGCAGGCGATTGGCAAGCCACAGCAGGTCGATCTTGATCGCGGTCAGGTTGCCGCCGATGTCGTCGTGGATCTCGCGCGCGATGCGGGCGCGCTCGTCCTCCTTGACCTTCTGTACGTGATCGGAGAGTTCCTGGAGCTGCTGACGCGAGCGGCGAATCTCGATCTGCGCGAGCTTGCTCTGGGTGATGTTCCAGATCACACCCTCCCACAGCAGGGCCTCGTCTTCGAGCACGCGTGGACTCGAGCGCAGGTTGATCCACTTGATCTCGTCGCTGCCCGGGAGCTGGATGCGACCTTCCCAGTTGAGATCGGTGAGATGCTCGGCGGAGCGCCCCAGGGCCTGGTCGTAGCCATCGCGGTCGAGCGGACAGATAAGCTCGCGGAATACGCCCGGGCTCGCCTGCAAAGCTTCCGGACTCACCCCGAGCAGGCGGGAACAATCGCCGCTCACGTAGGGGAAAGAGCGGTTGCCGTCGCGCCGCAGCATGAACTGATAGACCGTACCGGGTATGTTGGAGGCGATGGCGCGAAAACGCGCTTCATTCTCGCGCAGCTCGCGCTCGGCCCGCACCCGCGCCCGGCGCACGTCGGCTTCGCGCAGCTCCCGGTCGAGCGCCGGAATGAGCCGGGAGAGGTTGCGCTTCATGACATAGTCATGGGCGCCGGCTTTCATCGTTTCGACCGCCACGTCCTCGCCGATATTGCCAGAAACGATCACGAACGGGATATCGAGTGCATGCGCGCGCAACGTGGCGAGCGCTTCCAGGCCGCTGAAATCCGGCATGGAGTAGTCCGAAATGACGATGTCCCAGGGCCCCGAGCGCAGCGCGGCTTCCATGCCGATCCGGGTGTCGACCGCCTCGTAGTAGAGGTCGTAGCCGCCGCGCTTCAACTCCCAAACGAGCAGCAGCACGTCATCCTCGGAGTCCTCGACGATGAGGATCCGGACCGGGCGCTGTCGTGCCGTCGTTTCCGCGGTCGGAAGCAGCATATCAGGGCTGGGTACGCGTGGCGCCGAGGGCGCCGAGCGACTCGTTCAGCATGAGCCAATAGCGCGCGAGCTGTTCGACCGCCTGCGAAAAACTGTCGAAGGCGACCGGTTTGCGCACGAAGCTGTTGGCATTGTTCTGATAGGCGTGCAGGATGTCGCGCTCTTCCCCGGACGAGGTGAACACGACCACGCAAGCGAGCACCGTGCGCGGATCCGAACGGATGCGGCGCAGCACCTCGATGCCATCGATGCGTGGCAGTTTCAAGTCGAGCAGAATCAGGGTCGGCAGCCGGCTCACGTCGCGACCCCTGTAGGAACCCTGGCCGAACAGGAAGTCGAGTGCTTCCGCGCCGTCGCGCACCACCTTGATGTGATCGCCGAAGCCGCTGCGGCCAAGGGCGCGCAGCGTCAGCGCTTCGTCATCCGGATTGTCTTCGACCAGGAGTATCACCGGGGCATTCATGGCCGACCGCCTCCACCTGCCAACGTGAAAAAGAAGGTAGCGCCCTTGCCGAGCGTAGCCTCGGCCCATACCGTTCCGCCGTGTCGATCGATGATGCGGCTTACCGTCGCGAGGCCCACGCCGGTGCCCTCGAACTCGCGTGGCGAATGCAAGCGCTGAAACGCGCCGAACAGCTTGCCGGCGTGTCCCATGTCGAATCCCGCCCCGTCGTCGCGCACATAGTAGACCGCCTTGCTGCGCTGCGTCAATGCTCCGAACTCAATGCTGGCGCGTGACTGCTTGGAGGTGAACTTCCAGGCATTGCCGAGGAGATTTTGCAGCGCGATGCGTATCAGGGCGGGGTCGGCGAGGCACTGCATTCCAGGATGGATGCTCACGTCGACACTGCGCTCGGGATACTCGGCGCGAAGCTCCTGGATGATGACCTCGGCGATCGCCGACATGTCGGTTCGAACACGCTTCAATTCGCTGCGCGTCACGCGTGACAGCGACAGCAGGTCGTCGATGAGCTGACCCATGCGCTCGCTTGCGTTGCGCACGCGTTGCAGGTAGTCGCGCGCGGTGGCTTGCAGGCCATCGGAATACTCTTCCACCAGGATGCGCGAGAAACCGTCGATCGAACGCAGCGGCGCCCGCAGGTCGTGCGAGACCGAATAAGCGAACGATTCCAGCTCCCTGTTGGCCGCTTGGAGCTGCGCCGTGCGCTCGGCGACGTGCCGCTCCAACTGCTCGTTCATCTGTTGGAACGCCTGCTCGGCCTGCTTCTGCGCGGTGACATCGACGATCACGCCGTCCCAGATCACCGATCCGTCGTCCAGGTGCTTGGGCATGGATTGGCCGCGTACCCAGCGGATGCGCCCGCTGCGGGTGCGAATCGGCATCTCGGCGACCCACAGCGAGCGACTGTGGCGCGAGATGCGCATGGACCGGAGCAACTGGCGCCGGTAGCCGGGATCGACCAGTCGGAACATGCCGCGCGGATCGCGTATCAGCGCTTCGGGCCTTTCTTCGAGCATGTCCAGCGCTCGCTCGCTGACGAACTCGAACGTGGCGGTGCGGTCGGGCCGCAGGTGGTATTCGAACACGATGCCTGGAATATTGGCCGCGATGCTGCGCAGGCGCTCGTTCGCCTGCGCGCGCTCGGCTTCGACCCGCTTGCGCTCGATGTACTGTCCGATCTGGCCCCCGATCGCACGCAGCGATGACAGCAGCTCCGGGTCGTAGGGTTGCGTCCTGGCAGCCAACAACTCGATGATCGAAACTACGCGCGAGCCAAGCGTGACCGGAATGAGCAGCGAGGTGACGAAGACGACGCCCGCGACTGGCGCGTGACGTGCCTCCAGCTCGGCGGCACCTACCCACTTCGGCGATGCGGTTCGCCAGGCCTGCGCGAGCAGGCCGGTGTCATTACAGGCGACACGGGTGCCGAGACCCGTGGATATCGCGTAGGCATCCCGATCGGGCCGGCACCACAGGTATGCGCGCTGAAATGCGCTTGCCTGGGCATCGAAATCCCACTGCGCGGTGCAATCGAACGCGAGCGACTGGCACAGCGCTTCGAGAATGCGCGGCATGGTGTCACCGAGCGCGGCCGATTCGGCCAGCAACTGAGCAACGCGGTGCTCCACCAGACGGCGGCGCTCGGCCTCGCGCCGAGACGTGATGTCGCGGGCTACCGCGCAAACCGCTGTGACGCGCCCGCTCGCGTCGCGCAGGGGGGAAAGCGTAACCGCGATATGGATCGCACGGTTGCCCTCGAAGTTGAGCTCGGACTCGTGCCCCTCGATGCTCTCGCCGCTCACGGCTCGGGTGATCAGACGCATGGCATGCGCGGCTTCGCTCGGCGGCAGTAGCTCGGACAGCCGACGGCCGATCGTTTCTTCCGCCGGGTAGCCGAACATGCGCGTCGCGCCACGATTCCAGGACAAGATGCGTCCATCCGCCGAGGCGCTGAAGATGGCGTCCTCGGTGGATTCGACCACGGCGGCGAGGTGCTGCACGGCTTGTTCCGCCCGCCGCTCGTCGGTCACGTCGCTCAATGTGCCGCGTGCGCGGTAGGGCGAATGCTCGGCCGGGGCCGGTGCTTCGGCGCGCGCGCGCAGCCACCGAACCTCATCGGGTTGGCGCAGAGTACGGAACTCCACGTCCAGTCGGCCTTGCGCCATCAAGTCCGCCCAGGCGCGCTCGACTCGCGGACGGTCTTCTTGCAGCACCCTCTCGAGCAGCGACTCGGGGCTCGACACCAAAGCCGCCGGGGGACCGAGCAGGCTCGCCGCTTGCGCGCTCCAGGCAATCGTCCCGGTGCCGGCCTCGATGCGCCAGCTTCCGAGACGCGCTATTCGATGCACTTCCGTGAGCTCCGCCTGGTTCTCGCGCAGTTGTGCGACAGATTCCTCGCGCCGCCGCAGATGCCGGTCGAACAGTAGCGCGAGCGTCAGGGCGAGCGCGCCGATCAAGACCGCCGCCGTGCCTTCGATCGCGGCCTGACGCCGCCAAGGCGCCAGCACGGTGGTCTTGTCGACCATGAGGTTCAACGTGAGCGGGTAGCCGCGTAGCGGCGTTGCTGCGGCGACGACCGGGCGGCCGTCGAAGGCCGTGCACTCGATACCGGTCATGCCGAGGTTCGACCACTGCGAACCGGTGACCGTAGATACCTCGCTGAATGGCTTCGCGACCAGATCCTCGCGCCATGGATAGGCGGCGAGCACGGTCGCGTTCCAATCGAGCAGCACCACCGAGCCATGGGCGCCGAGGTCGATCGAGCGATAGGCATCGGCAAGCGTGCGCAAGTCGAACATCGCGGCGATCACGCCGCGGAACACGCCGTCTGCGCCGACGATCGCGCGCGACAGCATGATGTGCCAGTTCGCATTCGGGCCAAGCCGAATGGGGGCGGACACGTGCATGCCGATGGCTTTGCCGGAAGCATGTCTGGCGAGCGAGTCGGTTGCGACTAGGGTTCGGGGCAGCCGAGCAGGCTCGTCGGTCGATGCGGCCAGCAGTTCGCCATCGCGCCCGTACAGACCGATCGCCGTGACCGAGGCGAGCGCATTGGCGTGCGCGCGCAGGGCGCCGCTGTTGTGCCGGCGATCGGCGCTGTGCGCGCTGTGCTCCTGCATCTGGTTCAGACCCGCCTTGAGGCCCAGATCGATGGTATCGAGCGTCTGCGACAGGTGCTCGGCCAGGGTATGGCTCAGATTGGTGATGTCGCGCTGCGCGTCGCGCAATACGTCGACCCGCTCGTACCACAGCAGCAGCCCCGCAAGCAGCAGCACGAGCGCAGAGAAAAGCGCGCCCGAGGCCAGCGCGATGCGCGCCGGGCGCAACGGGCTCAGGGCCGGGAACGACCGCAAAGGAACGATCCATTCCGCCCTCCGGTAGGAAGGCATGCGAGCTCCGCTATGGTGTGTAGGGCGCAGCAAGTGTGCCATAAGTGATCACAGTATGTCGGCCGGCCGCTGCGTCTGGAATGCGCGCTGGAAACAGACGTCAAGTTCCGCCCGCGCCGGCCGCAATAGATCCGGTCGCGGCGAAGCGCGTCCGAATTGCGAGTTTTTGCCACGTTGGCGCGCCGATGTGCCGCCGTAGCAAGAGGCGGATTCGCCCTCTGTTCGTGGTCTGGACTGTCGGCGTGGCCGCGCCAGACGCGGCAGAAGCCCAACTCCTGAGAGGATTCCGTGAATATCGGCCCGAATGACGCGGTGCTGGTCATCTACGCGGGTGGCATCCAGTGCGCGCTCGATCTACGCCAGGTGAGCGCGATACGCGGTAGTGACGTGATGCACCCGGCTGCGATGGGGGCGAACGCCGCGGGCGTCGTGCACCAAACGGGCGTGCGCATTCCCGTCTACGATCTGCGTGCGTATCCAGGTACGCCGATCGTAACGGACGCCGAGGCGGTGATCGTGCTCGATCTGCCGGACCGGGTCGCAGCCGTCCTGGTCGACGTCGTGTGCGAGGTGCGCATCGCAACCCGCCGTTTGCCGCCAGCCGTGGGCGAGGTCGTTGAGGGCGCACGCGGTGGCTTCGTCTGGATCGCGGCCTGGGAAGACGGACAATCGCCTGTGCTCGATGTCACATCGTGGCTGCGCGAGTGCGAGGCAATCGCGGCCGAGTGATGCAGCGCCGTGCGCTCGGCGCTCGATGCCGACTCAAGCTTGGCGCCGCGGTTGCCGCAATGGTGCTGTCGGTGTCGTTCCTGTTTCCTGCAAGGTCAATCCAATGAGCAGTGCGCAGCGCGTGGGCAACGTCTATTTTGCGCAGTTCGGCGGCGGTGCGCGCCAAGGCATGGGGCATGGCGGATTCGAGCACACCATGGCCGAAATACGGCGGGCAGTGGATTCCATCGGCGACATCTCGCGCCTGATCGGCGACGACAATCGCAAACTTGCGCGACTGTGCACCGACAGCTCGGAGCGCATCGCCCAGGTGCTCGGCATCATCGAGTCCGTCGCGCTCGATTCCAACCTGATCGCGCTCAACACCGCACTGGAAGCGAGCCGTGAAGGCGAGGGCCGCTACGACATCGCCTTGGTGGCCGCCGAAATCCGCACGCTGCTCAATCGCAGCGAATCGGCGACCCGCGAGCTGCATGCGCTGCTGAGCGACACGGTGCACAAGGTCGAAGCGGGCGCGTTGCTGGTCGAAGAGGTCGGGTTGACGCTCGCACGCAGCGCCGGCGCGGTGCGCCACGTCACGGAAATACTGAGCGAGATCGGCTCCGGCGCTGCTTCGGCCGCCAACGTCAGCCTGCACGCCGACGTCGGTGCCGACTAAGCGCGGGTGTCGGTCAAGTCCCGCCCGGCGCAGCCGTAAATGGCTCATCGGCGAGCTTCGCCGCAAACGCCTCAGTCAGCCCGGCGCGAGATTAAAGCGAGCGCGGGCTTGTCGGCCGAGGCGAACAGGATGGATACGAACATGCAGACCTTCGTGCACACCGACGGCGGCGTGGCAAAAATTCAGCTCCGTGGCCGCTTCGATTTCGGCTCGCATCGCGAGTTCAAGACGAGCTACGAAGCGCCCCTGGGTGCCTCCGAGGTGAGCGAACTGCACATCGACATGGGCGGTGTCGAGTACCTCGACAGCTCGGCACTCGGCATGCTGTTGATCCTCAAGGAGCGCGCCGGCGCGAGCAACAAGCGTATCGCCATCACCAACTGCCGGGGCGCGGTTCGGCAGGTTCTCGACATCGCAAACTTCAGCAAGCTGTTCCAGATCGAGTAGCCTGCGCCCGGTGCGCAGCGGAACGAGAAACGGCGATCCGAAGATCAGCGCTTGCGCCGTTCGGCTGCGCGTGCTGCGCGACCAAGAGATGATCCCCGCTGCGCCGCCCGTCCTAGTCAGGCTGGGCTGTGGTGCCCGCGGTTGTGCTGGCGGCGCTGACTGCCGCCACCGTATCATCGGCCTTGACGCTGCTCACGCCGCGGCCCCTTCGTGATTCATGGTCTGGAAGACTTTCTTCAGCTTCTCGTCCAGGGTCGCGGCGGTGAAGGGCTTCACGACGTAGCCGCTCGCGCCCGCCTGCGCGGCGGCGATGATGTTCTCCTTCTTCGCTTCCGCCGTGACCATCAGCACTGGCAGGGCTCTCAACTGATCATCCGCACGGATGTTCCGTAGCAGGTCGATACCTGTCATGTTCGGCATGTTCCAATCCGAGATCACGAAATCGAAGCGCGCACTACGCAGCTTCTGTAATGCGTTGACCCCGTCCTCGGCTTCGTCGACGTTGCCGAAACCGAGTTCCTTCAGCAGATTACAGATGATCCGGCGCATAGTCGCAAAATCGTCGACCACCAGGAACTTGAGATTGCTCTGTGCCATCCGATAGCTTCCCGTTCGCTGCCAGGCGGCGAAAGCCACACGGCTCGCGTCCCTTGACTGCACAAGTATCGGCACTGCGGGTGAGTACCTTAGCCGTTCGTAGAACGGGCGGAACACGGGTGCCAGGCAGGTGAGCAACGGAGGACATCGTTTCGCTCGTGTTGTGCAGCCACCCTGCGCAGGTCGATAAGTCCGCGTGCGCGAATTCCATCGCAGAACGCGGGTTCGCGGGGCCGGGCCGTGCGCTGCGCGTGCGGGCCGGCCCGCCTCGTTCAGCCCTTGACGCGCGCGATGCGCAACACCTCGGGGACGCGGCGCAAGCTTCGCAGGATGCTCGCGAGGTGGTGGCGATTACCCACCTGCAAGGTGAAATGCATGGTCGTGTACTGGCTGCCGTCCTGCGGATCCATCGCGACATTCTCGATGTTCGAGCCCGCTTCCGCGATCGCGGCGGCAACTTTCGCCAGCACGCCGCGCTCATTGGCGACCACGGTCTTTATGCTTACGTCGAACAGTTTCTTGGTTTCGGGCGACCATTCGATGTCGAGTAGTTTCTCGGGATCGAGCCGCATCTTGGCAAGCACGGGGCAGTCATGCGTGTGCACGACCATGCCGTGGCCCTTGGTGATCATGCCGATGATCGGATCGCCGGGGATCGGCCGGCAGCACTTGGCGAGTTGCACGGCCATGCCTTCCGAGCCGCGGATCACCACCGGTCCCGAGGGTTTGAGATCGGCGGCTTCGCCGTCGACCCCGCTTTGTACGAGCAGCTGGCGTGCGACCACGACCGCCAGGCGTTTGCCTAGGCCGATGTCGGCCAGGATCTCGGTGGAGGACTTGGCCGCAGTCTCCTTCAGCATCTTGTCCCACGGCGCCTCGCCGATCTCGGCCAGGCTCGTGTGTAACGCGCCGAGCGCCTGGTTGAGCAGCCGTTCGCCGAGCTGAACCGACTCCTGGAAGCGCATGGTGCGCAGGAAATGCCGGATGTGCGAGCGCGCCTTGCCGGTCACGACGTAGTTGAGCCAGGTCGGGTTGGGCTTGGCATGCGCCGCGGTAATGATCTCGACCCGATCGCCGTTGCGCAGCTCCGCGCGCAGCGGCATCAGGTCATCGTTGATCTTGACTGCCACGCAGCGGTTGCCGATGTCGGTGTGCACCGCGTAGGCGAAGTCCACCGCAGTGGCCCCGCGAGGGAGCGTCATGATGCGGCCCTTGGGCGTGAAGACGTAGACCTCGTCCGGGAATAGGTCGACCTTCAGGTGCTCGAGGAACTCGACCGAATCGCCCGATTCGGACTGGATCTCGATCAGGCTCTGCAGCCATTGATGGGTCCTCTTCTGCAGATCGGAGAGCGACGCATCCGAGCTCTTGTACAGCCAATGCGAAGCGACGCCTGCCTCCGCGATCTTGTGCATCTCGAGCGTGCGGATCTGAACCTCGATCGGCATGCCGAAGGGGCCGAACAAGGTCGTATGCAGCGACTGGTAGCCGTTCGCTTTCGGGATCGCGATGTAGTCCTTGAACTTGCCCGGAATGGGTTTGTACAACCCGTGCAGCATGCCAAGCGCGAGATAGCAGGTCGGCACGTCTTTTACGATCACGCGCACGCCGTAGATGTCGTGCACATTGGCGAACGAAAGATGCTTCTCCTGCATCTTGCTATAGATGCTGTACAGGTTTTTTTCACGCCCGGTGACAGTCGCCTCGATTCCCGCGTCGGAGAGTCGCCGCTCGATCGCGTCGCGAATCTTGCCGACGACTTCGCGCCGGTTGCCTCGGGCTGCGCGCACCGCTTTCAGCAACACTTGGTAGCGGCGCGGGTAGAGGTAGCGGAAGGCGAGATCCTCCAGCTCCTGATAGATGCTGTTCAATCCCAGGCGGTTGGCGATCGGTGCATAGATTTCGAGCGTCTCGCGTGCGATGCGTCGGTGCTTGTCCTCGGGCAGGCCGTCGAGCGTGCGCATGTTGTGCAGTCGGTCGGCAAGCTTGATGAGCATGACGCGGACGTCGCGCGCCATGGCGAGCAGCATCTTGCGGAAATTCTCCGCCTGCGCGTCCTCGTGCGTCTGAAACTCGATCTTGTCGAGCTTCGATACACCATCGACCAGCTCGGCGACCGGTCTGCCAAAGCGCTTGCTGATGTCCGACTTGGATACGTCGGCATCTTCCATCACGTCGTGCAGTAAAGCGGCGGTCAGGGCTTGCGAATCGAGGTGCCATTTCGCCAGGATATTGGCGACGGCCAGCGGATGGGAAATGTAGGGCTCGCCCGAGCCGCGGAACTGGCCTTGATGGGCTTGCTCGGAGAAGTGGTAAGCCGATTCGAGCTGCGCGACGTCATCCGGTTTGAGATAACCGGACAGTTCCTGGAACAGGGTCGCGGCTTCAACCATCTAGCGCACTCGGCTTAGCGGGCCCGGGATGGCGCCAAGTGCCGCGCGCGATCGCCCTGTGCCGACCAGGGCGTGATCCTCAGGTCTGGGGTTTGTCCAGAATTTCGGCACCGTACTTCCGTTGCGCCAGCTCGCGCAGCGCGATGACGCTCGGCTTGTCGCGGTTTGCCTCTACCATCGGTGTCGAGCCCTGGGTGAGTTGGCGTGCACGATAGGTCGCGGCGAGTGTGAGCTCGAAGCGATTCGAAATGACCCTCATGCAGTCTTCGACGGTGATGCGAGCCATGAAAAATCTTCC
>WYBJ01000259.1 GCA_011525945.1 Burkholderiaceae bacterium | reverse complement strand
GCTGCCGGTAAAGTCGGTAAAGGAGCTGGTGGCGCTCGCCAAGAAGCGCCCGAACGAGATCGCGCACGGCTCGTCGGGTAACGGCACCATCCTGCATCTTGCCGCCGAGATGTTGAAGTCGATGTCGGGCATCCGGATGATCCACGTGCCCTACAAGGGCAGCCCGCAGGCGGTCGCCGGCCTGCTCGGCGGCGAGGTCGCGGTCTCCTTCTCGACCATGCCGCCGGCGCTGCCCAACGTACAGGCGGGCAAACTACGAGCGCTCGCCGTAACCACGCCCGAGCGCTCGAAGGCAGCGCCCGAGGTGCCGACGATGAAGGAAGCGGGTTTGCCGGAGTTCGAACTGGTACTCTATAGCGGCATCCTGGGCCCGCGCGGCGTCCCAGCGCCGATCGTGGATCGACTCAACGTGGAGATCGGCAAGGTCGTGCGCCTGCCCGAGCTCGAGAAGATCTACAGCAAGGTGGGTGCGGTGGCGGTCACCAATTCGCCGCAAGCGTTCGCTGCGCACATGAGCGCCGAAATGATCAAGCTCGGCAAGCTGGTGCAAATTTCCGGAGCACGTATCGACTGACAGCAGCGCCGCTTTCAACCGGCGATGCCTGCTCAACGGAGGATCGAATGGCGACCACACTCGTACCCCAGCAAACGCGCTACGACTACGTGCCGCTCACCGAGCGCAGCGACTACACCTGGCCCGGCGGCAAGCGGCTTGCGTTCTGCATCACGACCAATGTCGAGATCTACGCCTACGGCAAGGGCCGCGGTCACGACAATGCCAAGCACGGGGAGCCGCAGACCCAGCGTAACTACTCCTGGCGCGACTACGGCAACCGTATCGGCATCTGGCGGCTGTTCGATCTCGCCCAGGAGCTCGACATGCCGCTTGCCCACAACGCCAACAGCCTGCTCTACGAGCACGCACCGCAGATCATGGAACGTATCCGCGCGCGCGGCGACGAGATCGTCGGACACGGCCGCACCAACTCCGAGAACCTGCAGGACTTCCGCTGGGAGTCCGACGAGGCGCGCGTCATCGCCGAGATCACCGAGACTTTCCGCAGCCACGAAGGACGACCACCCAAGGGATGGATGGGGGCGGGCACCTATGCGAATCCCTGGACGCCCGATCTGCTGAAGGAGGCTGGCTACACCTACCTCATGGACTGGCCGCACGACGACCAGCCGATTTGGATGCGAACGCGCTCCGGTCCCATCCTGTCGGTGCCCTACCCGGCCGAGCTCAACGATTCGCCCCAGATCATCCATCGCCAGCACACCGGGCGCGAATTCTGCGACATGCTGGTCGACCAGTTCGAGGAGATGGTCGAGCAGAGCGCGCAGCATCCGCTGGTGTGCAACATCTCGATCCACCCGTTCGTGTTCGGCTACCCGTTCCGGCTGCGCCCGCTGCGCACGGCGCTCAAGCACTGCCTCGCGTCGAAGTTCATCGACCGGGTGTGGAAGTGCAAGCCGGGAGACGTTGCCGATTACTGCTACGCCATGAAAGCCGGCATCATCCCGGGAAGCTGAGACGAGACGACGGCCGCACCGGACGCCGACCGGATCGCACAAGCGACCGCCGTCTTGTCTGTATCGCGCCACGAGGACAGACCCATGACCCGAGAATATGCCGCGATCAGCCCCGCCGGCCTGCCGCTCGCCGCGGCGGTTGACGTGAGCCGCCCGCTCGAGCGCCTCGAAGGCAAGACCATCGGCGAGGTGTACAACAACCACTTCAACGGCGAGCTGATGTTCCGGACCTACCGGCGCCTGTTTGCGGAGCGCTACCCGGGCATACGGATCGTTCCCTTCGACGAATTCCCGATCGTCTATGTCGGCGGTGACGCGGCGTCGCAAAGAAGGATCGCCAGAGACATTGCCACGCTTGCGAAGCAGCGAGGTTGCGACGCGATCATCACCGGCAATGGCGGTTGAGGCACCTGCACTCCGGCCTCGGTGAGGCCGGCGGCTGAGGCGGAGAAGCTCGGCATTCCCGCCGTCGTCGTGACGACCACCGGTTTCACGAGCATCGCAAGAGCAGCGGCCAGAGCGCAGGGTTTGAGTAATGTGCGCATCGCCGAATACCCGGGCCCGGTCGGTGTGCACGCGGATGAGCTGATCGTGAAGAACGTGGAGGAAGTACTTTTTCCACGCATCGTCGAGCAGCTCACGAAAGCCGCGACCGAGAGCCCGTCTGCGGCGCTGAAGGATGCGGATCGCGCGCGGCCTCCGGTAAGGCCGGTGGCGGGTGCCGTGAGCGCCGCCGCGAGTGACGCGGGACCCGGCGCAATCGTGTGCGAAGGGTCGTTCGAGGCGATCAATCGGTACTTTCGCGAGCGCGAGTGGTCGGACGACCTACCGCTCGTGCCGCCGACGATGGATAGAGTCGAGTCGTTTCTCGAGCACACCGCACGCGCGCCGGACGAGCACATCGCGGCTCTTCCTCAAGCCAACCTCGTCGCGACGCCATTGAACATCGCGGCCAACGCGGTGATGGCGGGGTGTCGGCCCGACGCGATGCCGCTGCTCATCGCGGCGGTCGAAGCGATTGCCGAGAATCGCTACAACCTGAACAACATCGGTACGACCTGGGGTGTGCTGCCTTTCCTGCTGATAAACGGGCCGCGGCTCGAGCGTTGGGGCATCGAAACCGGCGGCCAGCTCGTCTCCCGCGGCGAGAATCGCGCAATCGGCCGTGCGCTCGGCCTCATCATTCGCAATATCGCCGGCTATCGCCTTGGCAGGAACTACATGGGGACGTTCGGCTATCCGCTCAGCTTCGTGATCGCCGAGAACGACGCCGAGAACCCGTGGGAGCCGTATCACGTCGAGCACGGCTTCAGCAAGGACGATACTGCGGTGACCGCCTGCGGCACCGTGACCTGGGGCTGGCCGCCGGCGATCTACGGCGCCGACCGGACCGCGGCGCAGACTGCGCTCCGGTTCCTCGCGCTCGAGGCGCGCAACAAGCCGTGCCTCGCGCGCCTCGCCGAGCGTGGGCCGAACGGCTTTCAGAACATGATCACGTTGCTGATCGCGCCGCCGGTCGCGAAGGCGCTCGCGGCCGAAGGCTACTCCAAGCAGAAGATCCGCGAGTACGTGTACGAGAATGCGCGCGTACCCTATGAGGAGCTCGAGTTCCTGCTGAAGTACGGCCACTCGGAAGCGTTCACGATACCCGCTGCGGTTGAGCGCGGTCTCTACCCCGAGGAGTATCTCGGCAAACAGGGCGAGCTCCTGCGTGTGATCCCGAGCCCGGAAACGGTGCATGTGGTCGTCTGCGGAGATCCGAACCGAAACCGCGTCATGGTGCTGTGGGGTGGCTACGTCAATCCGGTCACGAAAAAGGTGGAGCACCGTCGCGATGCGCAGCGCTAAGCCGGCGACGCGACAAGTGCCCATCGCCGGCAGGAGCCCGTTTCAAATCGTACGCGCGAGAGCAGCGCCGGGGGCCGAGCGCCATCCCCACTCGGACGGCAGCCATTCGGGCCCATCGACCTGTGCGCATGACAGCAGCGCCGTGCGCCACGGCGTCGATCGCTGGGCATGTGCGCCATGAGCCCGACGCGGCGTCTCATTGATTTCCTCCACGGGCTCGAATTCGACCGCCTGCCCCACAGCGTCGTGCATGCGGCGCAAAACCGCGTGCAAAAGCGCATGCACGCGGGCCGCGCGGCCGAAGCGGGTGTGCGTATGGCGCAACTCGCGGCGCGCGGGTTCACAGCGCCGCCGGGTGCGGTGGAAGGCCGGTTCGGATTGCTCGACGTCATGGCGCG
>WYBJ01000258.1 GCA_011525945.1 Burkholderiaceae bacterium | reverse complement strand
GACACCGACCCGGAGGCGCTCGTCCGCCGCGCCGATGCCGCGCTCTACGCGGCGAAAGCCGCCGGCCGCAACTGTGTCGTGGTCGATCCGTCTTGCGCGCCGCACGCGTGATCGTCGTCGCGGCGGCTGCGATGACGGCGCAATCGATCGCACGGCCAAGTTGGCGCGCCGCCCGGCGGTCGCGCGGTGCACGCTTTTCTGCGTGAAGCTGCGCGAGGCAGGGCGTGCAAGGCGTCAGGTCCGACGAATGCACGAGCGCACGAAGCGCTCCAGCTCGTCGGCCAGATCCTCGCGCCGACAATCCACGCGCGCGACATCCCGCAGCGCCCGCAACCACGTCATCTGGCGCTTGGCGAGCTGACGCGTGGCGCTGGTCGCTTTTTCGCGCAAAGCGGCCAGACCGTATTCGCCGTCGAGGTAAGCCCAGACCTGACGATAGCCGACGGCGCGCATCGACGGCATGTCGGGCTCGAGGGCAAACTGGCGGCGCAGCCTGCGCACCTCGGCAATGAGGCCCAGCTCCAGCATGATTTCGAAGCGCTCGGCGATGCGTTCGTGCAGCCATTCGCGGTCGCCGATCTCGAGTGCGGCCGCACCGATGCGATACGGCAGATAGACGTATTTCGGCTTCGCCAGGAGCTGCGACATGGTCTTGCCGCTGACATAGAAGATTTCCAGCGCGCGCTGGATGCGCTGGGCATCGTTGGGCTGGATGCGCTGCGCGGCCTGCGGGTCGATACGGGCAAGTTCCGCGTGCAGTTGCGGCCAGCCCTTTTCCTCGGCCATGGTGTCGATCACCAGGCGCACCGCCGCATCGGCCTCGGGCAGCTCGTTCAAGCCCTCGGTGAGCGCCTTGAAGTAAAGCATCGTGCCGCCGACCAGGAGCGGAATGCGTCCGCGCTCGGTGATCTCGCGCATGAGTGCGAGCGCGTCGTCGCGAAAGCGTGCCGCCGAATAGCTCTCGTGCGGATCGACGATGTCGATCAGGTGATGCGTAGTTTGCGCGCGCGCAGCCGCGTCGGGCTTGGCGGTACCGATGTCCATGTGCCGGTAGACTTGCGCCGAATCGACGCTGACGATTTCGCAGTCGAGCCGTTGCGCGATCTGAAGCGCCGCGGCGCTCTTGCCGCTCGCGGTCGGACCCATCAACAGGATGGCCGGGGGCAGCCGGTCAGCCTCACGGCTTCGCAGCGCGATGTTCTCGGGTGCGAGCGCTTCGTCCTGATGCTGGCGACGTGGCATCAGCGCCCGCGCATGAAGCGCGCGTCGAGCTCGGCAAGCGGTATCTGGAACCAGGTCGGGCGGCCGTGATTGCACTGATCGGCACGCTCGGTCGATTCCATCTCGCGCAGCAGGGCGTTCATCTCGACCAGCGTGAGCGCACGGTTGGCGCGTACCGCGGCATGGCAGGCCATGGTGGCGAGCAGCTCGTTGCGCCGCTCGGCGAGGACCTGTTCGGCGCCGAACTCGCGCATCTCGCGCAGCACGTCTTGCGCCAGGCGCTTGGCATTCGCGTCCTGCAGCAGCGCCGGAACCGCTCGCACCGCGAGTGCGGCCGGGCCGAGCGCGCCGATATCGAATCCGAGCGCGTGCAACGCGGCGCCGTGATCTTCGACCGTCGCCACGTCCACCGCGTCCGCGACGAACGTGACCGGGACGAGCAGCGGCTGCACCGGCACGGCCGCGCCATCGAGCGCGCGTTTCAGGCGTTCGTAGACGATGCGCTCGTGCGCCGCATGCATGTCCACGACCACGAGCCCGACGCTGTTCTGCGCCAGGATGTAGATGCCGGCGAGTTGCGCCAGCGCGAAACCGAGCGGCGGTACGTCGGACTCGACCTCTGCGGGCTCGCCGGCGCGGAGGCTTGCAGCGAACAGCGTCTGGTATAGCGCCTGCGGTTGCGCGCTCGCGAGCCCCAGGCTGGTCTGGTGCCGCGGCGATTCGGTCGCGATCGCGCGCTGCGCTGCGTACGCGGGCAATGCGGCAGGCGGGGCTGCGGCAGGAAGGACTGCGCTTGTGCCGGGGCTAGTCGCCATCGCGATCATCGGTTTGCCGGCGGCGGCGAGCGGCACGGACAGCGCGCGCTGCACGGCGTGCAGCACGAACTGGTGGATGGCGCGGCTGTCGCGAAAGCGTACCTCGATCTTGCTCGGATGGACGTTCACGTCCACGCCCGCCGGATCGAGCACGAGCTCGAGCGCGTAGACGGGCTGGCGGTCGTGATGCAGCACGTCCCGATACGCTTGACGCAGGGCATGCGCGAGCAGCTTGTCGCGCACGAAGCGCCCGTTCACGTAGAAGTACTGCAGATCGCGCGCGGCGCGCGAGTAGGTCGGCTGGGCCACCAAGCCGCGCAGCCGCACGCCGGCGGCGGTTTCGTCGAGCGGCAGTGTCGAAGCGACGAACTCCTCGCCGAGAAGCGCGCGCATGCGCGCCTGCGGCTGCTGCGAGGGCATACGCCAGCGCGTGCGCGCGTTGTGCGCGAACGAAAAGGCGACCTCGGGACGAATCAGGGCGATGCGGCGGAATGCTTCCTCGCAGTGGGCGTATTCGGTTGCTTCGGACTTGAGGAATTTGCGCCGCGCGGGCGTGTTGAAGTACAGGTCGGAAATTTCGATCGTGCTGCCGGGTGCGTGCGACGCAGGCGAGATTTCGGACACTGCACCGCTTTGCGCTTCGATGCGCCAGCCATGCGCATCGTCGAGGCGGCGCGAGGCGAGCGTGATGCGGGCGACCGCGGCAATGCTGGCGAGCGCCTCGCCGCGAAAACCCAGGCTCGCGACGCGCTCCAGATCGTTCAGCGATGCGATCTTGCTGGTGGCGTGACGCGTGAGCGCGAGCGGCAGATCCTCGCGCGCCATACCGCAGCCGTCGTCAGACACCCGGATGGTCCGCGTGCCGCCGGCCGTGAGCTCGATGTGAATGTCGCGCGCGCCGGCATCGAGGGCGTTCTCGAGCGCTTCCTTGAGCGCGGACGCTGGACGCTCGACCACCTCTCCGGCGGCGATTTGATCGATGAGAGTGTCCGGCAGGACGCGTATGGCGGACATCAGAAAAATTATAGCCGCGAATCCATCCGCCGTTGGCATCCGGTTTCGAACGGATCGAACTCCAGAGTACAATCGCCCACTTTGTCGGCGCCATGCGCATGGGCGGACCTCGATAGCGCGCGCTGCGCGCGCTCGCAGCGGCGCGCAGGCAGGCGTTGCGCGCGATCCGTCGGCTCTTCGGCATATTCGTCGAACGTGTCGTTCGGTACGGCCGCCGCCCCGGGTCGGCGCCGCCTCGGCCCGGCGCGCGCTAGCGAGTCAGAACATAGGTGGGGATCATGCCGCAACTGATAGGGGTACCCGGCGAGGTATTCGCGGGCGAGAAGCGTGTAGCCACTGTTCCCGAGGTGGTGCAGAAGCTGATCGGGCTCGGCTTCCGGGTCGCGATCGAATCGGGCGCGGGGGCGGCGGCGAATTTCCGCGACGAGGACTATCGCGCCGCCGGCGCGCAGATCGCCGCCACTGCCGCCGAGCTGTGGGCGCTGGCCGATGTCGTTTTCAAGGTGCGCGCGCCGACTTCGGGGGAGATCGACCTCATGCGCGCGGGCACGACGCTGGTCGGCTTCATCTGGCCGGCGCAGAACCCGGAGCTGCTGCAGCAACTCGCCGCCAAAGGCGCCACCGTGCTGGCGATGGACAGCGTGCCGCGTATCTCGCGCGCGCAGAAGCTCGACGCCCTCTCGTCGATGGCGAACATCGCCGGCTATCGCGCCGTCATCGAGGCGGCGCATCATTTCGGGCGCCTCTTCACCGGTCAGATCACGGCTGCGGGCAAGATGCCACCCGCCAAGGTGTTCGTCGTCGGCGCCGGCGTCGCGGGGCTCGCCGCGATCGGCACCGCTTGCGGACTGGGCGCGATCGTGCGCGCCAACGATACCCGCCCGGAGGTGGCGGATCAGGTGAAGTCGATGGGCGGCGAGTTCGTCGCCGTCGACTACGTCGAGGAGGGCGCCGGCAGCGGCGGTTACGCCCGGGTGATGAGCGAGGGCTTCCAGAAGGCACAGGCCGCGGTTTACGCGAAGCAGGCAAGCGATGTCGACATCATCATCACGACCGCCTTGATCCCCGGGCGGCCCGCACCGCGCCTGATCAGCGCCGACATGGTGAAGTCGATGCGCCCGGGCAGCGTCATCGTCGATATGGCGGCGGAGCAGGGGGGCAACTGCGAGCTCACGGTGCCGAACGAGGTGACGGTGGCGCACGGCGTGACCATCATCGGCTACACCGATATGCCGAGCCGGCTCGCGCGCCAATCGAGCACCTTGTACGCGACCAATCTCTTCCGCCTGGCCGAGGAGCTGTGCAAAGCCAAGGACGGCGTCGTTGTCGTCGACATGGATGACGAGGTAATCCGCGGCACGACCGTGGTGAAGGCGGGCAGTGTCACCTGGCCGCCGCCCGCACCGAAGCTCGCGGTTGCGCCGCCAGCGCCGGCCAAGGCGGCCGTGGCGGCGCCCAAGCCGCCCGCCCACGCTGCGGCGGGTGCGCCGACATCGCCCGCGATCACCGCGGCGATCATCGTTCTGGCGGCGCTTGCGTTCTGGTTCATCGGCGCGAATGCGCCCGCGGCGTTTCTCGGTCACTTCACCGTGTTCGTGCTCGCCTGCTTCGTCGGCTACATGGTGGTGTGGAATGTGACGCCGGCCCTGCACACCCCGCTCATGAGCGTGACCAACGCGATCAGCAGCATCATCGCGATCGGCGCGCTGGTGCAGATCGCCCCGCCGCGCGGGTCCGGTCTCGTGCGGCCCGAGGCGTGGATACGCTGGCTCGCCGTAATCGGAATCGCGCTCACGACCATCAACATGTTCGGCGGTTTCGCCGTGACCCAGCGCATGCTGGGAATGTTCCGCAAGTAGGCCGCACGATGTCGCAAAGCCTTGCCACCGTCGCCTACCTCGGCGCCACCATTTTGTTCATCCTGAGCCTGGGCGGCTTGTCACACCCGGAGAGCTCGCGTCGCGGCAATGTCTACGGCATGCTGGGCATGACCATTGCCGTCGCCGCCACGGTGTTCGGCCCGCATGTGACTGCTGCGGGCCTGCCCTGGATCATCGGCGCCATGGTCGTGGGCGGGAGCATCGGCGTCTACGCCGCGCGTGTGGTGAAGATGACGCAGATGCCCGAGCTGGTCGCGCTCATGCACAGCCTGGTCGGTCTGGCGGCGATGCTGGTCGGCTTCGCCAACTACATCGATCCCGCAGCTTCTGCCCACTTCGCGCCGGCGGAGAAGACGATCCACCAGGTGGAGGTCTACATCGGCATCCTCATCGGCGCGGTGACGTTCTCCGGCTCGGTGATCGCGTTCGGCAAGCTCGCCGGTAAGATCGGCGGCAAACCGATGCTGCTGCCGGCACGGCACTGGATCAATCTGGCCGGATTGCTGGTGGTGCTGTGGTTCGGGCGCGACTTCCTGCACGCGCAGTCGATCGATGCCGGCATGACGGCGCTTACGGTAATGACCGTGATCGCGCTGCTGTTCGGCATTCACATGGTGATGGCGATCGGCGGCGCCGACATGCCGGTGGTGGTCTCGATGCTCAACAGCTACTCGGGGTGGGCTGCGGCCGCCACGGGCTTCATGCTCTCGAATGATCTGCTGATCGTCACCGGCGCCCTGGTCGGATCGAGCGGCGCGATCCTCTCCTACATCATGTGCCGGGCGATGAATCGCCAGTTCGTCAGTGTCATCGCAGGCGGATTCGGTACCGGCGGCGGCGCCGCCGCCGCCGGCGCGAGCGGCGAGCAGCCGGCGGGAGAAGTGCAGCCGATTTCGGCCACGGAAACCGCCGAGCTCCTGCGCGAAGCCAAGAGCGTCATCATCGTCCCGGGTTACGGCATGGCGGTAGCGCAAGCCCAGCACACGGTCTACGAGATCACGCGGCTGCTGCGCGAAAAAGGCGTCGAGGTGCGCTTCGGTATCCACCCGGTGGCCGGCCGCATGCCGGGTCACATGAACGTGCTGCTTGCCGAGGCCAAGGTGCCGTACGACATCGTGCTGGAAATGGACGAGATCAACGCCGATTTTCCCGCCACCGACGTTGCCATGGTGATCGGCGCCAACGACATCGTGAACCCGGCCGCGCAGGACGATCCGGCGAGCCCCATCGCCGGCATGCCGGTGCTGGAGGTGTGGAAAGCCAGGACCTCGATCGTGATGAAACGCAGCATGGCTTCGGGCTATGCCGGGGTCGACAATCCGCTCTTCTACAAGGACAACAACCGCATGCTGTTCGGCGATGCGAGGAAGATGTTGGAGGAGGTGCTTGGGGTGTTGCGCGCAGGCTGAGCTTCCTTCGCGCGCGCCCGCCGCCCGCGCGGGCACGCCTCACTTAGCGAGGGCGCGCGTTCGAGAGGCCATGTGCTCCGGCATCCGCCTCGCTCATGAAGGCGATGTCGCCGTAGAACGCTTCGACCGAGGCGCCGGTATTGTCGGTGTCGGTCATGATGGCGATTGCGGTGATCCGGCCGGGCTCGGCGTCGAATGCACGTTTGTAGTCCTCGTACACGTTGCGCGATTCGAACTTCCAGGCGCCGGTGCGCGCGGAGCCGCTTTCGGCCACGATCATGCGGATGCGAGCGCTGTGCGGATTGGGGATGATCGTTCCGGGTGCGGCCTGATTCTCCCAGATGTACATGAGCGTGGCATACGGCAGATCGTGGCCGGTGAAGGCGCGCACACGATCGAAGAACATCCGCTCCTCGAGCGGCAGCGAGGCGATGTCGCCGTCGAAGGAGAGCACGATGCGCACCGGTGCATCCTCGGTGCTGCGCCGGGCGTTGTTCGCACCTTCGATCAGTCGCGGTACTTTCCAGCGCCACTGCAGCACCGGCAACTCGCGCACGTCGATATCGAGCGGATGCAGCAGGCCCGAGGCGGACGCGGCCGACATCGCCTTCACGACCACCGAGCCGTCGTCGTCGACGAGCTGGTAGGAGGTGAGTTTCTTCAGCCGAGACAACTGCCAGGGACGCCACGCGCCGGGCCAATCGCCACCGGGTCGCGCGAGGGAGAAGGCGGCGACGCTGCGAGGGGCGGCGACGGGCTGCGACGTCTCGGGGCGCTCGCTAACGCCGGCACATGCGACGAGCGCGGCAGCAGCCAGCAACCCCGCGCAGCGCAGCAGCGTATCTGCTCGCGTCATGACCGGCGCGGTGAACATGCCGGTGGAAGCTACCGCAACGCGCAAGACGTTGCAAACGGCAGCGGTCGCCGGTGTCGCCGTGACTACGCCCGGGCGCCCCCGGGCGATCAGCGCTCGGCGGTTGCGCTCTGCGCGAGGCGCGGGCCGCGCGCGAGCGGCGGGTTGGCCGCGAGATAGCGTTTGAGCCCACCCAGGATGGCGGCGGCCATGCGGCTCTGATAGGCGTCACTGCCCAGACGTCTTTCCTCCGATGGATTGGTGATAAAGGCCGTCTCGACCAGGATGGAAGGAATGTCGGGCGCCTTGAGCACCGCGAAACCGGCCTGTTCGACCGCGCTCTTGTGCAGGGTGTTGACCTCGCCGATTTCGCCCAGCACCGAGCGGCCGAGCTTGAGGCTGTCGTTGATCTGGGCGGTCTGCGAAAGATCGAGCAAGGTCTGCTTGAGATATGGGTCGCGCACGTCGAGGTTGACGCCGCCGATCAGGTCGGCATCGTTCTCGCGCTTGGCGAGCCACTGCGCAGCCGCCGAGGTGGCGCCGCGCTCGGACAGCGCGAACACCGAGGAGCCGCGCGCGTGCGGCTTGATGAAGGCATCGGCATGGATCGAGACGAATAGATCCGCCTGCACCCGGCGCGCCTTCTGCACGCGCGTCCCGAGCGGTACGAAATAGTCGCCGTCGCGCGTGAGAAAGGCGCGTATGCCGGGCTCGGCATTGATGAGATCGCGCAACTTGTACGAGATCGCAAGCGTGACATCCTTCTCCTGGGTACCGTTCGGACCGATGGCCCCCGGATCCTCGCCGCCATGCCCGGCGTCGATGGCGATCACGATGGGGCGCGCCTCGATCGTTCCGGGTACGGCGCGCGGCTGCGCCCCCGCCGCGGGATCGATCGAAACGGGCGTGGTGCGGACCGTAGCGGTGGTGTCCGCCGAAGAGTCCGCTGCCGCTGCGGTGGCATCGCGCTTGCGCTCGCTTTCCTGCACCAGCGCCATGAGCGGGTCGATCGGCTTGAGTGGATAGATGTCGATCACCAGCCGGTGCCCGTAGGAGCCGACCGGGGGCAGTGCGAACGCTTCGGCGCGCGCACCGTCCTTCAGATCGAACACGATGCGTAGCACCGTCGGTTTGAAGCGCCCGACGCGAATCGACTTCACGTAGGGATCGTCCGGTGAAACCTTGCCCGGCAACGCATCGATGTGCGGGTTTGCCGCCACGCCTTCGAGATCGAGCACGATGCGATCGGGGGCGGGAACGGAGAATACCGAGTAGCGGATGCGCGCGGCCGACTCGATCGTCACGCGCGTGTATTCCTTCGCCGGCCACATGCGCGTGGATGCGATCTCGGTGCTCGAAAGCGCGAAGCTCGGATAGAGCGCCACGAGCAGCAGCGCGATCAGGACGGCGAACCCGAGCCACGCGGGCCGGCTCGTCTGCGAAGCGTCGAAGCTCTGGCCGGCGCGTGCGGATGCGTGTGGAAATTCGTCGGGCGCGCGCGCTGCGATGGCACGCGCCTGCGCACCCTCGCGTGCAGCGCCCGGCGTCGCAGCGGGCGTCAAGGGCCGGGCGGGTTCGAGCATCGCCGTCACGCCACCGTGCCGGGCTCCAGGGTACCGCTCGCCGGGCGTCAGCGTCGGAGCACGCTCAGACATCGGCGCCCCGCATCGCTCGCTGCGGTGAGAAGCGCGTCGCGCCCCGTAGCGGGCGCCACGGGCAAGGCGAGATGAACCTCGACATCGGCCGGCGGCAAAGTGCCCTGCGCATTCTGTGGCCATTCGACCAAGCAGATCGCAACGCCGCCGAAATGTTCGAGTAGGCCCGCATCAATCCAGTCTTTGGGATGTTCGAGGCGATAAAAATCAAAGTGATAGAAGTATAACCTCGAAATTTCGTAAAGTTCAACCAGGGTGTAGGTCGGGCTCTTGACCTTGCCCGTGTAGCCGAGCCCGCGCAAAAGGCCGCGCACCAGCGTGGTTTTGCCGGAGCCCAATTCTCCGTACAGGTAGATATTCATTCCCGGCTCGAGCGCGCGGCCGAGCTCGGCACCCAGTGCCGCCGTAGCCGCTTCGTCGGGCAGGCTGCGTGATACGCTGGTGCGGGAGACGGAGCTGGAAGGAGCGTGCACGTGCATTCCTCGGCCGGTCGGGTGGACGGATTGCGTCTGGCCGAGAACATCAAGCTGTGGGGCCGGGAGTTGGGATTCCAGGCGCTCGGAATCGCGGGCGTTGATCTCTCGGCCGCCGAGCCGCGGCTGTTGCAATGGCTCGCGCACGGCTTTCACGGCGACATGGATTATATGGCCCGCCACGGCACCCGGCGGGCGCGCCCGGCGGCGCTCGTTCCCGGCACCGTGAGCGTCATATCCGCCCGCCTGGATTATCGCGACCCGCACGCGCGTGCGGCCGACGCGATACTTGGCGACGCGGATCGGGCGTACATCTCCCGCTACGCGCTGGGGCGCGATTATCACAAGGTGCTGCGCCAGCGCCTCGAGCGCCTGGCGCGGCGCATTCAGGCCGCGGTCGAGCCGTTCGCCTACCGCGTGTTCACCGATAGCGCACCGGTCATGGAAGTCGAGCTCGCGCGCCAGGCGGGACTTGGGTGGCGGGGCAAGCACACGCTGCTCATCTCGCGCGATGCCGGCTCGTACTACTTCCTCGGTGAGATCTTCACCGACTTGCCGCTGCCGCCCGATACGCCGGTGAGCGAACACTGCGGTTCGTGCACGCGCTGCATGGAAGTGTGCCCCACCCGGGCGATCGTCGCGCCGTACCTGCTCGATGCGACCCGCTGCATCTCGTATCTGACCATCGAGCACCGTGGCGCCATTCCGGAGCCATTTCGCGCCGCCATCGGCAACCGCGTCTACGGCTGCGACGATTGCCAGCTCGTCTGCCCGTGGAACAAGTACGCCCGGCCGAGCGCGGAGTCGGACTTTGCCGTGCGCAACGGCTTGGACGACATCGCGCTCGCCGAATTGTTCGGCTGGACGCGCGAACAGTTCGACACCCGGCTCGCGGGCAGCGTCATCCGGCGAATCGGCTACGAGCGTTGGCTGCGCAATCTCGCGGTCGGGCTCGGCAATGCGCTCGACCGCGAGCGTGCGCTCGCGGCGTTGCGCCCGCGCCTCGATGACGCCTCGGCGATCGTGCGCGAGCACGTTGCGTGGGCACTCGCGCGACACGCCGAGCGCTGCTAGTGTCCCGAGTCAGAAGTTCGCCGTGCGGCACGCGCGCGCGGGCCGATGATCGATGCGAACGGGCGCGTCGCGCTCCACGCCCGCCGGTTGCGACCGATGCCTGCCCGCCGCGGCGTATCATGGCGCGAACGAACAGGGGGACCATGGAACCGACCCGCGACATGGTGCAGTACTATGCCGAGCGCGCACACGAGTACGAGCGCATCTACCAGCGGCCTGAACGCGAAGCCGACCTGCGGGCGCTGCGGGCGGTGATCGCGGCGAGCTTCGATGGCCGGGATGTGCTGGACGTCGCCTGCGGCACGGGCTATTTCAGCGCCTGTGCGGCCGCGCGTGCGCGTTCGCTCGTGGGCGTGGATGCGAACGAACAGACCCTCGAACTGGCGCGCGCCAAGGCGATTCCCAATGCGTCCTTCCGGGCAGGCGACGCGTACGATCTCGGCCCAGCTGCCGGCAGGTATTCGGGCTTGCTTTGCACGTTCTGGTGGTCGCACGTGCCCAAGGACAGGATCGATGCGTTTCTGCGTAACGTCCACGGGCGGCTCGAGCCTGGCGCAGTGGTGTTGTTCGCAGATAACAAGTTTGTGCCCGGCAACAGTACGCCGCTGGTGCGTACCGATGAGGACGGCAACACCTACCAGGAACGCAGGCTCGAAAGCGGCGCACGCTACGAGGTGCTGAAGAATTTTCCCGCTGCCGGCGAGTTGCTCGGCTGCGCTAGGCGCTTCGGGAGCGCCGTCGAGTTGCAAGAGCTGACCTACTACTGGTGCCTGCGCTACCGGGCGCACTGACGGGTGCTCGCTATAATCGCAGCGCCCGCCGCCGGATCGATCGACTTGAACCGCTACTCGATATTCGCGCTTGCGCGTAACGCCCTGTCACGGCACGAGAACTGGCCGCGTGCCTGGCGTAGCCCCGAACCGCGTCGCAGCTACGACGTGGTCATCGTCGGCGGGGGCGGGCACGGTCTTGCGACCGCGTATTACCTCGCCCGGGAGCACGGCATTCGCAACGTCGCGGTGCTGGAGCGCGGTCTGATCGGTCTGGGCAACAGCGGGCGCAACACGACCATCGTGCGCTCCAACTACCTCTGGGATGCGAGCGCCCACCTGTACGAGCATTCGTTGCGTCTTTGGGAGCAGCTCGCGGGCACGCTCAACTTCAACGTCATGTTCAGCCAGCGCGGGGTGCTCAACCTCGCGCACAACCCGCACGACTTGCGCGAGCTGGCGCGTCGTGTGAATGCCAACCGGCTGAACGGGATCGACTCCGAAATCGTGTCGACAGCGCAAGTGAAGCGCCTCGCGCCGGCGCTCGATTGCGACCCGCGCGCACGCTATCCCGTCCTCGGCGCTTCGCTGCAGCGACGCGGCGGCACGGCGCGACACGACGCGCTGGTGTGGGGCTATGCGCGCGCAGCCGATGCGGCTGGCGTGGACATCATCCAGAACTGCGAAGTGACCGCGATCCGCCAGAAGGATCGGCGTGTGGTCGGGGTAGAGACAACGCGCGGCGTCATCGACGCGTCCAAGGTCGGTGTGGTGGTGGCGGGGCACGCCAGCGTGCTCGCTGCGATGGCCGAGATCCGGCTGCCGATCGAGAGCCATCCCCTGCAGGCGCTCGTGTCCGAGCCGATCAAGCCGGTGCTCGACACGGTGGTGATGTCGAACGCCGTACACGTCTACGTGAGCCAATCGGACAAGGGCGAGCTGGTTGTGGGCGCCGGGATCGATCCGTACACGTCGTACTCGCAGCGCGGCAGCTTCCCGGTGATCGAAGCGACCGTAAGCGCCCTGGTCGCGCTGTTTCCGTCTTTCGGGCGCTTGAAGCTCATGCGCCAGTGGGCCGGCATCGTCGATGTGTGTCCCGACGCGAGTCCGATCATTTCGAAGACGCCGGTGCGCGGGCTTTATTTCAATTGCGGCTGGGGCACGGGCGGGTTCAAGGCTACACCCGGCTCGGGCCACGTCTTTGCCCACACCATCGCGCGCGACGAGCCGCACCCCCTCGCAACCCCGTTTGCGCTCGAGCGCTTCACCACCGGCGCCCTGGTGGACGAGCACGGCGCTGCGGCGGTCGCCCACTAGCATGCTGCGTATCGCCTGTCCATGGTGTGGGGCGCGCGACGAGACCGAGTTCGGCTACGGCGGTGAGGCGCACGTTGCACTACCGGCGGATGCCGCGCAGTTGTCGGATGCCGCCTGGGCCGAGTATCTGTTCATGCGCAGCAACCCCAAAGGCCGGCACCGCGAGCGCTGGGTGCACACCCACGGCTGCCGGCGCTGGTTCAACGTCGTGCGCGACACGACCACCGAGCGCATCTTCGCCGTCTACCTGGCCGGCTCGCCGCCGGCGCAACTGCCCGATGAGCCAGCCTAAGCGCACCGATGCCGGCGGGCGGATCGACCGGCTTCGCGTGCTGCGCTTCCAATTCGACGGCCGGCGTTACCAAGGCTATTGCGGCGATACGCTCGCTTCGGCTTTGCTCGCCAACGATGTGCATCTCACCGCTCGCAGCTTCAAGTACCATCGGCCGCGCGGCATCCTGGCGCTCGGCGCGGAAGAGCCGAATGCGCTGGTGCAGCTCGAACAAGGCGCCTACACCGAGCCCAATGTGCGCGCGACTCAGATCGAGCTCTACGACGGCTTGATTGCACATAGCCAGAATCGCTGGCCCGCGCTCGGGTTCGATCTCGGCGCGTTGAACGATACGTTTTCGCCATTGCTGCCGGCGGGTTTTTATTACAAGACCTTCATGTGGCCCGCTTCGATGTGGTTGCGCTACGAGAAGGCCATTCGCCGCATGGCCGGGCTCGGTCGAGCACCGTGTTTGCCCGATCCCGATCGCTACGATCGCATGCACGCGCACTGCGATGTCCTCGTGGTCGGCGCGGGACCAGCGGGTTTGTCCGCCGCGCTTAGCGCCGCGCGCAGCGGAGCACGCGTAATCCTCGCAGACGAGCAGACGGAAGCAGGCGGCCAACTGCTGTGGGAGCGCTACGACATCGACGGTCATCCGGCGATGGCTTGGGTTGCGAGTGTCATGGCCGAGCTTGCCGCCGCACCCGAGGTGCGCATTCTCGCGCGAACTCTGGTGAGCGGCTATTACGATCACAATTTCGTCGTCGCCTGTCAGCGTTTCGATTCGCCGCGCTCGTCGGCGCACGCACCGCGGCAGAGGCTATGGAAGATTCGCGCGCGCGAAGTCGTGCTCGCAACCGGCGCGGTCGAGCGCGCACTGGTGTTTCCGGACAACGATCGTCCCGGCATCATGCTCGCGGGCGCCGTGCGCGGTTATCTCAATCGGTTCGGCGTGACGGCCGGCTCGCGCGTCGTGATTGCAACCGTCGGCGACGACGGCTACCGCACGGCGCTCGATCTGGCGAGCGCGGGTGTGGCGATCGCGGCCGTGCTCGACCTGCGCGTGCGCGCAGCGGGTTTCTTGCCGCAGCAGGCGCGGGCGCGCGGCATCGAGGTTCTCACCGGACAGCGTATCGTCGCGACCGGCGGGCGCATGCGTGTGAGCGCCGTGCGCGTGCAACCGTTTGCCGGCGGGACGATACGCGAGATCGCGTGTGACCTGGTGGCGATGAGCGGAGGCTGGATCCCGACCGTGCACCTGTTCTCGCAAGCGCGCGGCCGGTTGCGCTTCGATGCGCGTGCCGGGGCCTTCGTGCCGGGCGAGGCGATGCAGCCTGTGCGCTGTGCGGGCAGCGTGCAGGCGGCATGGCTGCTGCACGAAGCACTGGCGCAAGGTTTCGCTGCCGGCGGTGCGGCCGCGCAGGCGTGCGGGCTCGAGCCCGCGCGTGCGCTCGAGCTGCCGCAAGTAAGCGAGCCCGAAGCGACGGCGGCCGACGTCGCTCTCGCGCACCGTGGTGAGCGCGCGTCGCGGCGCAAGCAATTCGTCGACTTCCAGGCCGACGTGACGCTCGCCGACGTGGGGCTTGCCGCGCGCGAAGGTTACGACGCCATCGAGCACTTGAAACGATACACCACCGCCGGCATGGGCGTGGACCAGGGCAAGATGGGTAATGCCAACGTCGTGGCATTGCTCGCCGATGCCCGCGGCGAAGCGGCCGGAACGATCGGCATGAGCACGTTCCGGCCGCCGTACCAGCCGGTGAGCTTTAGCGCCATCGCCGGGATGGATGCGGGCGAGTTGTTCGATCCCGTGCGCAGGACACCGATGCACGAGTGGCACCGGCGTCACGGTGCGGTGTTCGAAGATGCCGGTCAGTGGAAGCGCGCCTGCTACTACCCGCGCGCCGGTGAAACGCTGCACGCGTCGGTGCAACGCGAGTGTCTGGCGGTGCGGCGCGGTGTCGGCATGCTGGATGCGAGCACGCTCGGCAAGATCGACATACAGGGCCCGGATGCGGCCGAGTTCCTGGAACGCATCTACTGCAACCCTGTGCGCTCGCTCGCGCCCGGGCGCTGCCGCTACGGCTTGATGCTGAAGCAGGATGGTATGGTGTTCGACGACGGCGTGATCGCGCGCCTGGCCGAGACGCATTTCTTGCTCACGACCACCACCGGCGGTGCTGCGCGCGTGGCGGCGTGGCTGGAAGAATGGCTGCAGACCGAGTGGCCGATGCTCAAGACCTATTGCACGCCGGTCACCGAGCAGTATGCGCAGGTCGCCGTGAGCGGACCGCACAGCGTGGAGTTGCTGGCGCCGCTTTGCAGTGTCGACATCCGCGCCATGCCGTTCATGTCGGTGCGAACGGGCTACGTGGCCGGGATCGGGGCACGCATCTTTCGCCTCAGCTTCGCCGGCGGACTTGGCTACGAGATCGCGGTGCCGGCCGACCGCGGCTACGAGCTTTGGACAACATTGATGGGCGCGGGCGAGCGCTTTGACATCGCGCCCTACGGCACCGAGGCGATGCACGTGTTGCGCGCGGAGAAGGGGTTCATCATCGTCGGCCAGGAGACCGATGGCACGGTGAGCCCGATCGACCTGGGTCTCGATCGGCTGGTACGTAGCGACAAATTCTTCATTGGCCAGCGCTCTCTGGCACGCCCCGATGCGCGTCGCGCGGACCGGCGCCAGCTCGTTGGCTTGCTGACTGAAAACCCGCACGAGGTGCTGGCCGAGGGCACACAGCTCGTCGCCGCGCCGTGCACGCTTGCACGCGTTGCCGCTGAACCCGTACCGATGCTGGGCTACGTGACCTCGAGCTATTTCAGTCCGAGCTGCGGGCGCTCGATCGCACTTGCGCTGGTCGAGGCCGGCGTCGCGCGCATTGGCCAGACGCTGCACGCGCCGCTCGCTACGCGATGCGTGAAGGTAACGCTGACTGCGCCACGCTTCGTGGGTGATTCGGACGAGGTGCTGCATGGGTGATGATGCATCGATGCGCCGCTTCATCGGTCGCGATCTCGTACTCGGCGAGTGCCCTGCGCGCGCCTGCGTCGAATTGCGGGGTGATCCGGACGATGCGAGCTTCGTGCGCGCGGTGCGAACCGTCACCGACCTGCCGCTGCCGCTCGACCCGGGACGATCGGCAGCGGGGCTGCTCGCGTCGATTCTCTGGCTCGGTCCCGACCGATGGCTGGTCTGCAGCGATACGCAAGCCGGCTCGGATCTCGCGGCGAGTCTGCGCGCGGCCTTGGCCGCGATCGCCTGCGCCGTGGTCGATGTCGGCGCCGCGCGCATCGTGTATGCTGTCGGCGGCTCGAACGCACGCGCGGTGCTGGCCAAGGGGTGCTCGCTCGATCTGCACGAACGCAAGTTTCCGCTCGGGCACTGCGCGCAGACGCTGCTCGCCAAGGCGCCGGTTCTCGTCCACTTGAGCGGCGCCGAGCCGACGTTCGAGATTCATGTCGCCCGCAGCTTGCGCGATTACGCCTGGGCCTGGCTGCGAGCGGCTGCCTCGGAATACGCCGCCGAGGCGGACGACGCGTAGCGCTCGGCGGCGAATTGCGATGGGATCGTGGATGCGCAGGATAGGCTGGTTCGCTCTGCTGGCGCTGATCGTTCCGGTGCTGGCCTCGACCGGGTGCGCCCTGTTCAACAGGCCGGACGACTGGCGCAACGCCCGCCGCGATTCGTCCGGTCAGGCGCCCGACCCGCTTACCACCCCGGAGGCGGTCGTCCAGGTCTATGCAGCGCGCACTGTCGGCTGGAAAGGAGCCTTCGGCGTGCATACCTGGGTCGTGGTGAAGCCGTCGCACGCAAAGCGCTACACGCGCTATGAAGTGATCGGCTGGGGCGTGATGCGCGGATATCCGGCGATCCAGGTGGATCGTACCGGACCCGACAACTACTGGTTCGGCGCCGCGCCGCAGAAACTGGCCGAGCGGCGTGGTCCCGGCGTGGACGCGATGATCCGGCGCATCGAGGAAGCGATCAAGACCTATCCCTACCCGGATAGCTATCGCACCTGGCCGGGTCCCAACAGCAACACGTTCATCGCGCACATTGCGCGCGCCGTGCCCGAGTTGCGCCTCGATCTGCCGCCTACGGCCATCGGCAAGGACTTTCTCGCCAACGACGCCATCGCCGCGGCCGCGCCGAGCGGTACCGGCTACCAGTTGTCGTTGTACGGTCTGTTCGGCGTGCTCGGCGCGCTGGAGGAAGGCATCGAGCTCAACATGCTGGGCCTGTCGTTCGGCCTGGACTTCAACACGCCCGGCATTCGGTTGCCTGGGATGGGACGGATCGGATTACCGCAATGAAGAAAGAACGCGCGCAACCGGCGCTGCCGGAAGGCGAGCAGGAAAGGCGCCACCACGGCGTCAAGGCATATTTGAAGGAATCGTTTCTAAATGCCGCCGATGCTCGGCCGCTGCGTATACTGGCCGAGTATCTCGAGCCCAGGAGTCGGCTTGGCCGTCATCGCATCGAGGACACGATCGTGTTCATGGGCTCGGCACGCGTCATCTCGCGCGAGCACGCGCAGGACGAGCTTCGGGTCGCCGAGGCGGGGGCGGGTGATGTCGAGCGCGCGCGCATGCGGCTCGCGATGTCGCGCTACTACGAGGATGCGCGCGAGCTCGCGCGGCGTCTGACCGAATGGTCCAAGCAGCTCGACGACGACGAGCGGCGCTTCGTCGTGTGCACGGGCGGCGGACCGGGGATCATGGAGGCGGCCAATCGCGGTGCGTCCGAAGCCAAGGGCATGAACGTCGGACTCACCATTTCGATTCCGGTGGAAGAGTTCGACAACCGCTACGTCACGCGCGAGCTGTCGTTTCACTTCCACTACTTTTTCATGCGCAAGTTCTGGTTCGTCTACCTTGCCAAGGCGCTGATCGTTTTTCCTGGTGGCTTCGGCACGCTCGACGAACTGTTCGAGGTGCTGACGCTGCGCCAGACGCGCAAGATGCGCAAGCACCTGTCGGTGGTGCTGTTCGGTTCGCAATATTGGGATGAGGTGATGAACTTCGATGCATTGGCCCGCCACGGCACCATCGACGCCGCGGATGTGAAACTGTTCCATCGCACCGATTCGGTCGACGAGGCGTTCGAGCTCGTGACGCGCGACCTCACGCGCTACGCCATGGCCGAGCGCGGCGCGACACTTTGACCGGGGTACGGTTCGTCGCCGCAGCGGCTGTTCTCGTCCGGAGCCGGTGATACACTTCTCTGCCGCTCGGATTGTCGTTCGTTCATCGTTACCCGTAGAGGAGATTGCCATGGCCTACGAAGGCATGATCGCGGAAACCATCACCATCAATGGCAACAGCGGCGAGCCGATTTCGGCGTATGTGGCGCGGCCGCTCGGCGCGGGCCCATTCCCCGGCATGGTCCTGATCCACCATGCGCCTGGATGGGACGAGTGGTATCGCGAAACCACGCGTCGCTTCGCGCACCACGGTTATGCGGCCATCAGCCATAACCTCTATCACCGCGCCGGCGAGGGCAAGGCGGACGACGTCGCGGCGAAGGTGCGCGCCGGCGGTGGCGTTCCCGATGCGCAAGTCATCGGCGACACCGAGGGTGCGGTCCAGTGGCTGCGCGCGCAGCCCTGGATTGGCGCCAAGGTGGGCTGCATCGGCACCTGCTCAGGCGGCCGGCATACGTTCCTGTTCGCATGCCATACCAAGAGCATCGATGCCGCGGCCGAGCTGTGGGGCGGGCGGGTCGTGATGAGCAAGGAAGAGCTCAGTCGCAAGCAGCCGGTGGCGCCGATCGAATTCACCAGGAGCCTTTCGTGTCCGCTACTGGGGCTGTTCGGCAATGAGGATCGGGCGCCGACGCCCGAACAGGTGAACCTGCACGAGGAGGAGTTGAAGAAGCACGGCAAGAACTACGAATTCCACCGCTACGACGGCGCGGGTCACGGCTTCTTCTACTACGACCGGCCGATGTACCGCGTCGAGCAAGCCCTCGACGGCTGGAAGAAAGTGTGGGCGTTCTTCGACAAGCACCTGGCGACCTAAGGCGGTGTGCACTTCGATCGTCGAGATCGTCGCGGCGCAGGGCGCCGGCAAGAGCGCTGAGGGCTGGTTCGACCTCACGCACGCGGTGGTGTCATACGACCATCCGCACCACGCCCTGCTGGAAGAGGCGATCACCATCGACTTCGTGAACTCCGCGCTGGGCCCGGGCTCGCGGGTCGCGGTAGAAGTCACGTTGGAATCGGCCAAGTGTCTCGCCGCGGCATTGGCGCGCGCCATTGCCGCAGCCGATGCGGTCGAGGGCGGACGGCAGCGAGCAAGTTCGACCATCGTGTAGCCCGGGATTAGGTCGACTCATGCCGCGTGTACTGAAAAAGATCGTTCGTAAAGGTGTTCGCAACCTGTTCGGCGTCGACGTGGTACGCGCGCGCTTCGATGAGGGCTGGGCGCAAGAGCGCGATTACTGGCTCGGGGTCATACGCGACTTCTATCGATCGACATACGGTGTGGAGCTAGATCCGGCGCAGACCGACCCGTCTGTGATCCCTCCGCTGGAAACGATCGTCAAGGTTCAGCGTGCGAACAAGGCCGAGCGGGATGCGTTCTTTGCGTCGGGCTATCGAGGTGCGCTGGCTTACCAGGCGGAATTGCTCGACTACGGCTTTCCCGTCGACCGGACGCGCAACATCCTGGAGATGGGGGTTGGCTTCGGGCGATTGCTTATCCACTACTTTCCGTTCAAGGCGAGCCTGTACGCGTGCGATGTGACGCCCGAGGCCGTGACGTGGACGCGCGCGAGACACGGACACCGGGTGCGGGTCGATCTAACGGCCGGCGAGCCACCGCTACCCTACGACGATGGCATGTTCGACTTCGTCTACGCCAATTCGGTGTTTACCCATGTGGCATGCGAAGGGGTGCGACACTGGGCGGCAGAACTGCGGAGGATCATTCGACCCGGTGGGTTCCTGATCTTCAGCGTGCTGGATGCCAACCACTACCTTCGGGATATCCCCTACCGCGACTTTCATCGTGATTATCAATCCCCCGGATGCCGCGACTGGGACCAGGACCGAGGTGTGCGTATGCGTAACTACCTCGATCGTGGCTTCCTGTTCTCGACCTGGGGCGACTACTTCCGCGTGCTTGAGCTGCGATCGCACTATCGCGACCAAAGCCATCTCATCTGTAAACGAGAACACTGACGCGGGAGTCCACGGCGCTGAAGCGAAGCGCGTCGCGTGGCATTTGGGCAGCAGAATGTTGACCGGCATTGACACGGCTTTGCGGCAATGCTGAGGCTGTGCCCTCAGCGTGGCGGACGCAGCCGCGCGCGGCCAGCGCGTCGCCCATTCAGCACCGATCACCGGGTCGCATGGTGCGGATGCTTACCACGGGGCGCGTCATAGCGATGACGCCGGCAACGATGAGCGCGATTCCGGCAAGGCGTTCCGCGGTCAGACTTTCGCCCAGGAAGAAGATCCCGATCGCGACTCCGAACACGATGCGCAAATAGCTTTGGCTTGCCGCCGCGATGCTGCCCAAGGTGGCGAGGATGCGATAGTAGAGATAGAGCGCCGCTGCTGTGGAGAAGACGGCAAGACACCCCGCCGCGATCAAGGAGGAGCGGGACGGCGTGAGTAGCCACGGCCGGTCGATGACGAGGCTCAAGGGCGTCAATACTGCCGCGCCGACGATCAAGGTCAGCGTCGCCGGAACGAGCGGCGGCAGAGCGTCGAAGCGCCGGCCGTGGACGGCGGCGATGCCGAACAGGATCGCACCCAGCACGCACGCCAACTGCTGCGGCACCTGAGCGCCGATGTCCGAGGCGACGCCGACGCCGACGATGAGGACGACGCCGGCGAGCCCGGCGAGCGCCCCCGCGAGCTTCGCGCCGGTCGCCGGCTCGTGGCGTGTGATCGCCCAGGTGATGAAGAACGCGAAGATCGGTGACGTGGAGTTGAGCACCGCAACCAGCCCGCTGTCGATTGTCTGCGCGGCCCAGGCACTCATGCTCCAGGGGACGATGTTGATCATGACGGCCTGGATCGTGAGCAGGCGCCACGGATAGCGCGACGAGAACACGGCAACGCCCGAGGCGCGCAGGAGCGTAGCGAGCAGCACGGCTGCGATCGCGACCCGCGCTGCGGTCGTCGTGAGCGGTGGAATGGTTGCAACCGCCACCTTGGCGAAATTGTAGGAGACGCCCCACAGCAGCGACAGCAGCCCGAGCAGCGCGTAGTGACGAAGCGCGGGTGGGGCGATCGGCGTGCGCGCCCCCGAGGTCGGGATCGACGCGGGGCGGGGTTCTTGCGCCTTTGGACCGCGCATGCCGCAAGCTACATGAGCTTGGCGGCTTGCGGGCCCTTCACCGGAACCTCCATGAGGTCCTCGCCGAAGACGATGTTTCCCTGGTAGATCTGCGCCATCTCGCGCACCAGACGCTCGCGCACGCCCGGTTGGTCGATCTGCTCGGTGACGTGCGTCACGACCACGGTGCGTACATTCGCCTTCTGCGCCAGGCGCGCGAGCTCCCGATGTCCCATGCACGATTGCGCGAACTCCGGACCGAGCTCGGACCCCGAAAGATACTGGCACATGTGCACCAGCACGTCGCAATCCTGCGCGAGCCGCTCCATCGAGGCGCACGGGCCGCTGTCGCCGGAATAGACGAACGAGCCTTCGGGCGAATCCAGGCGAAAACCGTATGAGACGAGCTGCGGGCCGAAGTGCGACACTCCGGTCGTTGTGACCTGCCAACTGCCTGCGCGCACGACATCGTTCGGTGCGAGCTCGGTCACCTCCGGCACAGGCTTCTTGCGCTCACCGACGCCGCCGCGCGCCCAGTAGATCTGCACGCTGCACAAGTTCTCGGTGCGAGCGACCAGGTCGGGCCAGAACGCACCGCCTTGCTCGAACAAAGCGCGCGTCACCTGCCGGATCGGCGGCGGGCCGTAGACTTTGAGCTCTGGAATCTTGCCCGCACCCTGGTCCCAGCGCGTGAGCAGCAGGCGCGGAAAATCGCCCATGTGGTCGTAATGCAGGTGCGAGCAGAAGAAGTGCGTCACCTGAGTGGGCGAGATTCCAAGCTCGAGCAGCCGATGATGAGCGCCGAAGCCATGATCGAACACGATGGTATCGGCGCCGAGCTCGACCACGTAGCCTGAGCACATGCGTTTGAGCGAAGGCGTGGGCGTGCCGGTTCCAAGCAGGCGGATGCGCATCGTTCGGGCCACGCTATTCGACCCGAGCGCCGGATGCCTTCACGACGCGCGCAAACTTCTCGATCTCCTTGCGGATGAACGCACTCACATCGTCGGCGGTCATGGTCGTGGTTTCCGCTCCCAGCGCGGCGAGCTTGGGTTTCACCGCGGGATCGTTCAAGCCGCGCACCGTTTCCGCGTTGATTTTCACCACGATGTCGGGCGGCGTGCCGGCCGGAGCAAGCAGGCTGAACCAGGTCGGTACGTCGAAACCAGGCACGGACTCGGCAACGGCGGGAATGTCAGGCGCCGCCGCCGAACGCTTGGCGGTCGACACCGCCAAGCCGCGCAGTCGTCCGGCCCGCACATGCGGCATGGCGGGCGGCATGCCGGAGAAATAAGTGAAGACGTGCCCGCCGAGGAGATCCACCAAGGCGGGTGCGGCGCCCTTGTAGGGTACGTGCACCATCTTCACCTTGGCGCTGCCATTGAGCAGTTCGTGCGCGAGGTGCGCGGGGCTGCCCGCGCCGGCAGAGGCATAGGTCATCTCGCCGGGCCGGCTTCGCGCCAGCGCCATCAGCTCGTTCACGGATTTCGCGGGCACCGAAGGATGCACCAGCAGGATCATCGGGACGATGCCCGTGAGCGCGATCGGCGCGAAGTCCTTCCTCGGGTCGTACGCCATCTTCGGGAAGAGGCTAATGTTGATCGCGACTTCCGAGGTGTATCCCGCGAGCAGCGTATAGCCGTCGGGCGGGGCCTTGGCGACGATTTCGGCGCCGATCATCCCGCTTGCGCCAGGGCGGCTATCGACCAGGATCTGCTGGCCCCAGGCCTGGTTGAGCCTGTCCCCGAGGATGCGTGCAATGATCGTTCCGCTGCCGCCCGCCGGGTAAGGCACCACGATGCGAACGGGCTTCGAGGGAAAGGTCTGCGCGAGCGCCGGGGCGCAGGCGACGGCGGTAAGAATGGAGCTAACGGCGAGGGCTCGGACGGTCGACATGGCTGTTCCCGGTTATTGCGGCTCGATCTTCGCGTCCCGGATGATCTTGCCATAACGCGCGGTATCGTCACGCACGGTACGCGCAAGCTCCTCGGGGGTGCTCGGTGCGACATCAACGCCGGTATTGACCAGCAAGCCAAGCCCGATCACGTGTTGCATGTCATCCTCCCCCGGCTGTTGCACCATCCGCTACGGCAACGACGCCATCGTTGCGCCATGGCTGCGCAACGCAGGGCAAGACTACCGCGCCCGCCGCAATTCCGCTATACGGTGTTTTCCGAGCCCAGCAGCACCGTCACCTGGCTCGACAGCACGCCGCCGTTGCCGTGCGCGAGCGCCACGTCGCAGCCCGCGACCTGCGCCGGCCCACGCTCGCCGCGAATCTGGCGCACCGCCTCGATCAGCAGAAAGATTCCGTACATGCCGGGGTGACAATACGACAGGCCGCCGCCATTGGTATTGACGGCAAGCTTCCCGCCGGGCGCGATGCCGCCGTTCTGCACCAAGCGGCCGCCTTCGCCTTTGCGACAGAAGCCGAGATCTTCCAGGAATAGGATCGTGTTGATCGTGAACGCATCGTAGAGCTCGATCGCTTTTACGTCCGCGGGCTTGAGCCCCGCCATGCCGAACGCCAGCGGTCCCGAGCGCGCCGCACCGCTCACGGTGAGATCAGCCATGTTCGAGATGCTGTTGTGGCTCAGGTACTCGCCCACCCCCAGAACGTAGGCGGGTTTGCTCTTGAGCGATTTGGCGCGCTCGGCCGACACCATGATGAGCGCGCCGCCGCCATCGCTCACGAGGCAGCAATCGCGTACCGTGAACGGATAGCTCACCATGCGCGCGTTCAGCACCTGTTCGATCGTAAGCGGTTCCTTTTCCCACGCGCGCGGATTCATCAGCGCCCACTTGCGTGCCGCGACAGCCACCTCGGCGAGCTGTTCGCGCGTGGTGCCGTACTGATGCATGTGGCGCGACGCCGCCAGCGCATATGCCGAAGAGGGGAGGAAGGGCTTGTAGACGGTCTCGTAGGGATTGAACTCGCGCGGACTCGCGGAAGCACGCGAGATCGTTCGCTGCGTGCTGCCGTAGGTGATGAGCGCAGCATCGCACAATCCATTCTGAATCGCGGCCTGGGCGTGACCGATGTGCGATTCGAACGACGAGCCGCCGATCATGGTGTTGTCGGCGTAGCGCGGCTCGATGCCGAGATACTCACGCAGGTACAGCGTCGGACTGCGCGCCTGAGTGGTGGCGGCGAAGATGCCGTCGATGTCGCTGAGTTTGAGCCCGCAATCGTCCAGCGCCCGGCGCGTCGCCTGCGCCATCAAGTCGATCGGACTCGTGTTGGGTGCAACTGCGCCCAGATCGGATTCGGCCGCCCCGACGATCGCCACACTGGCGCGCTTCAAGCCCTTCATCGTGCGCCCTCCGTCGGAACGAACACCGGATAGGGGGGCTGCTTGTCGTCGCCCGGGTGCATGCGCACTTTCACGCGCATGCCGATTCTCACCTGCATCGGATCGATGTCCTCGACTCGGCTCATCATGCGAAAGCCCTCGTCGACATCGATCAGGGCGACGTTGTACGGCGCCGCGTCGCGCGTGTGCACGACCGTGGTCGCATGCACCGTTCCGAGCCCCCGGCTCACGCGCCATTCGAGATTGGTGCTGCCCGACACCGGGGCCATCACGCGCGGGAAAAACACGGCCTTGTTATCGTCGATGCAATACTGATACGCGAGCTGGCCCTTCTTGCAATAATCGACGAACGTGCCGTAGGGTGAGGACTGCATCTTCTGTTCCAAGCGGGCGTCTCCTTTGCGCCTTGGCGGTCGCGCCGGCTGCCGCCTGACGCCGCCATCGGCGGACACGATGATTCCATTCACTTCCGAGGAGCGATCTGCGATCCATCCTCGGACAATACGATCAGCGCATCCGCGGCGACTACACCTTGTCCGTGTGGTCGCACGAACAAAGGATTGACGTCGATCTCACGGATGCGTCCCGCGTGGTCGTGGATGAGCCACGATAGGCGCGCCAGCGTGTCGGCGAGCGCTTCGGTGTCCAGCGCCGGTGCGCCGCGATAGCCGCGCAACAGCGCCGCGCCCTTGATCTCGGCCAGCATGTCGAGCGCGCTGTCATGATCGAAGGGTGCGAAGCGATGCGTGACATCGTGCAACACTTCGGTGAGCACGCCCCCCAGACCGAACATCACCGTCGGGCCGAAATACGGATCGTCGACTGCACCCAGGATTACTTCGGTGCCCGTAGCCATCTCCTGGACGAGCACGCCGTCGATGCGCGCACCGGGCCGGTAGTTGCGTGCCGAGTCGATGACTTCGTGCGCGGCTTTTCTGAGCGAAGCCAGATCGGCGATGCGCAAACGCACCGCACCGGCTTCGGTCTTGTGTGCGATATCGGGCGACTCGATCTTGACGGCAAGCGGGAATACGAACTGATCGGAGCGCAACGAATCGATCTCGGATTCGGCGACCAGGATTTCGCGCACCACCGGAATCCCGTAGCGCGCGAGAATCTGTTTCGAGCGCCGCTCGCCCAGCGTAGCGCCGCTATCCGGCAGATCGAGCGATTGCGCCGACACGGGCCGATCGCTTGGTTTCTGCGCGCGCGCCTTCAGCCGTTGCACCTTGACACCGAAGCGGTACATCGCGCCGAGCGCGCTTACGGAGCGGCGCGGCGAAAGAAATGCCGGGATGCCGGCCTGGCGCACCGTCTCGATCGCTTCGCGGTAGTGCTCCGAGCTCGTGCCCCATTGCAGCAACACCGGTTTGTCGCTGCGCGCGGCCACTGCGACGAAGCCCGCGGCCCATGTCGCTGCGACCGCGCCCGGCGCCGAGCGCACGATCGCCTGATCGAATTCGGGAGCGGCGAGCACCGTTTCGATCACCCGGTTGTAGCTCGCGAATCCGTCGCTGTAGCCTTGCGGTGTGAGATCGATCGGATTCGTGAGCGAGCCGAGCTCGTACGCCAGCGGCTTGAGCTTGGCAATCGTGTCGGTGGAAGTCTCGGGCACCTCCAACCCGTGCGCCTCGCACAAATCGGCGACCAGAACGCCGGCGCCGCCCGAGAGCGTCAGGATGGCGGTGCGATTGCCTTTGGCGCGCTTGCGGTAGCGCAGGAATTGCGCGAGATCGACCATATCGTCGGTATCGCCGATTTCGATGAAACCGCCTTGTTCAATCGCGCGCCGGAATAACTCCGAACCCGCGCTCAAGCGACCGGTGTGCGAGGTCGCGGCACGCTTGCCCGAGCGCGAGTTGCCGACCTTCCACAACAGCACCGGCTTCTCCAGCTCGAGCGCGCGCCGGCCGATGTCGATGAGCCCTCGCCCGTCGGTGCTGCCCTCGAGGTACGCGACCACCGCGTCGGTGTCGCTGCGCTCGATGAGGTAGCGGATGAACTCCGTGGCCTTGATACTTGTTTCGTTGCCGGTGGAGACGATGTAGTTGAATCCCACGCCTTGCTGATCGGCCGCGGCCACCATGGCGAAGCCGAAGCCGCCGCTTTGCGTGACCATCGCCAAACGCCCGGGGAGCAGATTGCGGTTCGACATCGCGCTGCCGAAGCCGGCGTGGATGTGCTCGTTCAAATTGAGCACGCCGATGCAGTTCGGCCCGACGATACGCACCGCGCTGCGCGCCAGCGCCTGCTCGAGGGCACGCTGGTTTTCCGCGCCGCGGCTGCCGATCTCCTGGAAGCCCGCGCTCAGGACAATGGCGAACGGGATGCCGCGGCTGCCGCACTGATCGATCACCGAAGGCACGTGCCGGGCGCCGACCACGATGATCGCCAGGTCGCACGGATCGGGCACCTCGCGCACGTTCGGGTAGCAGTCGAGCCCCGCGAGCTGAGGATATTTCGGGTTGACCGGGTAGACACGCCCGGCATAACCGAACTCGGTGAGGTAACGAAGCGGCTGCCCGCCTACACTCGCGGCATTGGCCGATGCGCCGATGAGCGCGATCCCGCGGGGACTGAGAAGCCGGGCGAAGTCTGTGGTCGATGCGGCGGGCGGGCTTGTCTGCGACACGATGATCCTCCAACCGCTCGATTCTATCACCGGGTCCGGTGCGCTAGCCTCGTTGGCGCAGCGCCCGATTGCGCCGAATCGAGACCGAACCGGGGCAAGATTCCTCTTGCGCCGTTCTCCTGCACCGGCATGGATCGCTTTACGCGACCGTGGCGATTCGTTCGTCGACCGCCTCGATCCAATGGCGTATGCGTGTTTGCAGACCCGTGTGAAGATGTGTGAGGCAGCCGATGTTGGCGGTGAGGATTTCCTCGGGACGGCCGCAGTTCAAAGCGGTCTGCTTCGCGACCTTGAGCCTCTGCGACAACTCGGGCTGCAGGATGGAATACGTTCCGGCCGAGCCGCAGCACAAGTGCGCATCCGGCACCGGGGTAAGCTCGTAGCCGAGCTCGCCCAGCAATGTCTCGACCGCGCCGCGTATGCGCAATCCGTGCTGCAGGCTGCACGGGGAATGGAAGGCCACGCGGCGCGCGGTTGCGGGCCGGCACACCGCGCGCAACGCGTCACGGTTGGCGAGCAGTACTTCGCTCAGGTCGCGACACGATGCGGCGATGCGCCGCGCCTTGTCGCGATACGCGGCATCGTCTGCCAGCGCGTACACATAATCCTTCAACATCATCCCGCAGCCGCTGGCGGTGAAGACGATGGCTTCGGCGCCTTCGAGGCGGGGCCACCAGGCATCGATCAGGCTGCGCATGCGCCGGCGCGCGGTATCCCCGGCGTCCAAGTGAAAATCGATTGCGCCGCAACAGCCCGCGCCCGGGACGCGCTCGAGTGAGATCCCGAGGCGGTCCAGGACGCGCGACGCGGCTGCGTTGATGTTCGGAGCGAGTGAGGGCTGAACGCAGCCCTCGAGCACCAGCATGCGACGAGCATGGCGAAGTGGCGCCCAGTCGCTGCGCGGCACGCGAGCCGGCACGCGCGCGCGCAGCTTCGCGGGCAGCAGTGGCGCGAGCGCCTGTCCGAGCGCGAGTAGCGGCGCGAATACGCGCGGCTCGGCCAAGGCGCGGCGCAACGCGCCGCGCCGCAACCGCTCCCGGGCCGGTCGGCCGACCTGCGCTGCAATCACGGCACGGCCGATGTCGGCCAGCCGTGCATAGCGCACGCCCGACGGGCAGGTGGTCTCGCATGCGCGGCAGGTAAGGCATCGGTCGAGGTGCGTTTGCGTCCTCTCGGTCGGCCGCGCGCCTTCGAGCACCTGCTTGATGAGGTAGATGCGCCCGCGCGGCCCATCGCGTTCATCGCCGAGGAGCTGGTAGGTCGGGCAGGTCGCATTGCAAAACCCGCAGTGCACGCAGCTGCGCAGGATCGCATCGGCCTCCCGCCCGTCGGGCGTGTCCTTGATGAAGTCGGCCAGATTTGTCTGCATGCCGGATCGATCGAGCTTGGCGGCTCGTTCTAGAGCTCGGGATAGAGCCGAGCGCGGTTGAAGACGCGAGCCGGGTCGAACGTCTGCTTCAGGCGCTGGTGCAGCCGCATGAGCGCTTCGGGCAAGGGCTGGAACACCGTCGCCGCATCGGTCGCGCCGCGATACCAGGTGGCGTGTCCGCCGGCCTTGCGTGCCGCTGCGCGCACCTCGGCAGGACCTGCGTCGGTCCGCGCCCAGCGCAGCGCGCCATTCCATTCGAGCAGTTGCTCACCCGGCAGCGGCAATGGCGGCGTGGTGGACTTGATAGAGATGCGCCACAGCGATGCCGCGCCCCGGAAGAAACTGCATTCCTGCTCGCGCACGGCGTGCCAGAACGCGGCGGCGTCGGGCGCTCGCTCGCCGCCGAGCGCGCGGGCGAGCGCTTCCACGCCGGGCTGCGTTCCCGACAGCCGGACCGCGAGCGTACGCCCTTCATGACAGCTCGCCGATATGTTGTAGGGTTGCGCCGCCCACTCGTTCATGCGCCGGATCGCCGCGGCTTGATCGAGCTCAAAGTGCAGCGTCACGTCATGTGCGGGCGCGGGTAGCACCTTGAGCGAAACATCCAGCAGCAGGCCCAGTGTGCCCATCGCGCCGACCATCAGGCGCGAGACATCGTAACCGGCGACGTTCTTCATCACCTTGCCGCCGAACGCCAGGTCATCGCCGCGGCCGTCGAGGATGCGCGCGCCAAGCACGAAGTCGCGCGCCGAGCCAGCGGCGGCACGCCGTGGCCCGGACATGCCGCAGGCAATCGCACCGCCCAGGGTTGCGGCCGGGCCGAGGTGCGGCGGCTCGAACGCCAGCATCTGGCCTTGTTCGGCAAGGATGCGCTCGATCGCTGCGAGCGGCGTACCGGCGCGGGCAACCACGAGCAATTCGGTCGGCTCGTAGTCGACGATGCCGCAATACTCGCGCGTGTCGAGCAAGGCGCCCTGGCGAGCGCCACCGTAGAAGTCCTTGCTGCCGCTCGCGCGAATGCAGATCGACTCGCCGGTCGCCGCGGCGTCGCGGATGCGCCCGGACCATTCGGCGACGAGATCTTGCAGGGCAGCAGCCGACATGGGTCGCTTCACTTCTGCGCGCGATCAGAAGCGCGGCAGCTCGGCGAACTTCTCTTGGCCG
>WYBJ01000257.1 GCA_011525945.1 Burkholderiaceae bacterium | reverse complement strand
CCAACCCCTCTCCCGGTGGGAGAGGGGAGCGTTGTGTGCCCGCGCGGCGGGCAGGTTCCTGGGTAGAGATCGAGGGTGAGGGAAAGGTCTTCACGTCCGTACACGTGCTGAAGTTTGTCGCTAAGAGGACGGAGCATGGAAGCGTCATGATCGAACATCACGTCTCGGTTCCAAGTACCGGTCGTCGGCGCTGGCTCATCGGTTCGGCACTGTGCGTGGCATTGGGTTTTGCGCCGCTAACGCAGGCCGCAGAACGCGCACCGCCGGCCGGACTCACGCCGTCGGCGAAACCCACGCCGATGCCCGCATTCGTGCTCCCGACCACGGCGGGCTCGAAGCTGGACTCGCAAGCACTCAAGGGACAGGTGCTCCTCATCCGCTTCTGGGCGTCCTGGTGAACGATCTGCCGCGGCGAGATGCCCTCCGTGCAGAGGGCACACGAAAAGCTCAAGGACAACGGCGTCACGGTGCTCGCCATCTCGATCGACGGCACCGGAGTCAAGGCGGCAAAACCGGTGATGGAGGAAAGCAAGTTCACTTTTTCCGCTCCGGTCGATCAAAGTATGACCGTGGCGCGCCAGTTCGGCGTGCGCGGCGTGCCGATGACCTATGTGGTGGATCGCAAGGGCGTGATCCGCGCGGCGGGATTCGGGCCGCTGGACCTCGACTCGAAAGAACTGCTGGATTACGTCAGATCGGTAGCCGGGCGCGGTGCTTGACCGGCGCTACAACTGCCGTGCACGTCAAGCGAAAGGAGCGGGCATGAAGGCATGGAACTGGAAGCGCATGGCGGTCGCACTGTGCGTGAGCGTAGCGGCGCTCGTGCCAGTCGGTGCGGCGCACTCAGCCCTGAGCGCGGGCGACAGGGCGCCCACGTTCGCGCTCGCGGCCACCACCGCGAAGCAGGTGAGCAACAAGGACTTTCCCGGCAAGACGCTGGTTCTCTTCTTCTACACGGGTGCATTCACCAACAGTTGAACGCAGGAAGCGCTGGCCTTCCAACTTGACCTTCCCAAGTTCGAGGCCGCGAATGCCCAGGTTCTGGGCATCAGTGTGGATTTCAACGCCACCAACCAGGCCTGGGCGGAAAGGCTCGGTCTGAAGTATCCGCTGCTCGCCGACACCCGGCGCGAGATGAGCCGTGCCTACGGCGTACTCAACGATGACGCTGCGGCAGCCAAGGACGTCAAGCGAATTGCCGGCTACTTGCGCGCGATTCCGACGGTCATGATCGTCGACAAGGAGGGCGTCATCCGCTATATCCGCGACAGCCGCCCGCGCAACACGATACCGATCAACGAGATTCTGGCGTTGGTGGAAAAAATGAAGTAGGCGCGCCAAATACGCTGAACGCGCAGACTCTCGATCCCATGGGCATGGCGCCCGAGGCGTTCGCCAAGCGCCTGCAGTCGGACTACGACAAGTATGGCCGACTGATCACGGAGGCGGCGGCAAAGATCGAGCAATGCGCTGCAAGCGCCAAGACGCCGCGCAGAGACGACGCAGCGCTCGTTGGCGGCGCCTGTGGTGCTGGCGCCCGCCGCTGCCCTTCGATCCTCACGCGAAGCGCTGCTCCTGGAATATGGGGTAGGCGCTCGTCATGCTTCCCGGCCCGACCGGTTGCGCAGGCCGCACCCACGTCGGATTCAGTTGCGCGAGCGACGTTACGCCCATGAGACCGAGTGAGGTCCGGATTTCGACCTCGATGAGCTCCAGCATGCGCACGATGCCCGCCTCTCCGGCCGCCGCCAGTGCCCAGCCTTGCAGCTTACCCAAGCCGACCGCGCGCGCGCCCAACGCGATCGCCTTGATCACGTCGGTGCCGCGCGAAATGGCGCCATCGACGAGCACCTCGGCACGCCCGTCGACCGCCGCGACCACCTCGGGCAGGACTTCGATGCTCGCCTGGGCGTGATCGAGCTGGCGCCCGCCGTGGTTGGAAACGTACACCACGTCCGCGCCGTATTCGACCGCCAGGCGGGCATCCTCGGCTGTCGCGATTCCCTTGAGGATGAGCGGGACGCCCATGCGGCTTTTCATCCATACCATGTCGTCCCACGTCAGGCTAGCCTGGAACTTCGGATCGCCGCCTTCGCGCACCGGCAGGCGGCTGATGAGATCGCGCTCACGCCGGCTGTAGTACGCGCGGTCGACGGTCACGCACAGGGCTCGATAGCCGGCTGCCTTGGCGCGATCGAGGATATCTTCGATCCACTTGCGGTCGCTGCGCACGTAGAGCTGAAAAATCATGCGGGCGTCCACTGCGCCCGCGGCTTCCTCGATCCCGGGCTTGGCCGCCGTGCTGACGAAGACCTCTGTGCCATAAGCGGTCGCACCGCGGGCAACCGCCACCACCCCTTGCGGATCGGCGAGCTGGAGGAAGTTTCCCACCGGCGCGATGAACACGGGAATGGGCAGCTTCTTGCCGAGCAGCGTCGTACTCGTATCGATGTTCGACACGTTCATCAGCACGCGCTGGCGCAAGGCGAGGCCGTCGAGGGCGAGGCGGTTACGGCGCAAGGTCGTCTCCGAATCCGAGCCCCCGCTCAGCGTGTCCCAGAGCGGGCGAGAGAGGTTACGCCGGGCCGCGATCACGATCTCCTGCAAGCTCGCGAAGCTGGCCGCGGCGGTGCGCTTGGCGTCGACGCGCGTGCGTTCGCTCAGTTGATTGGGATCGTTGCCCTGCGTCGCGCCGGAGCGCTTTCCATTGTCAGCCGTGATCTTCATCCTGCCTGTTCCTCTCTATTGCGGCTCGATGCCTGCGCCGCGTGCGACCTTGATCCATTTTTCGATTTCGGCGCGGTTGAACCTGTCGTGCTCTTCCGGGCTGCTGCCCACCGGCTCGGCGCCCTGGTCGGAGAGCTTCTTGCGCACCTCCGGATCGGATAGCGCCGTCTTGATCGCGCCGTTTACGCGATCGACGACTGGGCGCTGAAGCTTGGCTGGACCGAACACCGAGAAACCGCTTGAAATGATATAGCCGGGCAACCCCGATTCGATCATCGTCGGCACGTCTGGGGCGGCCGCGGAGCGCTTGGCGCCAGCCTGGGCGAGCATACGCAGCTTCCCGGCACGGACGAAGTTGATCGCCGCCGGCATGCTGGCGAACTGCAATTGCACGTGTCCCGCCATCAAGTCCACAACCGCCGGACCCGTACCCTTATAAGGGACATGGATGATCTCGATCTTCGTCATCGAGCTGAGCAGTTCCGCCGCCAGGTGCCCGACCGTGCCGCGTCCGGCGGTCGAATAGGTGATCTCACCCGGGCGCTTGCGCGCAAGCGCGAGGAACTCCTGCAGGTTCCTCACCGGCAGCGAGGGGTGGCAGACAAACACCGTGGGCACGTCCGCGACGACCGCGATGGGCGTGAAATCGCGCACCGAATCGTACGGCAGCTTCTTCACCATCGCCGGATTGATCGTGTGCGCCGCCGACACCATCGCGATGGTGTAACCGTCCGCGGGCGCCCGTGCCGTGAGCTCGGTTCCGATGGTACTTCCCGCCCCGCCTCGGTTGTCGATGAGGAGCTGCTGGCCGAGTGCTTCGCTCATGCGCGGATGGACGATACGGGCGATGATGTCCGTGTTCCCACCCGGCGGAAACGGAACGATCATGCGCACGGGCCGGCTGGGGTAAGACTGCGCGCTGACGCGCTGCGCGTCCGATAGTACCAACTGCATGCCGCACAGCGCGGCAAGCGACAACACGATTCGTACAGTCGACTGCATGGCGCCTCCTGAGCGCTGGATCACGGGGCCGGGCGCCGAATATCGACATGCTGGCGCATCGTTTCGCCGCCAAGCTTCGATCCGGATCCCGGAGCTTTGCCGCCGCGGACATTCCGCAGCGAGCCGCTCGGCATGGTAGCGCAGCGCCACGCGCAGCGCATCGGCATTTGGAGAAATTTAGAGGGGGGGCCGGTGGGCGCCCGGCGCCGGCGCACCGATCCTGGTGCGCTCAAGGCACCGGGTCCGGGCTCAGTCGAGCCGGCAGCCGCGGCGTGCCGGGAACGTATTCGCAATAGTACTCGACGCAGTTGCGCTGACCGGCGCCGTTCGCGTGCCCGAACGAGATGTTGCCGTCGCCGTCGAGAATCAGCTCTT
>WYBJ01000256.1 GCA_011525945.1 Burkholderiaceae bacterium | reverse complement strand
CTGGCGTCGATTTCGACACTTTTGCCACTCGTGGCGTCGCGAGCATCAAGAACATTGTTGCAACGACTTCTGACTCGGGGCACTAGAGCGTCGGGTGCGCGATCTCGACCGGCAGCGCGCTCGCTGCGGATTGCACGATAGCGGCGATCGCGGCGCTGCCGCAGATCGCTTGTTCGAGGCTGACCGGGTAGGGCGCGCGCCCGGCAACCGCGTCGGCGAACGCCTCCAACTCGGCGCGCTCCACGTCGGTCGGCGTGAAGCCGTGTGTTACGGGCGCGCTGCTCGGGCGGCAAACGGTGAGGGTATGCTCGTCGCGAACCTCCGCCCATGCGGCCGAGCCGAGCGCCTGCACACGCCAGTAGTATGGCGTGCTCAGACACGTCCCGAGATAGCCCGTGGCGCCGCCTGCGAATCGCAACAGCATCGAGGTCGTGTCATCGGTGTAGGGATCGACTCGCCGATCGCTGTACGCGAATACGCTCTGTGCGAGCCCCGCGAGCGACATCATCGTATCGAGCAGGTGGACGCCTTTCGCACCCATGCCGCCGGCCGGGCTCTCGCGGTCGCTGTGCCGCCAACTGTCCGGTGTGCGGGCTTCCGGCGGCGGACCCGACCACTGGGCCTCCAAATGCAGCAGCACGCCAAGCTCGCCGGCCGCCACCATGCGCTGCAATTCGCGCACGGCCGGACGGAAGCGGCGGTTGAGGCCGACTGCGAGCACGCGCCCGGCGTGAACGCACGCGCGCGCCGCACGCACGGCGCTCGGGCCGTCGAGCGTAAAGGGTTTCTCCACGAATACATGCTTGCCGGCGGCCGCGGCCTGAGCCACCTCCTCGGCGTGGCCCGAATGCGGCGTCGCGAGCACGACGGCATCGATGGCAGGATTGTCCAGTATGGCGCGATAGTCCTTCGCAAGCGCGATCCCGCGGCTGGCTGCGAATTCGGACACCTTGTCCAGCGTCCGACTGGTGCCCGCGACGAAGCGCAGCTTGCTGCTGGCCTGCACCGAGTCGACCAGGCGCCTGCCCCAGTTACCCATTCCTACGATCGCTGCGTCGAGCATGATTCGGTTGTTCGCCATCGAGTGTTTCAGGGGAAGTTCACCCGGGTCCCGGGTGAGCGTACGTCACGCCAGCGAGCAAGCGCCGTTCAAAGCTGCGGGATCTTCGCTGCTTTGACGACCGCTTCCCATTTGTCGGTCTCGGACTTGATCAGCTTCGTGAATTCCGCTGGACTGCTCGGCACGACGTCCATGCCTTGCGCATTGTAGCGCTCGCGTATCTCGGGCGAATTCAGCGCCTGCAGCGTCGCTTTGCTGAGTATGCCGACGATCGATGCGGGGGTCCCCGCGGGAGCGAGGAGTCCGTACCACGTGCTGTACTCGTACCCGGGCACGCCCTGCTCGGCGACCGTGGCGACCTCGGGCAGCGTGCGCGTGCGCTTGGCACTGGTGACGGCGTAGGCGCGCAGGCGCCCGGCTTTCACGTGCGGCAGCGCCGATGCGTAGGTCGAGAAGAAGACCGAGATCTGGTTACCGAGGAGCGCCGACAGTGCGGGGCCGGTGCCTTTGAACGGCACGTGGATGAGGTCCATCTTCTGCGACATCAGCAGCAGCTCCATCGCGAGGTGAGTGCCCGAGCCCTGCCCCGCCGAGCCGTAAGTGAATTTACCGGGTTGCGAGCGCGCAAGCTTCACGAAATCCGGCAGCGTTCTCGCAGGCAAAGTGGGATGCGCAACCAGAATGTTGGGCTGTTCGGTGGCGAGCGATATCGGCGCGAAGTCGCGAATCACGTTATACGCGAGCTTCTTGTAGAGCGCCGCGTTGAACGCCATGCTGATGTTGCCGAGCAGCAGGGTGTAGCCGTCGGGCGTCGTTCTGGCTGCGATGTCGGTGCCGAGCGTGCTGCCGGCACCCGGCCTGTTGTCCACCACCACCGTCTGCGCCAGCGCTTTGCCCAGACCTTCGGCGAGTATGCGCGCGCTGATGTCGGTGCCGCCACCCGGTGCGAACGGCACGATCATGCGTATGGGGCGTGCCGGGAAGTCCGCCGCGCGCGCAGGCGCGGCGAGTGCCGACAACGCGATTGCCGCGAAAATCATCGTGAAACCTCTGGACATGCTTTACTCCCGTGTCGATGCGCAACGTGTGATGCGCGGATGAACCTATACTAGCAAATCGGCCGCTCGGTCCCGTGCAGTCGCGCCGATACATGAGTTCCGAGGTCGGCTGCGGGAAGATTCGCGCTATCGCTTTTCGGCCTTCGCCAATCGGAGGAGACTCGTCATGGCTCGCCGCGTGAAGATCGCCGCAGCCCAGCTCGGCCCGCTCAATCGTTCCGATTCGCGTGCGGCGGCGGTCAAGCGGCTGATCGCCCTCATGCGCGAAGCGCATGCGCGTGGCGCGCGCTTCGTCGTATTTCCGGAGCTCGCGTTGACGACGTTCTTTCCGCGCTGGTGGATCGCGGACCAGGACGAAGTCGATCGCCGCTACTTCGAGACCGCGATGCCTTCGCCGGATACCCAGGCGCTGTTCGACGAAGGCAGGCGTCTGGGCATCGGCTACTACCTCGGCTACGCCGAGATCGCGGATGTGCACGGGCGGCTGCGGCGCTTCAATACGGCCATCCTGGTCGGCCCCGATGGCAGCATCGTCGGCAAGTACCGCAAGGTGCATCTGCCGGGTCATGCGGAGCACAAGCCGCAGGCCGCGTTCCAGCACCTGGAAAAGAAATACTTCGAGGTGGGCGATCTCGGCTTCCGCGTCTGGCGCTATCTCGACACGATCACGGGGATGCTGATCTGCAACGACCGGCGCTGGCCGGAAGCGTTTCGCGTGCTGGCGCTACAGGGCGCGGAGATCGTCGCGCTCGGCTTCAACACGCCCACCGAGAACCTGCACTATCCCGAGCCGCCGGCGCTACGCGTTCACCATCACCTCATCATGGCGCAATCGATGGCCTTTCAGAATGCGACCTGGCTCGTCGAGACGGCCAAGTGCGGCGTCGAGGATGGGTTCCGCATGTTCGGCCATTCGCTCATCGTTGCGCCGAGCGGCGAGATCGCCGCCAAGAGCACGACAGAGGATGACGAAGTCATCTGCTTCGATTGCGACATCGACCTCGCACAGAATCTCAAACGCACGATGTTCGACTTCGCCGCCCACCGGCGCCCGGAGCACTACCGGCTGATCGTCGAGCGCGTAGGCGCCGAAGTCACGCCCGCAAACGAGCCGAGACAGCCCCACGCCGGCGAAACCGCGTCTGGCGCAGGCGTCAGTTCAAGGGTTTGATGCCAGCCTCCCGGATGATCTTGGCGAAGCGTTCGATGTCGCGTTTGACCAGCACGGCGGTCCGCTCGGGACCGTTGAAGAATGGCTCGAAGCCCTGCGTGGCGAGTTTTTCCTTCGTCTGCGGCATCGCGACCATCTTGCCGACTTCCGCGGCGATCTTGTCGAGGATCTCCCTCGGTGTGCCGGCGGGTGCGCCGAGACCTTGCCAGGTGGCGAGCGAGACCTCGGGCAGGCCCGCCTCGGCGAAGCTCGGCACATCGGGCAAGGTGGCGATGCGCTCATCGCCGGTGATCGCCAGTGCGCGCAGGCGGCCGTTCTTGACATGGGCGACGACGTTCACCGGGACCGAGAAGAAGAATTGCACCTGGCCGCCGAGCAGATCGATCACCGCCGGCCCGCCGCCCTTGTAGGGTATCTGCGTGGTCTTGATCTTGGCGACCAGGTTGAACAGCGCCGCCGCGAGGTGGGTCGATCCGCCGTGGCTCGAGGTCGCGTAGTTGAGCTCGCCGGGGCGCTTCTTTGCGAGTGCGATGAACTCCTTCACCGTCTTGACCGGCAGCGACGGATGCACCACGAATAGGTTCTCGTAGCTCGATACCGTAGCAATCGGGGCGATGTCCCTGATCGCATCATACGGCGTCTTCATCAGGGTGTGGTTCGCACACAGCGCGCTGCCGATATACACCAGCGTGTAGCCGTCGGGCTTCGACTTCACGGCGAGGTCGGTACCGATGATGGTGCTCGCGCCCGGGCGGTTGTCGATGATGACCTGCTCGCCCCATGCCTCGGTCAATTGCTGGCCAACCAGGCGCGAGGTCCAGGTCGTGCTGCCGCCCGGGGAGTAGGGCACGATGTAGCGTATGGGGCGGTTCGGATAGTCCTTCTGCGCGGGCGCAGGCGCCGAATGAACGGCGAGCAGGGCGGCGGCAAGCAGTCCCGACCCGGACATTGCGAACTTCATGCGGTCCTCCGTTCTGCCATCAGTCGATCTCTCATCCATTTCGAGCGGCCGCGAATTCGCAGCGCGGCGCGCCCGGTCGATACGCAAGCATATGCCACGGTATCCGGATGCGCACGCGCGGGCGCCCATCGAATGATCGCGCGCGAGCCATGGTTCGCATAGCGGGGCGCCCGCCGTACGGGGTTTCCGCCGCAACGATCACTCGGTATCCTCGTACCGCCGCGACGCGCGATTTGCCGCTACTTCGCATTCACCGTTAGCATGGCGGTCGGCGCAACGCGCGTACCGATCAGGAGAACACCATGGCAGAGCAGACACCCATCGGCGATGCAGCGACACACTTCATCGCGGCCACCGCAACGCGCCGGCACACAACCGAGGTGCTCGAAGCCGCGAAGATGTGCCTGGTCGATTGGGTCGGCGTCGCGCTCGGCGCAGTGAACGAGCCGGCCGCACGGGCAGCGCGCCGCGTCGCCGAGAAATGGCACACCGGCGGACGCGCGCACATCGTGCTCGGTCCCGCGGTCGCGCCGGCGGCGGCCGCTCTCGTCAACGGCACCATGGCGCACTGCATGGACTACGACGACACGCACATGGATGGCGCAGGTCACATCAGCGCACCGACCTGGGCGGCGACGCTGGCGCTTGCCGAGCATTACGGCAAGAGCGAGCAGCAGGCGCTTGCCGCCTTCATCACCGGTTTCGAGGTCTCGGCGCGGCTCGGCGCCGGGGGCGTCGGACGCAAGCTGCAGCACATCGGTTTCCACCCGAGCGCGGTATTCGGGCGTTTTGCCGCGGCGGCCGCGTCGTGTGTGCTGCTGGATCTGGATCGAACGCAAATCGCGCACGCACTCGGCGTGGCGGCGACCACCGCGGGCGGGCTCAATGCCTCGTTCGGCACCATGAGCAAGCCGTTTCACCTCGGCAAAGCAGCCATGGACGGAATACTTGCCGCCGATCTCGCGGCGGAGGGATTCGAGGCTGCAACGCAGTTGCTCGATGCGCCCGATGGCCTTTCGGGCGCTCTCATCCAGGATCGCTCGGTCAAGATCGCACCCGAGCCGTTCACCGACGGACTCGCCTTGCTGCGCAACGCCTACAAGCCCTACGCGTGCTGCAAGGCGACGCATGCGTGCGTGGACGCGGGTCGGGAATTGAGCAGGCAGGTCCAGGGGCAGGCCATTCGCCGCGTCGTGCTGGGCGCATCCCCCATGACCTTGCGTGTCGCATCGCGCCCCGATCCGAGGACGCCGCTCGAAGGCAAGTTCAGCGTCGCGTACTGCACGGCGCTGGCGCTGTCCGGCTACGCCGCGGTCGAGGGTGACTTCTCCGAAGCGCGCCTGAACGACCCGAACGTGCAGGACCTCGTTGCCAAGTGCGAGCTCGCCACTCAGCCGGATTTCGAGCTTACGGAGGGTTTCATCGAGGTCGAGCTCGCCGACGGACGCAGGCTGCGCTCGCACGTGCCGCTCGCGCTCGGCAATCCGGGCAATCCGATGAGCTGGGCGGGGATGGAGGCAAAATTCGCCGGGCTGGTCGAGCCGGTGCTTGGGCGCGATGCGCGGCCGCTGTTCGAGGCGCTGCGCTCGTTCGAGACGCCCGGGACGCTGGCGCGGCTGGTGACGGTGGTGAGTCGCGGGTAGCGGCGCCCGGGTCGTTCCGCCGCGCGAAAACGCACGCGGCGATCGGATCGGCCGGGGCGCGCGGGCAATCCGTATGCGGGCGCGCGATGG
>WYBJ01000255.1 GCA_011525945.1 Burkholderiaceae bacterium | reverse complement strand
TCGAAATCGACGCCAGACGCGAAGCGAACCGCAGCCAGGTTGGACACCTGGCGAGGATTCGCGACAAAGTATGGCGTCGATTTCGGCATCTTTTGTGCGGCGAACTTCTGACTCGGGACACTAGCGCGCCAACATTCGTGCAGATGTCCGCAAGCATGGCGCCCGCCCGTGCGCAGCCGCGCGAGCGCGCGACCTCGATCCGGCGCCACGCCGTCAGCCCCGACCGTCGCCCTCGCGGCTGCGTGCGCCGTAGACACACTGGCCGCGCGCATCGAATATCTCGACATCGATGGGAATGCCGTGGCGAACGCTGTCGCTGACCACGCAGAAGTCCTCGAACTGTTGCGCGCATCGATCGAAATGCTTGATGTCGGCGACCGCATCGCTCAGGTGAATGCGCGCGTCGAGCCGGCCAACGCGCAAGCGACCGCGTTCGTTGCGCGCGAGCGTACCGATCACGTCGGCGCGTAATTTTCCCGGCGCTTGCTTGAACTTGCGCAGGCAGAACAGCAGGCTTGCGGTCAAGCAGTAGCCGACGGCGCCCGCAAGGATGCGCTCGGCATCGGGACCCGCGCTGCGGCCCAGAGGCGCGCCCGTATCGAGCATCAGATCGGAGACGCCGCCCCAATCGAATCGAAGATTGAATTCGAAGTCCTGCTGTTGCTCGAGCGTGACCCGGAACGATGGGCTTTCTGCCATGTGGTGCTCCCCGCGACGAACGAATCCGAACGAACCCCGGCGCCCGTTGTGACGGGCACGCGATCAGGATACGCCAACGGCCTCGTGGTTACATCGTCCCGCGCAATACGGCTTTCGCGCACGGTTATATCCTTTCGAATCCGAACAGCCGGGCGGGATTGTCCACGAGGATCTTGCGCCGATTGGCCGCATCCGGCACCCAGACTTCGAACAATTCCATGAGTTGAGGATAGGTTACCGCATCGAGGTGCGACAGGAACGGCCAGTCTGTTCCCCAGACGATGCGCTCCGGATTGTTCGCCACGAACGCCCGCGCGAGCGGCGCGATGTCCGAAAAGTCGGGCAGGTTCGAGATGCGGTAAACGCCGGTGAACTTGACCCAGCATCGCCCTTTGGCATGCAGTCGGAGAAATTCCGCAAAGCCTTCCTGATCGACTCCATGCGCGGCCGGAAAAACGCCCATGTGCCCGACCGAGAAATCGCAAGGGAGCTTGTCGAGCACCGGCAGCAACTCCAGCAGCGACCAGTTCGGCACGAGGAATTCCAGGTGCCAGCCGAGTGCTGCCGCTCGCGGTGCGAGCTTCTTCGCTTGCTCAACCGCTTGCGCCGTGATCGCGCGCTCACTCGAGCGGTAACCGAAATTGACTCGGATTCCGCGCACGCCTTCCGCAGCAAGCGCCTCCAACTCCGCATCCGTCACCGTATCGGCGTCAACGGCGGCGATAGCGCGCGCGCGATCATGCCCGACCACCCGAATCGCATCGAGGATGCAGCGATTGTCCAGGCCATAGTGGCTGGGCTGATCGAACACCATACGCGTCACGCCGACAGCCTCGGCCTCCCGCAGAAAGCGTTCGAGCGACGCGTCCGGCGGCTCCGAGCGCAGCTGTGCGAGCAGCGGATATCTCTGCCTATCCCCGAAAATGTGCAGATGCGTATCACACACCTGGTCGCGCGAACTGCGGGACGTTGCATTCATCGACGGCTCCTGACCTAGACTATCCGTCAGTCGTGATAATGCGATGTGCATGACGACACGGATGGCAGCAAACCCTTTATGCGAGCTCGGGACCGGTTCCGCTGTTCCAGCCGGAGCCATCAAGCCATTCCGTGTGGTCAGTGCGTAATCCTTCGCGCCGCGCTTCCGCGGGTGCCGGCACTCCAGGCACCCGATACGTTCGCGTGGCCACGGGCACAGGCAGGATTCCGATCCCGCCCGACTCTGCCATCGCCCAAACGGAAGGATAGCGCACGAACAGAGCTTGCAGTCGAGCGCGCCGCGCCCGTCATGCCGCCTGCGCGCCGTATCGTCGATCATGCACTGCGGTTCGCGCTGCTCGCTCAGAACCGGTGCCGGAAGTCGCGTGATCTGCGTTGATCAAGGCCTGGGCATCGCGGTATGCTCGCAAGTCGCCAACGATCCGAAGCGGGATAAGAATCTACGCGCTATGCCTGCCGGCGACTTGTTCGCGCTCGTGGTAACGAAGATCCTGCTCTCGCGAGCGATATGTCCGGCCGCACACCGATGACTTCACCGAGCTGAGCATGCCGCGCCGAAAGAGGTTGAATATCCGGCAGGTCATGGCGAACAGCTTGGCTACGGCGAACCGATGCCCGCAGACCATGCGCCAGCAGAGAGCCGCGAGCGCGGTTGCGTCAGACTCGCCGCAACTTGACCACATACTGCGAAAGACAGACATGCACACACACGCAAGCATATCGAGAGCCACGCTGTTGATCGGCCTATCGTTTGCGACGCCAGTGCTAGCGCAGAGCTTCCCGAGCAAACCGATCCGACTCATCGTAGGTTTCGCGCCGGGCGGACCGAACGACATCCTCGCGCGCATCGTGGCTCAGAAAATATCCGAAGCGACCCGCGTGCCGGTGCCCGTGGACAATCGACCGGGAGCGGACAGCATCATCGGCATCCAATTGGCCGCCCGCGCGGCTCCGGACGGCTACACAATCGCAACCATCAGTGCGTCATCCACGATCCATCCAAGCGTGTACCGCGACATTCCGTTCGATATCGCGAAAGATCTCGCACCGGTGGCATTGCTCGCCTCCAGCGCGTTCGTTCTCGTGGTGAATCCGTCTGTGCCGGCAAGGTCGGTGCAGGAGCTGATCGCACTGGCGAAAGCGAGGCCCGGTCAGCTCAATTTCGCCAGCTCGGGGATCGGCGGTACGCTGCACCTCTCGGGCGAGCTTTTCAAGTCGCTGGCTCACGTCGACATGAACCACGTCCCGTACAAAGGCGGCGCGCCCGCGCTCAACGATGTCATCAGCGGGCAGCTTGAGCTTATGTTCAGTCCCATGGCGATCGCGATCCCGCAGGTGAAGTCCGGCAGGCTGCGGGCGCTCGCCGTGTCGAGCGCCCAGCGCTGGCCCTCCTTGCCCGATCTGCCCAGCATGTCCGAGGCTGGAGTCCCGGGATACGAATCGACCGGCTGGTACGGCATCGTCGCGCCCGCGAACACGCCGCGCGACATCGTTACCCGACTCAACCACGAGATCGTCAAACTGCTCGCCCTTCCCGATGTGCGCCAGCGCCTGGATGGCCTCGACATGCAACCGATCGGCAGCTCCCCGGAACAGATGGCGACCCATATCAAATCTGAGCTGAAGAAATGGGCGCAGGTGGTACGCGACGCAAAGCTCAAGCCCGGTATCATCCATTGATCGGTGAATACCGGGCGGACCCATAGCGGCCGCCCGCCAGTCTTTAGCGAGGGCGATCATGGGGCGAGTAAGCAGCGGCGATTTTGTCTACGAGCACATCCCGAACTTTCCGACCCTTCCGCCCGGAGAATCGTTCGGGAGAATTCCGTCGGTCGCGACCGATTCGCAGGACCGGCTCTACGTCTTCCAGCGCTCAGCAGTTCCGCTGCTCGTCTTCGATCGCGACGGGATCTATCTGAGCTGCTGGGGCAGCGGCATCATGACCGATCCTCACGGTCTTACGATCGCCGGCGACATCGCCTATACGACGGATCGCAAGGATTCGGTGGCAGTCGTGTTCACGCTCGACGGCAAGCCGCTGCAGGTGATCGGCAAGCGCGGCGTTCATTCGGATACGGGCTGCGAGAAACCGGGTGAGCTCTGCCCGCGCGCGGCCGGGCCGTTCAATTACCCGACCGAATTGGCGCCTGCCCCCAACGGCGATCTCTATGTGGCCGACGGCTACCGCAACGCGCGCGTACACCGCTTCACGGCCGATGGGCGGCTGATACAGTCATGGGGCCAACCCGGAAAGAGCGGGCGCGGCGAACTGCATCTGTCGCATAGCGTGCTGATCGCCCCGGACGGCAAGGTATACGTAGGAGATCGCGGCAACAAACGAATCCAGATCTTCGCTCCGGACGGCGAGTTTCTCGACATGTGGACCGGCATGAGCGGTCCCAACCACGTGGCGCTGGGCGGGGACGGGCTCTTCTACATCAGCGAACAGAAGGCGAACGGCGCTGCGGGCTTCGTCAGCATTCGGGATGTGAGCGGGCACGTCCTCGCGCGCTGGGAAACCCGTCACGCTCACGGTATCTGCGTGGATTCGCGCGGCGACATCTACACCAGTTCAACATCGAACTGCAGCGTCGACAAGTACGTGCGCGTGCGCTGAGGATAAACTCGCCCCGGCGGACCACTTCCGACAAGAAACGGAGAGGCATCGATGCAGTCGCGAATCAACGGCGGGATTCGAATGCTCCTGGGCGTCACCATGCTCGCTGCACTCCCTGCGGCGGCTTTGGCCCAGCAGAACTATCCCAACCGGCCGATTCGCTTCATCGTCCCGAATGCACCGGGCGGATCGACCAGTGTCGCCGCTCGCCTCATGGGCGAGAAGCTGACCGCATCCTGGAACGAGCAGGTCATCGTCGATAATCGGCCGGGCGGCAACAACATCGTCGCCGGCGAAGCGCTGCAGCGTTCGGCTCCAGACGGCCAGACGATTCTGCTGGTGACGGCGGCGCACGTCATCAACCCGATCCTGCATCCGGACAAGCCGCAATACGATGCCTTCCTGCGATTCCCTCCCGTCGCAACCCTCGTGAGCACCAACTACATCCTGGTCGTGAACGCCGCGGTGCCCGCCGGGAACCTGAAGGAGCTCATCACCCTTGCCAAATCCAGGCCCGGGCAGTTGAACGCGGCCGTATCCAACACCGGCGGCATCCAGCACCTCGCGCTCGAATACTTCAACGTGCTGGCCGGGGTGAAGATCCAGGCGATCCCCTACAAGGGTGGTGGCCCGGGAATCACCGACCTGGTAGGCGGCCAGGTCCAGGTCGCATTCAACAACACGCTCACGCTCCTGCCGCATATCCGCAGCGGCAAGATCCGGGCGCTCGGCGTAGGGGGCGATGAGCGGATTCCGATTCTGCCGCAGCTTCCGACGTTCGCCGAACTTGGCCTTGCGGGCTACAGCGTGAAGAACTGGTTCGGGGTAGTCGTACCGACGCACACGCCGCGCGAGATCGTCGCAAAGCTTGCCGGTGAGATCATCCGGATCCAGGGCATGACGGACTTCAAGGAGAAGCTCGCCGTCCTGGGCGTGGAACCTTTCGTCAACGGGCCGCAACCGTTCGCTGCGCTCATCAGGAGCGAGTCCCTGAAGTACGCCAAGATCATCAAGGCAGCGAATATCAAGCTGGAGCGATGAGCACCGCGGCGCCGAGCGGGGATCCCGTTCCGAACACGGCACCGTGCCTGCGGCGCCGCCCGAACATTCGGCGGCGTCAGGGATGATCCACGCTCAGTCCCGCGCGCTCGGCCGCCGAGGCCGATTCGCGAGAACGGGACACGCCAAGGTATACTTCCCTTCCTGATAATCCGGCTCAAGGTTGTGGACAGCACCAAGAAGAACGTAGCGCTGTTGTCGGCGAGTCAAGCGCTACTGCTGACCAATAACTCGATTCTGATCGCCACCAACGGCCTCGCCGGTTACGCTCTCGCGGCGGACAAAGCTTGGGCGACGCTGCCGGTGACGGCGTATATCGTCGGCGCCGCGATCACCACGATGCCGGCTTCGCTGCTGATGCGGCGCATCGGGCGCCGTACCGGATTTACCTTGGGCGCCATATTCGGTCTAGTCGGCGCGCTGATATGCGCGTATGCCGCGTACCGGAAAGAGTTCTGGCTGCTCTGCGCAGGTGCGCTCGTCCTCGGCGCCTACAACGCAACTGGACAGTACTATCGCTTCGCGGCCGCCGACAGTGCGAGCGCCCATTTCAGAAGCAGGGCGATATCGCTCGTATTGGCCGGCGGCATCGCGGGCGGGATACTCGGACCGGAAACGAGTAAGCTCACCAAGGATCTATTCGCGCACGCGGCATTCGCCGGTTCGTACCTGTCGCTCGCGCTGTTCTGTCTGCTCGCGATCGGAGTGTTCTCCATGCTCCGCATCCCGCGCTTGAGTACGGCCGAGCGGACAGCGACCGGGCGGCCGCTCGCGACCATCGCCCGCCAACCCGAGTTCCTGGTTGCCGTCCTCACCGCGGTGGTCGCTTACGGCATCATGAACCTGCTCATGACAGCGACACCACTCGCGATGGACGCATGCCAACTGCCGTTCGGCGACGCAGCGTTCGTCATTCAGTGGCACGTGATCGCGATGTTTTCGCCGTCATTCTTCACGGGCGCGCTCATCAAGCGCTTCGGTTTACTCAACATCATGTTGCTCGGTGTGGCGCTCTCGCTCGCTTGTGTCGCGGTCGCGCTCGCGGGCGTCGAGGTCCGCAACTTCTGGTTGGCGCTGGTGTTGGTCGGCGTCGGCTGGAACTTCATGTTCATCGGTGCAACGACGTTGCTCACCGAGTGCCACACCGCAGCGGAGCGCGGCAAGGTTCAGGGTTTGAACGATCTCGCCATCTTCGTCACGATGATCGCCACCTCGCTGTCCTCGGGTCTGCTGTTCACGCTGCAAGGCTGGGTGGCGATGAATCGGCTGGCGGTCCCGTTTCTTGTGCTTGCAGGCGCAGCGATTGCGTGGCTTGCAGCCAAACGCCGTCGACTCGCCCACAGCCCCAGCGCGAGCCGCTGATCAGGGCTCATTGGTTCGATCCGGGGCAACGGCACGCTCGAGTTCGTACGCAACGACGAAATAGGGCTTCGCCCGCATGGCCGGATCTTCCGCGTGAGTACGACCGTGCGTCAGCCCGGGCAAATATGGTCCGAAGCTTAGCGCATACCATTGCGGAACTGACGCATGTCCAGCCCGATCTCGATCCAACCGGAGACCTTGCTCGATCCGAGGGGTGCGTTTCGCAGGCGTGCGCTAGCCCTCGCGCCGCGTCCAACTATGTACCGGGTTTGCCCATCGTTATGGCGTTTCCTGCCAGTGGCGAGGGAGATACCTTCGGCAAGGCGGAGACCGCGCGCATCGCACCCGACGTCGCGATCGGGCTGACGGGCGATGCCGCCCGGCTCATGGCGGATTTTGCGCAACGCTTCCCGTCGTCCCCGGCAACCGCTGACGGCGGGATCGTTCTGCCGCCTTTGACGGTAGAATTCAAAGCGACGCCGAGAGGCCTTGCAGCACAGATCGACCCCGGTTGCTTTGCCGCCGATCTCTACGACCGGCTTTGCGCCGCGCATCTGTGCGACGGCCTGCCGGTGATACCGCCCACGGCAGAGCGCGTGAGTGCGATGCTTGCGTTCACGGACCTCGAGCCCGAGCACGCGCTGGTGAGCGAATTGCCGCCGAGCGGCGCGAGCATCACCGTTCGCAGCCTGGCGGTCAACGCAGTCATGGCCGGCTGTCGATCCGAGTACTTCCCCATCCTGATCACCGCGTTCCAGGCCATTGCCGATCCCGCCTATCGAGCGTACCAGGGCGCCATCACTACGCTGAAGGATCGACAGCCATGACCGTGCCGGATGCGCGCTGCCGTTCGCAGAACGTCGCACGAGCCGATTCCGGAAATCGGCCGTGCGCACGACCCGACGGCCGGCCGCAGCCGAGCGCATCACCCGGTGTAGCCGCAGGCATCTTGTCCATCGCCAAGGCTCCAACTTTCGGCGCCCGAGAAGATCTCCGGTGTGTCGGTCATCCTCCTGCCGCACGCGCGTGCAGGTATTCCTGGCGAATGCCCCAGCTCCGCATCAGCGCCTCGTAGTGCAGATACTCGGACTGCATGAGATGCATGAAGCTCTCGGGTGTCCCCTCGGGGGTGGACTCGGCGCCCTGACTCAAGAACAGTTTGCGAAGCGAGTCCTGGCGTAACGCGCGCACGATATCCCCGTGTAGCTGCTCGACCACCCGCCGCGGGGTGCCCCGAGGGGCGACCACGCCGGACCAGCGGTCGAACTGCGCCTCGGGAAGTCCGCTTTCGGCGATCGACGGCAACGACGGCAGCGCGGGGCTGCGTTCGCGCGACATGACGGCAAGGGCCCGCAACCGTCCTTCGCGTACGAGTCCCAGAACCGCAGGCAGTGTGTGGACCGCGTACTGCACCCGACCCAGCATCATCTCGGTATACATATCGGAGAGGCGGTTGAACGGTATGTGGACTGCATCCACGTGCACGGCGCGTGTGAACAGCTCACCGGCAAGATGCGACGCCGAGCCCGTGCCGAGCGAAGCGTAATTGAGCTCGCCCGGCCGACGCCGGGCGTAGGTAACGAGTTCAGTCGCGGTTCGAACGAAGAGCGATGGCGCGACCACGAGCACGTTGGTGATCGATGCGACGTGGGCGACCCCGACCACATCCGCCAGCGACCGGTACGGGCGTTCCTCGCGTATGAGCTCGGTGATGAGGCGCGTAACACTCACCATGCCCAGCGTGTAGCCGTCGGGAGCTGCGAGCGAGACCATCTTGTTGCCGATCAGGCCACCGGCCCCCGAGCGGTTGTCGACCACGATTCGCCGTTTATAGAACCGAGAGAGCTCCTGGCCGAGCGCGCGTGCGAATAAATCGTCGGCAGTACCCGGTGATGCCGCCACGACGATGCGGATCGATTTCACGGGATATTCGATGAACGCTTCCGGGACGGCTCTCTCTGGCGCGGCGACGCAAACGCCGAACGCGCCCAGCGCGGCGGCAAGAAACGCGTCTGCACTGAAGCGTAGAGCAATGCGTGGGATCGATCGCATCGCAGCACAATAGCGTCTGTCCGGTCACCCGGCAAGCGTGAAAATAACGCCAAAATGCCCTCTGATCGCATTCATTGGGCATACTGGGGCGCGTATCGGCGCGAGCCCCGTGCCGGTGCGCCGTGAATCGAATCGCGGGTGCCGAATCTCTGCTGCGACTGCGCGAGTATGCTACAACAGGCGCTGCACCGGGGGTGCAGATCGCGACCAGGCGACGCCGGATCGGACAAGGGGAGAGTATGAAGTCACACGGCACGCGCGGTTGCGCGCGCTTGGTCGTGCGCGGGATCACAACGTGAGAACGCCGCCGCCCGCATCCGGCTACTCGCCTTTTCGCGTTCGCAGCTATCGCTTCCAATGGCCGGCCGATCTGTGTGCGTCGTGGGGCTTCGAGATGGAGATCATCGTTCTGGGATGGTACATCCTGGTCGAGACCCAGTCGGTGCTGATGCTCTCGGTGTTCGGAGCGCTGCAATACATCGGCACGATGCTCGCACCCGTGTCCGGGGTGCTCGGTCAGCGTATCGGCAACAAGCGCGTGATCTGCACCATGCGTGGTTGCTATGCGCTGCTGGCGACCGTGGTCATGACGCTGGCGTTGACCGACATGCTCCTGCCCATACACGTGTTCGTCTTCGGCACTCTCCTGGGTCTGTTCCGGCCCTCCGATCTTGTGATGCGCTATGCCTTGATCGGGCAGACGATTGCGACCGAACGACTGTTCACCGCGACGAGCATCTCGCGCACGACGCAGGATTCCGCGCGCATCATGGGCGCGCTCACGGGCGCCGGGCTTGCAG
>WYBJ01000254.1 GCA_011525945.1 Burkholderiaceae bacterium | reverse complement strand
CGGTACGCCGGCTGCGCCTCGTTAGACCGTAGCGCGGGTCGCTTCGCGCCTCGCCCTAGGGCGCGTATCGAGCGCGCTTCCGCGCAAGCGGCACCGTGGCGGGTGGGCGTGAGCGCCGGCCGGCGCTACTCGACGCGAATGCCGGCATCGTTGACCACCTTGATCCATTTCGGGATCTCATCGCGAATGAGTTTGGCGAAGGCTTCCGGGGAGCTGCCGACGATCTCGAAGCCGACATTGGCGAGCCGCGCGCGCACGTCGGCAAGCGTGAGAATGCGCCGGATCTCGCTGTTGAGGGCGGTGACGGTGCTGCGCTCGAGTGCGGCCGGCCCCAACACCCCGTACCACGCCTCGGCGGAGAATCCGGGGAAGCCCTGCTCGGCGACTGTCGGCACGTCGGGAAACGCAGGCGAGCGCTTCGGTCCGGTGACCGCGATCGCCCGCAGGCGCCCCGCGCGCACGTGCGGCGTTACGGCCGACATACCGATGATCGCGAGCTGGATCTGACCCGCCAGGACGTCGATGGTCGCCTGCCCGCCGCCTTTGTAGGGGACGTGTTGCATCTTCACATTGGCGAGGCGATTGAGCATTTCGCCGCCCAGGTGCCCCATGCTGCCGATCGCCGCGCTGCCGAAGCTCACGCTGTCGGGCTTGGCGCGCGCGAGGGCGAGCAGCTCCCGAAGGGACTTGGCGGGAACGCTCGGTGGTACGACGGCGATGCTCGGAGCCGACGCGACATGGCAGATCGCGGTGAAATCCTTAACCGGGTCGTACGGGAGCTTCTTGTGCAATGCCGGCGCGGTGCCGAGGTTGGCGATGTAGCCGAGCACCAGCGTTTGACCGTCGGGATTCGCATGCTTCGTGATCTCCATGCCGATCACGCCGCTGCCGCCCGAGCGATTGTCGACGACGACCTGCTTGCCCCAGTGCTCGGTCATCTTCTGTCCGATCGTGCGCGCGAGCGTGTCGGTGCTGCCGCCCGGCGCGAACGGCACCACCAACCGGATCGGACCGCGCGGATAGTCTTCCGCGGCCATCGTGCCCGACCCGCAGACGCTCAGCACCGCCGCCGTACCCAGCGCCGCCAATCCTCGCTTCGCATTCATATTCCGGTTCCTCGTCCCATCGCAACTAACACCCGCCGCGGACGATGACGCCCGCCGCTTCGAGCGCGTCGATCTCGTCCGCGCTCATCCCGAGCAGCTCGCCCAGCACCTCGCGATTATGCTCGCCCAGCCGCGGGTAGAACTGCAACGCCGACATCGGATACGCGGAAAGATTGATCGGGCTTCGCGGCAGTACGATGTCGCCAAGCTCGGGATGGTGCATGTTTTTCAGCATGCCGCGCTGATGCATGTGCGGGTCGTTCATCACTTCGAGGATATCGCGGACCGGCGAAACCGGGATGCGCTGCGCGCGCATGGCCGAGATCGCCTCGTCGCGCGAGCGCTCCAGCGTCCACGCCTCGATCAGTTCGTTCACCTCCTGCTCGCGCGCCACGCGCTTGGCGTTGCTGTTGTAGTCCGGGTGCCCCTTGAGATCGTCGCGCCCGATCACCGTCAGCAGATTGTCCCAATGACTCTCGGCGACCGTCATGAGCACCATGTAGCCGCCGTCGCGGCAGCGGTAGCGGCTGTAGGGTACCCGCGGCGACGGGGACTTGTCGGCGCGTCGTTCGGGCAGCTTGCCGCTGCTGAAATAACTCGCGATGTCGATCGTGAGCACGAAATAAAGCGACTCGATCATCGCCGTCTCGACCAGCGTGCCCACGCCGGTGCGTTCGCGCCCGAACAGTGCCTGCATCACGCCTGCGTGCATGTGTATGCCGCCGAGGATGTCGGCCGGTGTGCCGCCGGCTCGCGCCGGTGGTCCGGCGCGCTCTCCGGTGATGCTCATAAGGCCGCCGTCGGCCTGTATGGTATGGTCCATCGCCAGCAGATCGCGATCCGGACCACTGATGCCGTAGCCCGAGCCGGTGGCGTAGATCAGGCGCGGGTTGATCTCCTTCAGGACCGCGTAGCCCAGGCCGAGGCGATCCATGACCCCGGGCGCGTAATTTTCCAGCACGACGTCGGCCTTCGCGACGAGCGCCTTGAGTATCTCCTTGCCGCGCGTCGAGCGTAGATCGAGCGTGACGCTCTTCTTGTTCGAATTGAGCATGGCAAAACTGACCGGCGGAACAGGCGAGTCGGGATAGCGTCGCGTCCGATCGCCGGTGAGCGGCTCGACCTTGATCACCTCGGCGCCCGCCATCGCCATGAGAAAGGCGCAGTACGGCCCCTGGAAGATCTGCGTGAGGTCGATGACGCGAATTCCCGCAAGCGGCTGCATCGTGCTTCTCCCAACGGCCCGGCCACGGACGCGAGACACCTCGGGCCTAAGATGCTCGTCGCATGACACCGGAGCGGATGCACCCGCACCGGAGTGATGACGACCGCGGCTTGCGCGAATCGACGCCGCATCATACATTCCGCGTAACCGCGTTCACCATCCCCGTGCGCCGGCAAACCCGCGAAGACACCCATGTTACGACCCATCGACACCGTTCTGACATCGCACCTGGTCGAAGCCGTGTCGGCGGCGATGCCCAGCGCGCGAGCGCTGTTCGACGATCTTGCCGCGAACACCCGCGGCAGTCACGGCATCTCGCGCGATCCCTATGGACGCGGCGAGCAGTACGCGTACCGCCTCGTGCACGAATGCGCCACGCGACTGGAATTGCAGTGTACCTGGGATGCCGCAGGCAATCTCTACATAACCCGACCGGGCACGGCCGCGAACACGCGTGCGATCGTCATCGGCTCGCACCTCGACTCGGTCCCCAACGGCGGCAATTATGATGGCGCGGCCGGCGTGATTGCCGGTCTTGCGCTGCTCGAAGCCTTCGCGCGCGTCGGCTTGCGCCACCGCTGCGATGTGAGCGTGATGGCGATACGCTGCGAGGAATCGAGTAGCTGGTTCACGGGCGAGCACGGCGGGCATCTGGGCAGCCGCATGGCGCTCGGCCTGATCGACCCGGCCGAGCTCGACCAGGCGGTGCGACCCGACACACGACGGACGCTCGGTCAGCACATCGCCGACTGCGGCTTCGATCCCGAGCGCGTAAGACGCGGCCCCGCCCATCTGACGCCCGCGCGCGTGGGCAAGTACTTCGAGCTGCACATCGAGCAGGGTCCCGTACTGGAGATGAAGGCGCTCGCCGTCGGCATCGTCGACAGCATCCGCGGCAACTCGCGCCTGCGCGATTCGCGCTGCATCGGCGCGTATAACCACGGCGGCGCCACACCGCAGGAGATCCGCCAGGATGCCGTCGTCGCAACTTCGGATCTCGTAATGCGCGTGCAGCGCAAGTGGGAGGAGTTGCATGCCCAGGGCAAGGATCTGGTGTTCGCTTTCGGCAGACTCGGCACCGACCCGGCCGTCCACAGTCTATCCAAAGTCCCGGGCGAGACGCGCTTTTCGCTCGATATTCGCAGCGGCAGCCCCGAAGTGCTCACCGTCATGCGGGCATTCGTCACCGAACACGCACGCCTGATCGAAGACGAGCGCAAGGTGCGCTTCGAGCTCGACGCGTTCACGTTGAGCGAGCCCACTGTGCTGGACACCTCGATGGTCGCGACGCTGCGCGCCGGCTGCAAGGCGCTCGGCCTGCCGGTGCACCCGATGGCGAGCGGCGGCGGTCACGATGCGCAGGAATTCACTCGCGCCGGCATTCCATCCGCCATGGTCTTCGTGCGCAACGCGAACGGCAGCCACGTCCCCGAAGAAGCCATGACGATGGATGATTTCGAACTGGGCACGCAGTTGCTGGCGTGGGCCGTGGCAGCGGAGTCGGACGCTTGAGCCGAAATTCGCAGCGCGCACCGCGAGGCGGGCCGAACCGATCTCGCACGCACACCGGAGAGCATTCATCGATGGAGCCACTTCGCGTCGTATTGACCACTGCCGCCTTCGCCACGTTCGCACTCTGTGGCTCGGCTTCGTAGTGGACAACTGGTATGCCGCGGCACTACCCGCGAAGACGCCACGGGCGATAGTCGCAAGATTGAATGCCGAGATCGTGCGCGCCCTGAAACATCCTGCCGTGGAGCAGCGATTGCGCGCCAACGGCTCGGAAGCCATCGGTAACTCCGTTCAGGAGATGACCGGCGTCGTCAAGAACGATCTCCAGAAGTGGCGCAAGATCGTGACAGAAGCAGGAATAAGGCCGGACTCCTGAGCGCACCTCGTCGGCAACGACACGAACCGCGGCCAGACCTCGCAGCCCGCACTCGCGCGCCATCACCGCCACACCGATCGATTAGGCGTAACATGATCGCTTGGCGATCAAGGTTGGCCTTGCCGCTATCGGGATGGGTACCGTGGGCCGAGCGAATCGACGCCGCGCAGCCGCCTGCGACGCGTCCGCATCCGGGCACTTCGCGATCGGATCCGATCGGCGAATCGTCGAATGGGACACGGCGGTGGCGCGCCTGCTGGGTGTATCGGGGAGCGACGCGCTTGGCCTGCCCTGCTGCCAGGTGATCGGCGGCAAGAACGACTTCGGTCGAGCGGTGTGCGGACCGACCTGCCCTGCTTCGAAGACCCTGGATACCGGAAGTGTCACGGGCACCGCACGCATGCTCGCGCAGGCAGCCGGTGGCGCGCGACTACGACTTGCTTGCGACCTGGTCGCATTGCCTGCCGGCGGCGCACTCGCCAGACTGCGCGCGGCCGACGATACGTCGCCCGATCTCACCCACGACTTGGCCGGTGTCGCGGCATTGACCACCCGAGTGTCGGGCGAGCGGCTGCAGCAAGGTCTGGGGCATGCGCTTGATTTCCTGCTGCATGCGACCACCGCCGACGCGGGCGAGGCATTTCTCGCCGCACCGCACGGCAGCGGCGCGGTGCGAACCTGTCATCGGGGCCGGTTCGAGCGCGCCTTCGATGAGGTGCTGCGCTTCGATCCGGGCGAGGGTTACCCTGGCCTCGTGCTCTCGCACGGGCAACCGGTGTATACCGATCGTCTCACGGAGGATCCGCGCTTTCTGCGCGTGCACGTCAAGCGCGAGGGATTCAACACCTACGTGTGCACGCCGATGGCTAACCACGGCACGGCGGTCGGTTGTCTCGCGCTGGCCTTTCGCCGCTCCGACATCGATCTGAAGCGCGTCCTCAATCTGCTGTGCTGGGTCGGCACGCCGATGGGCCTGGTCATCGAGACCGCACTGGCTCATCTGCGCGCTGCCGCAACCGTGCCATTACACGGCGTTGAAGGCGACCCGGAGCACCGTCTGCCGCAAGCGTTGCGTGCGCTGCTGCAAGAGATGGTGCGCGTAGGACGCGCTGACGGCGGCGAGCTGTTCCTGCCATGGCAGGGCACGGACCTGCGCGTTTCGGTGCCGAGCGCGGGCGCAGTGCCGCGCTGCCCCGCGATGTGTACGGCTGCGCTCGGGCGGTGCCCCAGCTTCCAGAGCGGTACCACGAGCATCCTGCACGGCCGGCGCAAGAGCTGGCCGCCCGCCTGCCGTGATGCCGTGCATCCTGGCGGCGCGTGGTGCTGCGTGCCGATGTCATGCGATGGCCGCACGCTGGGGATGATCCGACTGCTGTATCAGCACCTGCGTCCATCACCGCCCAACGAGAACCTGGCTCTGATCGAGGGGCTCGCCTCGCTGGCGGCGGAGAAGCTGCGCGATCTGCGCGACCAGCTCG
>WYBJ01000036.1 GCA_011525945.1 Burkholderiaceae bacterium | reverse complement strand
CGGAGCCGCCACCGCCGCTGCCACCGGCGCCGCCACCCCCGCCGCCGGATATCGCCAACCCCGAGAGATTATTTGTCCCCGCGAATCCCTGTCCGCCTGCCTTGCCCGCATTGCCGGCGCCGCCGTCGAGGTTCACGCCAGAACCGTCGCTGCCGCCAGTGTCCCCCGGATCACCATTGCCGCCGCTCGCAAAGTCGCCGTACCCTCCGCCGCCGCCGCCGCCCCCGCCGCCGCCACGGTTGCCCCGGGGCGCAGTGCCGCCGCCCGATCCCGCCGCACCACCACCACCGCCGCTTCCCGGGGCGTTGATGCCTGCGGCGCCGGCCGAGCCCGCGTCGCCGCTGTCGCCCGCTTCGCCGAAGCCACCGAAACCGCCGCTGCCGCCGCTGTTGCCCGAATCGCCGTTCTCCAGGGTCGACGATTCGAACACGGAAAAGTCCTGGCCGGTGCCGCCCCCGCCGCCGTCGCTGAGACTGCCGCCATTCGAGCCGCCACTGCCGCCGCCGCCGCCATCACCGCCGCCGCCGCCTGTCCCGTGCGTTCCGCCCGCGCCACCGCCGGCGCCCGAGCCGACTCCTACCGCCGAGGCGTTGAACGTCACTCCGGCACCGACGATGACGTCGTTGCCCGCCTGGATCGACAGTCCGCGGCTGCCGGCGACGCGCACGGAAACACCGGGCAGGAACTGGACGTTGCCGGGGAAAGTGAACTGCATGACCGCGCCGCCGCTCGTCACCGCGCTGGTGAAACCGGCGCCGCTTGGCAAGGGAACGCGCACGTTGCCGATCACCGTATCGATCGTGCCGGTGCTGGTGTTGAACTCGACGTTCGGACCCAGATTCCCGACAAAAAAGTGCGGCATCGGCGCCACCGGCGCAGCCGCGGTCACGGCCGGCAGCGCGAGCTTGCGCACGACGATGCGATCGGCATGGGTCGTCCCCGGCGCGAAGGTGAGCGCCTTGAGCAGCGTGAACTCCGCCGGCAGGACAAAGCGCTGGAAGTCGCCCTCGGCGACCGTGCCGGTCGTGAACACCACCGTCTTGCCGTCGAGCGTCGTGCCGGTGAGGGTGACCGACGGGCTCGTGCCCGTGTCGGCGAGCAGATCCAGCGAATAAAGGGCGAACGGATTGCCGTCATCGGTGCGCAGGCTCACGCTCCCCGTGGTCTTCGCCGAAGGGCCGATCGCCGCATCGAGGGTCAGGTTCGCACTGCTCGCCAGCGTGAAACCGTCCTCCTGGTAGGTCGTCGCATTCGTGAGCACGCCATCGAAATCGATCGAGAAATCGCCGCTCTCGATGGTGGCGAAACCACCTGGTGCGAACACCGTCTGTCCGGAGATGAGCTCGACCCGGTTGCCGTCGATGTTGCCGACCGTGTCGTTGGACGATTCCGACACGACTTCGAGCGTGTCGGCGCCGGAGGGGCTGCCGACGATGCGAGTCTGATCCGCGCCCTGCACGCCGACCACGAGGGCGAAGGCGCCCGCCGGCCCGACATCCGCGTGCAGTTCTTCGCCGTTGAGCACCCGCCAGGCAACCGCGCCTTGCGTGTTGCCGCTGTTGTCGACGCGCAGCGTCTCCACGCCCTCGTTGATGCGTAGCCGCGCGAACTGATTCGGCAGCGGGCGCGAGGCGATAACGACGCTCACCGTATCGTCCTCGGCATCGCCCGAAACGACGCTGTCCGCCGCCGCGCTGATGCGCTTGACGACGATCTGGTCATCGCCACCGCCGCCCGCGACGTGTACGGCGGCCGCAACCGCAGCGTTGTCGAACGTGAACGTGTCGTTGCCCGTGCCGAGCAGAATGTCGAGCGCCTCGAAGCTGCCGAAATCGATCGCCGCCGTCGTGAGATCGCGTACCAGACCGCGCCCGCTCACGCCGGCGTCGCCCAACGCGCCCGCCGTCTGTGCCGTGGTCTGCACGCCGCCATTCGGCAGCAGCGAGCGCTCGACCGTGAGGCGGTCGCCTGCGCCGGCGTCGCCGCTCGCGGCGAGCGCCGCGCCGGCATCGAACACCATCAGGGCATCGGTCTCCCCGGCGCCCAGATTGATCGTCACGGCGTGGCTGGTCTGCTCGATGATGACCCCGTCATTACCGCCGCCCGTGTTGACCGTGAGCGCCGAAGCAGTATCGCGCACCCGCAAGCGATCGTCCGCCTCCCCCTGATTGACCACCACGCGGCCGAGATCCTCGTAGACGATGCGGCCGGCGACGTCGGTGCCCGTGACCACGCCGGTTGCCGAGCCCGGCGCCGCGCGCGCGAGCGTGAGATCGCTCGCGACCAGGGACGTGAGCGTCAATTCGTCCGCCGCGTCACCGCGCACGCTAAGCTCGGCGCGAACCGCGCGCAGATCGTCGCCCACATCGACGCGGTCGGCGCCAAGCCCGGCAGCGATCGTCGTGCGAGTTGCATCGCTCGCCGTACCGACGCCGGCGATGTGCAAGCGGTCCGCGCCACTGCCCAGGGTGAGGCTCATGGCCTCGAACTGCTCGAAGCTGACGCCTAAGGCAGGGCTGCCGTTGCCCATGCCGAGCCCGGTGAGGCGGCTGCCGTCGAGCACGCCCGAGGTGTCGGCGGCATTGCCGGCATCCGAGATATCGAGGGTATCGCCGCCGCCCGCGCCGGCGCGAACGACGAGGAGTCCGGCCAAGGAATCGAGCTTGCCCGCGGAGCTGCCGACACTGACGGCGTCGTCGCCCGCACCGGTATCGATGCGCGTGGCATCGGTCGCCGAAGTACCGTGCACCGCCAGCGTGTCGCTGCCTTGACCGAGGTTGAGCCGCAGCGACGCGATATCCGCGTAGTGCACCGAACCGGCCATGCCGAGGCCGGTCACGGTTGATTCTGTCAGCACGCCGCCGCGCGCCTCGCTGCCGCCCGTGTCGTCCATGACCAGTTCGTTGCTACCGGCACCACCGTCGATCGAGATCGGCGCGGCAAAACCGCCGAGCACGCCGCCCGCATTGGAGGCAGTGAGGGTCGCGAAGTCGAAGCTCGCGTTCGATCCGAGCACGATGAGATCGTCGCCACCGCCTGCGCTCAAGCTCGTCGGGCTGCCCGGCAGGACGCCGGTGACAACGAACGTATCCGCATCGGCGCCGCCACTAATCGCCGCCGCAGCAGCGCGCAGCGCACCGCGCAGGCTCGCAACCGAGCCCGCATCGTTGGGATCGTCGGGGTTGGCCGCGTCATGCCGGTCCAGGCCGATATTCACGGCGGCTCCGGAACCGAGCGCTTCGATGCCGGCGTCCGGATCGACGATGAGGTTGTCGCCGATCTCGAGCCCGACCGATCCTGCGCCGGCCTTGATGCGCGATCCATTGACGAGCCGCAGGTCCTGGCCGGATGCCGGTGCGTCGGTCAGCGTGAGCGAAACCCCGCCGGCGCTCGACACCACGTCGAGCACGTCGACCGCGCCGTGCGTCGTTGTAAGGACTATGGAAGCGCGCGCGCGCGCCTGCAATTCGCTGCTGGCGAGACCGGCGCTTGGCGCAATCTCGAGCGCATCGGCGCTCGTACCGATACCGCCCAGCAGCGCGTCGAGCTCGATCGAAGGCGCGATCACGTCGGCGTCGCTGTCCGCGTCGGCATCGAGGATCGAACCGGCCGAGGTCAGGCTCACCGTGCCGCTAGTGCTCGACGCCTGCTCGAGATGCAAGTCCCCGGCCATCTCGTCGAGGTAGATCCCGAGGCCCGCGGTCGCGCTCAGCGCGGTGGTGTCGGCACCAAGGCGCGCATTCGGCGCTCCGATCGATCCGGCCGCCACCAGCGCCAGGCGAGTGGTGAGAATCCGGCTCGACGGATTGTTGGCCGCAACGATGTCGCCGCGGCTCGCGCGTATCGTCACGGTGCCAAAGGGATTGTCGATGTAGCCTTTGAGGAGCACGTCCGGTGTGCCGGCGGCGCCGGTGTTCTCGATCGTGACCGTGGTCGCGCCGTGCACGACGGTCGGCGCCAGGATGAACTCGCTCGTGTCGAGCGCCGAGACCGTGATGTTCTGTCCGACCTGACCGCTCGTGTTCTCGGTCTGGATGCGGTTCACCACCAGGTTGCGGGTGGAGGCGTTGCTGAGCGTCACCGCGTCGAAGCCGCTGCTGAAGCCGATGTCGGGCTCGCCGCGGATCTTCGCGGTCGCCGCAACCGTGCCGTAACCGCCGGCGGCAAGCGCCTGTGCGGACAGTCCGTCGACCACCGCCGCCGCCACCGAGAAGACGAGCTTGCCCGAATACGCACCGGTATTGACGATGTCGGCGACGACGATCTCGGGCGAGAGCGCGTCCACGGTGACGTTCACCTGCCGCAGCACGTTGCCGCCGGCGTCGACGACGAGCTCCGGGCTCAACGGCCCGAGCATGACCACACGCGAGTCGAAATCGATGATGCGCTCGAGCGTGAGCGAGCGTGTGGCAGCGGCGCTGCCGGTCCTGATCAGCGCATCACCCGCCTTGGTCGCGGTGGACGCATAACCGGGGCTGAAAGGCACGTCGGCATGCACCAGCAAATCGCGCGTCTCGATAGTCGAACCGGCGGCGGCATCGATGCGGGTATAGGTATTGAGCGTGTTGGTCGCCGACGGCGTCGAATCCGCACCCACGCCGTTGGCCTCGGCGATCGCGCGCGCTTCGTTGTCGAGCGTGACGTGGCGCGAGCGCAGTTCCACCTGGTCTTCGGCATGCAGCGTGCTGCCCGCGCGCAGGTCGACCCGGGCGGTGCTGTTGGTCGTAACCGTCGCGGTCGCATCGGGGAACGCCGCCAAGGCGCCCGCGATGGCGCGATACGTATCGTCGACGAGCTTCACGTCGAGCTTGCTGACATCGGCGGCGAGGACGACATCATCGCCGCGCAGCACCGTTTCGCGCGTGCCGGTGCCGGCGCCGACATCGACCAGCGTGGCGGCCGTGAGCGTGTTGGTGTTGCTCACCGAGGCGCTGACACCGAGCCCTGCGCCGTTCGCCCGCCCGCCGTAGCGCAGCGTCGCGTCGCGTTGTGCGGCGACGCGCAGCTGCCCGCCGGCCGCGATCTGCGTGCCCGCGCCGACCTTGGCCGTGGTGCCCGCCAGGTCGCTCGCATCGGCGCCGTTGGCGTCGCGATCGTTGACGGTCAGGGTCGTATTCGCCTGCGAGATATCGACGATGCCGCCGCTGTTGCCGAGCGCGGTGACGGTGCCGTCGCTGTGCGACAGCGCGAGGATGGAAACAGCGCCGGCCGCTTCGATCGTGACGTCGGTCGCGACGCTCGCGCGCGTGTGATTGGTGACGGTCGTTTCGCCCTCGATAATGCCGACGTGCAGCGCGCCGCCGTTGAAGCCGATCGCCTCGCTCTTGGCATCGTTGCTGGCGTGCGCGATGAGCTCGACCTTGCCCGCCGTGCTGGCGAGTGTCGCGCCGGCGCCGATCAGCGCTTCCACATCGGCCGCCGAGGTCGCACTCGGATCAGTGCCGTTGCCGGAAATGATGCCGCCCCCGGAGGCTTCGGCCTTCGCAGACGCACGCCGATCCAGCCGGAAGCCGTCGGCGCTGGCGTTGTGGCGCGCGCGTACGATGATGTTGCCGGCTGCGAAGATAAGCGCCCCTTGGCCGACGAGCGCGTCGACTTCCGGCTCGATCGTCGCGCTGGCAAGCGATACGCCGACCGCGACCCCGCCGGCGCTCACGCCGAACGAATCGGCCACCGCGTCGGCCTCGGCGGCCGCATCGATCGTCACCGCCGCGCTCGAATGCATCGCGACCCCGCTGCCGACGTAGGCGAGAACGCTCGGATTCACCAGCGCGCGCGTGTCGACCCCGGCGCCGGCGGCGATGCCGGCAGCGACGGCGAAGCCGGTCGCGGTGAGGTCCGAATCGCTGTCGGCCTCGACTGTGATGCTGCCGACGGCTTGCGCTTCACTGCCGATCAGAGCCGGCCCATTGATGAACGCTTCGGTCTCGCCGCCCGCGGTGACGGCGGCGACGCTGACGCCGATCGCCGCACCGCCGAACGAGCCGCCGCTCGCATTGGCGTCCAATGTCCGATTCGCCTCCGCGCGCACGATCACGGCCGCGGCACGCGTGATCTCGACGCTGCCCGCGAGCGAGCGCGGATCGCGCGGGTCATCGCCGATGTAGGCGAACTGGCCGCTCGTGTCGGTGAAAACGACGACCTGCGCGCCGAGCCCGACCAGGCCCGCCGTGCCCGCGAACGCGAGCCCGTTGGCCGTGTTGTCGTAGATCGCGCTCACTTCGATGTTGCCGCCGGCGCCGACGCTCGCGCCGGTTTCGATGTAGGCGTTCACGTCTGCATCGAAGGTCGCCACGGCAACCGAGCCGCCGATGCCGACCACGCCGGCGGCGAGCGCGCCGACGGTGACATCGAACGTGGTCGTGTCGTGCGCGCTGACCGCGACCATTCCGCTCCGCGCATCGACCGCGGCGTTACCGAGAATGCGCGCGGTGGTACCCGAGGCGGCCTGATCGGCGGTCGCATTGATCGCGGACGAAACGCTGCCCGCGGGTGCCGCCGCCCCCACCGTGCCGTTGGCGCGCCCGGCGCCGGCGCTTGCCACCGGTGTCAGGCGATGGGCGGCACCGCTCGTTGCCGGTGCGGTGAGATCGATCGCGCTTCCGATACGCGCGTCGGCAGCACTCGCCGCGAGCCGGATGCGGGTCGCGTCGGTGGCGTCCTCGATCACGTAGTAGGTCTGGCCGTCGACGAGCCCGCCGATGGCCTGTCCGTCGGCGCGGTAGCGCACGGCATCGCCCGTGACGTAGCCGTGGCCGGCGCCGACCGTGATCGTGTCGGCGGCGCCGTTCACCGCGGTCGCGGCATTGAACGAAGCGCCCTGGCGGAAGCCGCCGAGCAGCGTCTGATAGCCGTTGTTCGCGTCGTCGCCGCTCGCCACGCCGTCGGCGAAGGCCGTGGTGTCACCCGGGCTGCCGTTCTCGGGCGTGAGCGGATCTTCCGTATTCCCGGACGAGCCATAGGTCGGCTGGAATTCGCCGGCGATGGTCCACACCGACACCGAGCCCACACCCGCCACCACGCCGCCCGCCGCACTCACCGCGATCGAGTCGATATCCTTGTGGCCGACGGCGCTGACGCTCACATCCTTGGCCGCGTCGACCACCGCGAATTGCGCAATGGTCGCGGTCGTGTCGTTGCGAACCACGCCGATGCCGACCGCACCGGCGATGCCGGCGATGCCCCCGCCGATGCCTCCGCTCACGGCGAACGCGGTAACGCTGTTCTCGGCCGCGACGCGCACGCTCTGATCGGCGTGCGCGCCCGCGGCCTCGAAGTTGATGTTGGCGCCCTCGCCGATAAACGCCGTGGTGTCGGACCCAAGCACGTCGACCAGCACCGCGCCGGCAATTCCCGCGCCGAAGCCGAATGCCCCGGCCACGGCGATGCCGAACACGTCCTCGCTCGAGCTCGCCTCGACCGAAACGCCATGCACGCTGCCGCCGATCTGCCCCTTCGCGTCGACCTGGGCGTGATCGCCGATGAATGCGCCGGTGTCCTTCGTGATGACGACCACGCCGGCCGAAGCGCCGATGCCCGCGGCGCCGAGGCCGATGCCGGCGCTGCCGGCGATCATGCTCACGTCGGTGTCGTCGTTCGCCGTCACCAGCACGTTGCCCCCGGCCATCACCAAGGCACCGGCGGCATCGGCTGCCGCAGCGGTACCGACGTGAGCACGCGTTATCGTATCGAGCACGACCACCGAGGCCGACCCCGAAACGGCAACGGTGCCGGCCGCAGCGATCCCCGCCGCCACCGACAGGATCGATTCGCCGGCAATCGCGCGCACGTCGACAGTGCCGGCAGCACGCACCAGCGCGCCGTCGCCGATGTAGGCCTCGGTGGTGTTGTCGATCACCGCCACGTCGGCCCCGGGCGTGACCGCGACCGTACCTGCACCGGACGCCACCGCGGTGATGCCCATGTGGTAATAGTCGTTGCCGGCGGCGACCAGCACCGCCTGGCCCGCGCCCGCGGCACTGTTGTCGGCGTTGACGCTGGCGCCACCGGCGATATAGGCCGTGGTGTTCGCCTTCATCACGTTGACATTGCCGCCGACGTTCACCGCTACGGTGCCCGAGCCGCTGCCGCTCGCGGCGATCGTCTCGAGGTCGTCCTTGTTGGTGGCCGTCACCGCGAGCCCGCGCATCGAACGCGTCTGCGCCGTCGCGACGCGCTGAGCGCTCATCATCGCGCTGATGTCACGCCCTTCGCCGGGATCGGTGGTGCCATCCTGGTTCAGGTCGAAGGTGTGTGCGCCGGGCGAGGCGACTTCCCCCTCCGCGCCGGAGTCGGCGACGAAGGATGCGGCGAAAGCGCCGGTCCTGGCATCGATCGCGGCACGCGCGGAATCGCCCTTCGCCGACACGTCGGAATTCGCACCGATGTACGCCTGCGTCGTCTTGTCAATCGTGGTGACGGCACCCGCCGCACCCACGCTCACGCTACCCGCCCCGCTCACGTTGCCCGCGATGAGATCGATCGAGGTCCGGTCTTCGGCCGCGACCAGCACGCTGCCTTCGGCGGCAATCACGGCACCCGCCGCAGGCGTGGCGGCGGCATCGACGTAGGCGAGTGTCGTCAGGTCGAGCACGTAGACACCGGCGGAGCCGACGATCGCAACCGTGCCGCCGCCCGAGGCGTTGGCCGTCACCGAGACGATGTCCTCGTCCGAATACGACTGCACGAGCACGTTGGCGCGGGCGTTGACGCGCGCACCCGCATCGATGAATGCCTCGGTCGTCTTGCCGATCGTGCCGATGTCGGCGCCGGCGCCGATGCCGGCGGTGCCGCCGAACGCCACCCCGCCGGCGACCGTGACGAGCTCGCTCACGTCCAGCGCGAGTAGATTGACCAGTTGGCTCGTGCTGGAGGACGCGTTGGCTGCGTTGACGCGCGCGCCGTCGTCGATGTAGGCGCGCGTCGTCTCGTCGAGCACCGTGACCACGGCGCTGCCCGCGACTCCGGCGGTGCCCGCACCGGCAGCGCCCACGGCGATCATCAACAGTTCCTCGTAAGAGGTCGCGCTGATCGAGAGCCCCACGGCCTGGGTCCGCACCGTGCTGTCGTCATTGGCGAGCGCGGTCGCGAAGGCCGAGGTGCCGCGATTGCCGCGCGCGGTCACCTCGGCGCCGGCACCGAGGTAGGCCTCGACCCGGTCGGTTTTCACCGTGGTCGTGTTGGACGCACCGAATGCCGCGGTGCCCGCGCCGGCGATGCCGCCGGCGATCGAATGAAGATCGCTGCTGCCGTTCGCGCTGATCACGATGTTGCCGTCGGCGGTAACGCTCGCGCTCGCACCGATATAGGCCTGCGTGCCGGTGTCGAGGGTGACGACCACGGCCGCGCCCGCCAGCCCCACCTTGGACGAGCCGCCGAAGCCGGCGCCGACGTTGACCATAGTCTCGCCGGAATCGGCTGCAAGGATGACGTGCTTGCGCGCGTTGACGACCGTGGGCGCGGCGGCGCCCGAATCGACATAGGCGTACACGCGCTTCTTGATCACCTCGACCTCGGCTGCGGCGCCGAGCCCCGCGTTCTTGCCTCCAGCCGCGGCGCCGGCGACACCGACGATGTCGCTGTGATGGTCGGCACGCAGTTGTACCGATTGTTCGGCGGAAACGCCGGCGGCGGCCGTGTTGCCGGTGGCGTTTACCCGCGCGCCGGCGCCGATAAAGGCTTCCACCGTGCTGTCGATGAGGTCGACGGCCGCCGAGGCGGCGAATCCGACCTGCTTGCCGACTGCACCGGCGATGCCGACCAGCACGATCGTATCGTTCGCGCTGGCGTCGATCACGATGCCGTTGCCGCTGACGCTGCCGCCCGGATCGGTGATTGCGGCACCGTTGCCCTTGGCGCTGACCACGGCGCCCGCCCCGATAAACGCTCTTGCCGTGCGCTTGAGGACGTTGCTGCCCACCGCCGCGCCGAACCCGGCGCCGGTGGTACCGCCGCTGCCGCCGCTGCCGAGCCCGATGCCGACCGCACCCCCGATGACGACGGCAAGATACGTGTCCTCGGTATCGAGCAACAGGTTGCCCGACGTGTCGACCTGCGCGCCCGCGCCGACATACGCCTGCACGTCGGTCGTCACCACCTGGACGGCACCCGACCCGGTCAGGCCGAGTCCTTTGCTGCCGACGGCGAGGCTCGCACCGACCGAGACGATGTTGATGTCATCGTCCGCCGTGATGCGAATGTTCTCGGCAGCACTCACCGCCGCGCCATCGCCGATGTAGGCTTTGACAGTGTGGGTCATGACGCCGACATCGGCCGCGGCGCCGATCGCCGCTTTGCCGGTGAACGACGCTGCCCCCGCGACCCCGATCAGCAGCAGCGAGTTGTGCGCGTGGATGTCGACGCTGCCGGTCGCCGTGACATCGGCTCCGGTGCCGAGCGCGGCCTCGACGGTATTGCGGATGAGATTCAGATCGACCGAGCCGGCGACCGAGGTGCGCCCACCCTTGGTGGAGACACCCGCGCCGAGCGTGACCGACACCGTGAGGTCGCTGTTGGTCGCCGTGATCGAGATGTCGCCGGCGAGCAGCGTCACGTCACGTGCATACGCGCGCACCTCGCGCGCCATATCGTTCAGCGTGAACGCGCCCGCGATCGCTTCGCCGCCTTGTTCGGCGCCGCTCGTTTGCAACGTCACCGCACCGGAAACGGCAACCAGGATGTTGTCGCTCTCGGCGTTGAGCGAGATGTCGTCCAGGCCCGCGTCGACGACACCGGTACCGCTGATGAAAGCGAAGGTGTTGCTGGTGCCGAGGTTGATCCCGACCGCGCCCGAGATGCCGACCCCGGCGACCCGGCCGACCGCCTCCTGCGGGTCTTCGCCGAAAAGATTCGGCAGCGATTCGCCGTCGAGCGGATCGTCCGGCTCGCGCGTATCTTCGCCCTTCGCGATCGCGCCCGCCACCGAAATGGCGACCAGCGTCTGGCTGCTGGTCGCCTCGAGCGTGAGCTTGCCGCCCGCCGTGACGGCGCCGCGATCGGTTGTTGCCGAACCGTCGCGACTGCCGATGAATGCCTTGGTGTTGTTGTCGATGTCGTTGACCGCGACGGCGAGACCCACCGCGAGCTTGCCGCCCAACTGCAGCGCGCCGTCGATCAGCACCGCGGTCTGGGTGTGATCGGCGTCCAGCGTGATCGCGCCACCGGCGTTCACTTCCGCGCCGTCCTCGATGTAGGCGAGGGTGGTGGTGATAAGGCCGTGAAACGCCGCCGATCCGGAAATGCCGATCTTCTCGGTCTGGGCACCGGTCTGGGTGATGCTGACGGTGAGATCGTACGATTCGGCGAGCACGTCGGCCGTGCCCTTCGCGCGCACATCCGCCCCGTCGTCGATATAGGCAACGGCGCCGTTGTCGTAGCGGATGTCGGTGTAAGTGCCGCCGATCGCGTTGACCGCTTCGGTCGAGCCGAGCGGGTTGATCTTGTCGAATACCTTCTGCAACTTCTTGGGCAGCCCCGGCAGCGGCAGCGACAAACCGCCGAAGTTGATCGTCTCGACGAACGATTGGGCCTTCACCCGCACCGACTGATCGGGAGCGGCGACGAACCCTGGCGGCAAGCCGCCGGCGCCGGTATTGATGCGCGCACTCTTGCCGATGTGGGCGTCGGCCTGATTGGTGAGCGCGACCATGTCGACGCTGCCCGAGATGGCGAAGTTGGAAACGCCGCTTGCCGATGCCGTCGCCATCGACGAGCCGATCTTGCTCGGCAGCACGAAGCCGAACTTCTTGTATTCCTTGACGCGCCCGACGATATCGAGCACGCGGCTGGAGAACTCGTTCGCACCCGCTGCCACGCCCTCGAATTGCTCAGCCGGGGTCGTACCCGTAACGGCCGGATACGCGTCGGCGAGGCGGTGAAAGGCGCCGCCGGGATAGAACAAGTCCCGGAAGTCATCGTCGATCGTGATCTGGTTCGGGATCTTGGCAAAAGCGTTGATATCGATCGCGTGCCCGACGTCGACCTCAGCGCCGTCGCCGATCCAGGCATTCGCCTTGTTGATGTACTTGGCGTAGACCACCGCACCGGCGAACTCGATCTTCGGTGGGGGCGCCGGCGTCGGCGCGGGATCCTCACCCGGTTTCGGATCCTTCGGCTTCTTGCTCGCCTTGGATTCGGCCCACGCCGCGGGCTGGAAGTTGTCCTCGGCGTAGGCGTCGATGTTCAGATCGCCCGACGCGATCGCGCGCGCACCATTATCCAGGCGCGCGGTAGCGATGTTCGACGAGTCCGCATAGGTGACCGACGCGGCGCCCGCGATCTTGCCGGCGTCGGTTTGCTTGTTGAAGTCGAGATTGGAGAGCGCCCCGAGCGCCTTCTCGCCAAAGGAGGTGATCGAGGAGAGCGGCGCCTTGGGATCCTTCTTCACCCTGCTGCCGGATTCGGTCGTGTTGGCGAGGTTGATGCTCGATGCCGTCACGTCGATGTCGCCCGCGCTCGCCGTGAGCGCACCGCCGGCGACGGCATCGGCGGTCGAGTCTGCCTGGCTCACCGCCACGCCGACCGCGAACCCCATGTTGGGCTTGACGATGCCGTTGACCTTGGAGACCGCCACCACGCCAAAGGTGTTCACGTTCTCGGCCGAGATATCGATGCTGCCCGCGGTGATGACGGCGGACGTTCCGGTGCTCGCTTCCGAGATCGAATTGGCGATGCCGACCGCGGCGCCAAGCGCAGGACCCGGAATCATGCGTTTCAGCAGCGGCGAATACTGGCGGTTGAAGCCGGTGACGATCTTGGTATTCGCCGTCACGTCGTTGACGACATCGGCCTGCAAGGTGAAATCATCACCCGCGCTGATGCGCCCATCGACGATCGCACGCGCAGTTGCCGTGGACTCGGCGTAGGTGATGCCGAGGATCATCGCGGGGAGCTTCGCGCGGATGTTGGCTTGCGCGAGCGAGGCGATCGCGACATCCTGGTCGGCTGTAATCACGGCGCCCGATGCGACTTGGATGGTGCTGGTGGTGTCGCCGATCACGACCTGGGCGCCGAACGGCAGCTTGTCGAGGATCTTCAGCTGGGAGCCGACCGTTGACATCAGGTCGTCTTCGAGCTGGCCGAAGGTGAAGGGCGCCGCACCCGGCGTTGCGGGCTCGGCCGCCGCGATCACACTGGCCACCTCGTCCAGGACGCGCACCGACACATTGGCGAGCGCTGCGGCATCGACGGTCGTGGTCGAGCCGTCGAAGGTGAGTGTCAAGCCGTCGTCCGAGATCGCGGCGATACGGTGCACGCCGTCGTTGCCGCCCGCGTTCTGGATACGCACCAGCATGCCGGCTTCGAACCGATCGTCGAGCCAGCTTCCGGCCGCTCGCGTGAGCGTCTGGCTGGAAGTGCCGGCGCCGGCGAACGTAACCGCCGCACTACCCGTGAGTGCGATCGCTTCCAGCGCGATCGGTGCGGCGGCGACACCGCTCACGAGCGTGAGCATGCGCCCGTCGCCGGACATGGCATCGATCAGGTATACGCCGTCATTGGCGTTCGAGCGCTCGACCGCGATCTTGTCGCCGAGCGCGAAGCCGTCGGCGTCCCAACGTCCCGAAAGTCGGGTCACCGTGGTCGCGCTGTCGAAATCGAGCAGCGTGCCGGGCGCGAGCGCGCGCGACGGATCGAGCGCGAGCACCGGCAGGTCCGCGGCAGGCAGCGGCGCCTGCTGCTTTATGGTGACGCCGACGAGATCGAGCGACGCGACCGGGTGGTCGACATCGTTGATGGCGAAGTCGTCGTTGAGATCGAGCGTCATGACAGCACCCGCGATATCGCTGATCGTGTAGGTGCCGTTGTTGTTGCCCGCGCCCGCGAGCTCGATGTTCGAGCCGGCGACGAAGCCATCCGCAGCCCAGAGGCCGTTCGCGCGTGTGATCGTGTCTTCGGTCGTGTCGTTGTCGGTCAGCGTGGCATCGCCGCTGAACTGCGCGTTGTAGGTGACCGGCATGTCCTGCAAGGCAATCTCGTCCACCACCGTATGGATCGCCTTCTGACTGGTCGTGGTCGACTGCAGCGCCACGTTGCGCGCGCTGATCGAGGCCGCACCGACCGTGATCGTGCCGCTTGCCGTCTTGTCCTTGAAGAACGGCGTAAGCGAAGTCCAGGTGAGATCGAGCCCTGCGTCGACCCGGAACAGAAGGTCGCCGGCGACATCGATCGTCACCCCATCGGCGATCGTGATGGCATCGTTGCTGTGCACGGTCAGGTCGCCGCCCAGGATCAGGTCGGAGGCGAGCGCGATCGCACCGGGATCGTCGACGATGAGCGCGCCGGTAAAAGCATCCAGACCCGTGACGGTGAGGCTGTCCGCACCTTCGCCCAGGTGTATCGTCAGCGACTCGCTCGGCGCCTCGAACTCGATACTTTCCGCATTGGTCGAGGTGAGCTGCAGGCGGCCATTCGCCAGGCGCGTGAGCACCGCGGCGTTGTCGAGCGCACCGAGCGCGATCTCGACCCGGGCGGTCGTGGTGGTGAAGCTCACCGGCTCGAGCCCGTCGAACGCGGTCCTGATACCGTCGAAGGCGACGCTGCCCGAGTACGGGCCGGTTGCGGTGTAGACAGCTGTACCGTCGGCGGTACCGGCGCCGATCAGGGTATCGAAGCCGCCCGCGCCGCCATCCACCAGGCCCGAGATCGATGCGCCCGCATCGAGTGTGAACGTATCCCGATTGTCCGCGGCCCCGCGCAGCGTCTCGATGCCCAGGAAGCGGGTGTCGCCGACCCGGCCCTCGTCCTGGCCGGAAATCGTCCAAGTGCTGTCCTGCGCCGGGCCATCCAAGACGTCGTGTCCCGTGCCGCCTTCGATATCGGCGGCAATGTCGAGGTCGACCAGGCGAAATTCATCGTCGCCTGCGCCGCCGTCGATGCGTAGCCCCGTCACGGCCTGGCCCTGATCGCCGAAGCGCCGGGTCCAGTCGCCCACACTCAGATCGACAACGACACCGGCATCGACACGCGCTACCTGCTCGACCAGCAGAACGTCATCCGCCGGTGAAAGCGCAAGCTCGAGCAATCCGCCCGCGGCGAGCGCGGCCGACGGATCGGCCGAAAGGAGCAGGCGCGGCTCGAGCGACTCGAAGCGCATGAGCTGCGCGCTCGCGCGCGTCCCGCGTGCGTGCCCTGGCCGCGAGTGCTCGTCACGCGCACGCCCTCGCTTTTCGCGGCGGCGATGCGCGTGCCGCGCGACCGCCGCGCGCACCCAGGCTCTGAGCGCAAGCAGTGATATCGGCGAACGAAATCTGGCGGAATCTGCTCCGGCGATCGAACGAGCACGCGTACGCCACGCAGGATCCATATCTTCTCCTCAGTTGCCGCTCCCCGGGTGACGGCGCAAGCCCGTACCTGTATTTTCCTTTTTCTTGCTCTAGATTAATGCAATCCTCTTAGGAATCCCAAATGTTTTCCTGGCCGTGTACGAGCATGGCGATTTTCCCTCACCCTCGATCCCTAGCCCGGAGGGAGAGGGACGGCAAGCATCCTTCTCCTCCTGGGAGAGACGCCACGATGGCGCATCGCGACTTGCGCCCTGGAACCTCGCGTGGCGCCTCTTCCCTCACCCCCAACCCCTCTCCCGGTGGGAGAGGGGAGCGTTG
>WYBJ01000035.1 GCA_011525945.1 Burkholderiaceae bacterium | reverse complement strand
GATCGGGTAACGCAGACCCAGACGCTCGGTGAGCCAGGTGCGAATCGCATGCGGGGTGCTCATGGTGCATTTCCTCTCGATGGCAGGCTGTCCATTGTAGCGATGTACGCAGTTGCTCGGTCGATGACGCTGGTCTGCTTGCGGCAGTGCTATGCTTGGGGTCAAACGGGTTCGGCCATTCGAGACGATTACACGCGGCGCCCCGCCGTCGGGGTGTCATCGATTGCACGCCGCGCGCTGCGGGAGCATCGGCCGCGAGGGCGGGTCAGCAGGTGGCCGGGCGAGGTCCGGGCGCGCGGGAGAGCGTGTACCCGGCCGCATGCATGCGGCACGATCTCGCCGCGCCGCGACCCGCGTTGCGAAGGACATTGAAATCCGGTGAAGACAGCACTGGTCATCGGCGGCACCGGCCCTTCGGGCCCGTACACGGTCAACGGTCTCCTCGAGCGCGGCTACGAGGTGACCATCCTGCATGGCGGCCAGCACGAGGTCGAGTTCGCGCAGCCGATCGAGCATATCCATGTCGATCCGCACTTTGCCGAAACGCTGCAGCCGGCACTCGCGGCACGTTCGTTCGACCTCGTGCTCGCGACCTATGGGCGCATGCGCATCATTGCCGAACTCCTCAAGGACAAGACCGCGCGCTTCATTGGCGTCGGTGGGTCGGCCGTCTATGCACCGCGTGACGATCCGCGTTGGGGCGCGCTCGGCCAGCCGGTACTGGTGCCCGAGGACAGCCCGCGCTGCGACGATCCCTCGGGGGCTCGCTTCAACCACTTGATGTGGGTGACCGAAGAGACGGTCATGCGTGCGCACCACGAGGGCCGGTACAGCGCAACGTATTTTCGCTATCCCTTGCTGTACGGCCCGAACGCACCGGCCAACCCGGACTGGAGCATCGTGCGCCGCCTGCTCGACGGTCGCAGGCGGGTCGTACTCCCGGCCAATGGCTTACTGAAGCGCCGCGGCTTTGCGCGCAACGTCGCCCACGCGCTGCTACTCGCCGTGGACCAGCCGCAGGCAGCGAGCGGCCAGATCTACAACATCCGCGACGACAACCAGTACACGCAGCGCCAGCACGTGCAGTTCATCGCCCGGCACATGCGGCGCGAGTGCGACATCGTGGAAGTCGCACCGCAGCTGGCGCATCGCGTCTACAAAGGCGCAACGGCGGCAATGCCAGCGGGGGTGCTGGAATACGACATCGCCAAGATCAAGAACCAGCTCGGCTACCGGGATATCGTCGCACCCGCGCAGGGTCTTGCTGCCAGCGCCGAGTGGCTTCTCGCCCATCGCCCCGAGCCGGGTGGCGAGATCGAGCGCCAACTCGGCGATCCGTTCGCCTACGCGGCCGAGGATGCGCTGATCGCGGCTTGCGAGCGCGGATACGGCGATGCGGACCGCGTCGTGTTTCCGAATGTGGACTCGGGGCATATGTACCGGCACCCGAAGAAACCGGGTGAGGCTTGGGCGCCACCGTCGCGATAAAGCGCGCTTGCCGCAACAATGCTTGCCCTGGGTGAAGGCGCATCGCAAAAACGCGCTGGATAAGACGCCGGGAAGCGCGCGGGGCGGGCTCGTGCCGATCGTGCCGTCTGGCGCGCCTCATCCAACGCACGTGCGCGCAGATACGTATCGGACAGCGACTTGTGTTGACGCCGATGGTAGTGCGGCGAGATACTGCCCGCGACACGGCTTTTGCAACGTCTGTCCGGATACCGGACGCTCACCAGGAGGGGGAGTCATGCGCTCAGTCGCGTTTCGTTCTGCGTCTATCGCGGTCGCAATTGTCATGGCGCCGGCTGCTGCCATGGCCGCTGGCTGGAAGCCGGACAAGCCGGTCGAGTTCCTGGTCCAGTCGGCCGCCGGCGGCGGCAGCGACATCTTCGCCCGCACGATGGCCAAGGTCCTCGCGGACGAGAAGATCGTCACCGTGCCGATCAATGTGGTCAACAAGCCGGGCGGCAGCGGCGCGGTAGCGTACTCGTACCTGAATCAGAAGAAGGGCGATCCATACATCATCGCGACCGCTACCGGCTCGTACATCACCACCCCCATCCAGAAGCACTCACCGGTCAGTTACAAGAACTTCACCAATCTGGCGGTGCTGTGTGTGGAGGATTATGTCGGCGTGGTGCGTGCCGATTCGCCCTACAAGTCGCTCAAGGATCTGATCGAGGCGGCGAAGAAGAAGCCCAATTCCGTTCGCGTGGGCGGCAGCAGCGTGGGAAGCTCGGATTCCATCATCGAGCATCAGCTCGAAAAGGCGACCGGCGCGCAACTCAACTACATCGTGTTTCAGAGCGGGGGCGAGGTGAACGCCGCCCTTCTGGGCGGGAGCGTCGATTTCGCCAGTCCGAATCCGAGCGAAGCGACCCAACTGGTCAAGGCGGGGCGCCTGCGGCCGCTCGCCATGTTCTCGTCCGAGCGGCTCGACCAGTGGAAGGACGTGCCGACGGCGAAGGAGCAGGGGATCAACGTTACCCTGGATCAGTTCCGGGGCGTGGTCGCTGCCGGCGGCATCACCAAGGAGCAGCAGGCGTTCTGGGAGGACGCGATGCGCAAGTTGTACCAGTCGCCGGGCTTCAAGAAGTATCTCGATGACAATGGGCTGCGGCCTTTGTTGCATGTCGGCGCCGATGCCGAAAAATACCTCACGGACCAGATTGCCTTCTATACCGGAGTCATGACCGAACTGGGGATCGTGAAGACGAAGAAGTAAACGTCCACTGGCGCAATCGAGACGAGTAGCCGCGGAGGAGGTGTTCATGACGCGCGCCGATTTCTATGGCGGAGTGATATTGGCCGTATTCTTCGGCGCCGCGTTGTGGGAGGGTTTGACTTTCCAGTACGGTACCGAGTTTGCGCCCGGCCCGGGGTTCGCGCCGGTGTGGTTGAGCACGCTCGGTTTGTGCGTGTCGCTTGCGATCGCCGCGCACGGATTGCTGCTGATGCGCCGCACCGAGCGATCCGCCGAAACCGAGCCGCCCGCGCTGGAGCCGCGGGGGGTGGCGCGCGTGGTATTCACGCTGATCGGTCTGACCGCCATGATCTTCGTCGTGCCGTCGCTTGGTTTGGCGCTGGCGATCGCCGGCTTTCTGCTTTATCTCACCTTGGTCGTGCAGCGCCATTCTCTCCTGGTCGCAATATGCGCCAGTGCCGGGACAGTCGTTTTCGTCTACCTCGTTTTCGTTCGCTTCCTCGACGTGCCGGTGCCTACCGGGCCGCTGGGATTCTGAGCAGCCATGAACCCCGACGACCTGCTGCTCGGCTTCTCGCTCGCGATCCAACCGGTCAACCTGCTGTTCGCCTTCCTGGGAGTGTTACTCGGCACGATCATCGGTGCGCTGCCCGGCATCGGCCCGTCCGCCGGGGTGGCGGTACTGCTGCCGGTGACATTCGGCATGTCGCCGGTCACGGCGATGATCATGCTCGCCGGCATCTACTATGGCGCCATGTACGGCGGCACCATCACCTCGGTGCTGATCAATACACCGGGCGAATCGTCCTCGGTGATGACCACGCTGGACGGCTATCAGATGGCGCTGAAGGGCAGGGCGGGCGCTGCGCTGGGGATGGCCGCACTCGGTTCGTTCATCGCCGGCACCCTGAGCGTCGTGCTGCTCATGCTCGCCGCGCCGCCATTGGCCGAATGGGCTGTTACCTTCGGTCCGCCCGAGTATTTCGCGCTCATGGTGCTGGGGCTCACGACCCTGGCGAGCCTCACGAGCGGTTCGATGCTGAAGGGTCTGGTGATGGCGCTGGCGGGGCTCCTGCTCGGCACGATCGGCATCGATGTCATGATCGGCGAGCCGCGCTACACCTTCGATCAGGTGGAACTGTACGATCGTCTCGATTTTCTTCCGGTGGCGGTGGGGCTGTTCGCGATCGGCGAGATCCTCTTCAATATCTACCAGCCGGTGTATACCGACCCGATCAAGGCCAAGCTGAGCGGATTGCTCCCGACCCGGCAGGATTGGAAGGACTCGTGGGGCGCCATCGCGCGCGGTACGGTGATCGGCTTTTTCGTCGGCACGCTGCCGGGCGCCGGTGCAACCATTGCTTCATTTCTTGCGTACGCAACCGAGCGGCGCGTATCGAAGCGCGCGGACAAGTTCGGCACCGGTGTGATCGAAGGTGTGGCCGCACCCGAATCGGCCAACAATGCCGCATCCACCGGCGCTCTGGTGCCGCTGATGGCGCTCGGCATTCCGGGCTCGGGGACCACGGCCGTGATGCTCGGTGCGCTCACACTCTACGGGCTGCAGCCGGGGCCGCTCTTGATGAGCACGCATCCGGAGGTGTTCTGGGGCCTGGTCGCGAGCATGTATGTCGGCAACGTCATGCTGCTGATTCTCAACCTGCCGCTTGCGCCGGCGTTTGCCAGCGTCCTGCGCATCCCGTACAGCGTGCTGATTCCGATCATCCTCGGCATCGCGCTGTTCGGCGTCTATAGCGTCGAGAACAGTGTCTTCAACGTCGGCGTGGCGATTCTGTTCGGCGGCATCGGCTTCGTCATGCGCATGTATGCTTATCCGGCGGCGCCGCTGGTATTGGCCCTGGTGCTGGGGCCGATGCTGGAGAAGGCATTGCGCCAGTCGATGCAGATGTCGCTGGGGAGCGTCGACATCTTCTTCACCCGGCCGGTGAGCGCCGCGATCCTCATTTTCGCTCTCGTGTCGTTGTTCTACCCACTGCTCCTGGCGCTCTGGGCGCGGCGGCGCGATCGGGCACTCGCGGGCGCCAGCTGATCTCGGGCGCGGTGCGCGCCGTCGCGGGGGATTCTGGCGGATCGCCGCGCGTAGGGTGACGCGGCGCGCTTACGCTGTGCATACGCTGTGCTGCCGAGGGCGCCGACGGATCGCGCCGGTCGTTGGCTAGGGGGCCTGCAACGCCTTGCGCAGTTCACCGGTGACGCGCGCGCCTTCGGCCAGTATGAACGCGATGTCGCTGTTGGTGGTGAGGAAGCGCGCGCCCTTGCGGATGAAGTCGACTTGCCGCGCGATGTTGCGATCGCCGCCCACACCGGCGATCTTGCCGTGCTTCTTCGCTGCGGCCATTACCCTGTCGAGCGCGCCCAGGTGCTCCGGCGTGCCGTATGCGCCCGGCGTTCCCATCGCCGTCAGCAGATCGCTCGAGCCGACGTGAATGACATCCACCCCTGGCACCGCCGCGATCTCGTCCACGTTGGCGAGTCCCTCCGGCGTCTCGATCATGCACGCGACCAGCGTGTTGTCGTTGAGCGCGCGCACGGCTTCGGCCGCGGGGAGCGCACGGAAATCGAACATCGGCACGGCGCCCGCGACCGAGCGCCGTCCCAGCGGCGGATATTTCGACCGATCGACCGCACGCTTTGCCTCGGCGGCGCTATTCACATCGGGAAAAACGATGCCCATGATGCCGTTGTCGAGCAGCACGGCGGTGTCCGGATCGTCGCAACTGCGCACGCGCGCCAGCGCGGCGATGCCGCAGCCGAGCGCGGTGGAGGCGATGTGCGCCACGGTCTCGAGGCTGAAGATCGCATGCTGCATGTCGATCATGACGAAATCGTGGCCGGTCGTCTTTGCCAGGCGTGCGATGTCGCCCGAACGGCCCAGGCGAGCGAGCATGCCGAGCGCGGCGCGGTCGGACTTGAAGCATTCCTTGACGGGATTGGGCAGCGTAACGGGTTCGGCCACGATTTCACTCCTGCGGATGACGGATCGGCGAGCAGTGTAATCCACCCGGCATCGTCGCGATATCGAAGCGGTTTGCCGGGCGCCCAATGGACCAAGGGTCGCGTGGCTTCGCGCAGCATCGCGCGTTCGCAGTCCGGCGCGACGAGGGTCGGTGCGCGCCGAATCGTCACGGATCGATCCCGCACGCATCGCCATCATCGGGCCGGTTCCGGGCTCCGAGTGCCCGGTCGCTCCGCCGGTAGACACGTACGCGACTTAGCCAGACACGACGCCGCGATGGCGTGATAAGGTTGCGCGCGTTCGGCTGGCGTTTTACCCCACGAAGCGAGGAGGAGGATCCCATGGACCACGAAGTCAGGCGGTTTGCGCGGCGCCGTGCACTCGCGGCGTGTGCGGCATTGGCAGTTGCAGGACTCACTGGCGCAAGCCCTGCCGCGGCGCAGACCGAGGTGCGTTTCGCCCAGCAATTCGGCCTGCTGTACCTGCCCCTGCAGGTCGTGATCGATCAGAAGATGGTGGAGAAGCACGCCGTGAAGGCCGGGTTGAAGGACGTCACGGGCAAGATGATCAAGCTCTCCGGCGCCGCGGCGGTGAACCGGGCGCTGCTCTCGGGGAACGTCGAATTCGCGTGCGGCGGCGTCGGCGGACTGCTCACCATCTGGGACAAGACCACCGGCACGCCCGACGAGGTGCGCGCGGCGGTGGACATCGCCAAGATGCCGTTGAAGCTGCTTACCAATGATCCGGAAGTCAAGACTTTCAACGACTACCTGAAGGTCAGCAACCACAAGATCGCCACGCCGTCCGTCGTGTCGATCCAGGCGGTGACGCTGCGCATGGCGGCGGTCAAGTACTGGGGCCCGGGGTCTGAGAGCAAGATCGAGTCGCTGCTCGTCAACATGACGCATCCGACGGCGGTTGCGGCGATGCTGAGCAGCGGACAGACGGTGAAATCGCACTTCGCGACTCTGCCCTACTCGTACGAGGAGTTGAAGACCGGAAAGGTCAGGCTGGTGATGAACTCCTTCGACTTCCTCGGCGGGCCGCACAGCATCGTGTCGCTGTACGGCACGACCAAGTGGAAGAACGCGAACCCCAAGCTCTACAAGGTGGTCGTGGACGCTTTTACCGAGGCAATGGAGTTCATCAACGCCGACCTCGGCCGCGCGGCGCAGATCTACGTCGACTTCACCAAGTCCAAGCTCGCCGTGGCGGACGTCAAGGCGATGATTTCGTCCAAGGACGAGATGCAGTACGACATCGTGCCCAGGGGCACGATGCAGTACGCCATCTTCCTGCACAAG
>WYBJ01000253.1 GCA_011525945.1 Burkholderiaceae bacterium | reverse complement strand
CACATCCTCAAACAATCTCCCGCTTTCACTCATCGTCAGCTCGCTCGATTCGATCACCACTCAACATTCGACGTCTGACAAGCAATATCGTTGACACAGTCATTGCATTTTTTCTCGGGCTCTCAGTTGAAGCGGATGTTCGCCGCTTTGATGACCGGCGCCCATTTGCGGCGCTCGGCCTGGATGTGCGCCGCAAACTCTGCCGTCGTGCTGCCCTTGGGCCAAGCGCCCAGCGCGGCGAAGCGCTGCTTAAGTGCGGGATCGGACATCGTCTTCGCTACCGCCTGCTGCAGTTTGGCGACAACCTGAGGCGGCGTTCCCGCACGCACCACCAATCCTTGCCATTCGATCGATTCGTATCCGGGCACCGTCTCGGCGATCGCCGGAACGTCGGGCAACGAAGGATCGCGCGTAGCGCTGGTGATGCCGATGGGAATGACGCGCCCGGACTTGTAATGCCCCATGGCCGGAGGGATGCTGCTGAAGAAAAGCGAGCACTCCCCGCTCAGCACTGCCGTGAGGGCAGCGCCACCGCCAGTGAAGGGCACGTGCACCATATCGGTCTTGGTGAGGTACTTGAAAAGCTCGGTGGCGAGCTGCGAAGCGCTGCCATTGCCCGACGAAGAGTAGTTGAGCGCGCCGGGCTTCGCACGCGCGAGCGTGATCAGCTCCTTCACGCTGCGCGCCGGTACCGACGGATGGATCGACATAACGAACGGCACGACGGCGACCAGGCTCACCGGCTGCAAGTCCTTGTCGGTGTCGTACGGCATCTTCTTCGTGAACAGCAGCGGATTGGTCGCGAACGAGGTGTTCGCCACACCCACCGTGTAGCCGTCCGGTTCCGACTTCGCCACCGCATTCATACCGATAGTCGCCGCACCGCCCGGGCGGTTCTCGACCACGACCGATTGCCCGAGCAGATGGCTCATCCCGGGCGCCACCATCCGCAACACCGCATCGGTCGCCCCGCCCGGAGAAAACGGCACGATCACCCGGATGGGGCGCGTCGGATACTCCTGCGCGAGCACTGGCGTCCATGCGCATGCAACGCCGGCAAGCAGCCACGTCATCGTTCGCCCGCTCAGAACGCTCATTCTCTCCTCCTGTCGGAAAACGAGCGCGGTCGATGCGATGCAGCGCTCGGCACGAACAGTATAGCCTCCGGCGCGTGCCGTTTGCCTTATCATCGCGTATCGGTCGCGATCCCGACACCACTGCGGTGACAGCACACGCGACCACCGATTTCCGATGCTGCTCGGCTCCGGAGGTGGCAATGGCCCAGTCCATCGATCGCACTCGCACCGTACAGCGCATGAAGGACGCGCTCAGTCTCGATGCCCGCTCCACCGCCGTGATCACGATCGACTGCCAGCGCGGCAATCTAGATCCTGCAATCGCATCGCTGCCGGTTCCCGAACCCGATTGCCATCGCGTCGTGGAAGCGAGCAATCGGTTGATCGCGCTGGCCCGATCGAGCGATATTCCCGTCGTGCACGTCAGCACCGTGTACGAAGCCCCGCTACTCGCGAACCATCCGTTCGAGCGCGCGATGCTTGCGGCGCGCGAATCGTTTACCCCGCACCGCGACAGCGACTTCGCACGCCACAAGAGTCCCGGTTCGATCGAAGCGCAATTGATGCCTTCGCTCGATGCGCGCGCCGAAGACATTCGGGTGGACAGCAAGCGCACCTTCGATAGCTTTCACGGCACGCCGCTCGACCTGCTGTTGCGTTTCATGCACCGCGACACCTTGCTTATTGCCGGCTGCAACACCAACACGTGCGTCCTGGCGACGACGTTCGGCGCGTACAACCGCGGCTTGCGCGCGGTGATCGTCTCGGACTGCGTCGCCTCGGCGTACGGACCCGATCTGCACGAGTTCGCGCTCGACAACATTCGACGGCGGCTCGGTTGGGTGCTCACACTGGACGAAGTGCGCACGAAGCTCGTCTCGCCCGAGGCTCCGAGGCAGCACGCGGCGCAGCGATAGCAACGAACGAATCCGGGTTCGTGACGCCACGCCACCATCGATCAACGTAACTGATACCAGCAGGAAAACGCCATGCCCCGAGTGACGCACTGGATCGACTCGTTCCCCGACAACTTCAAGTACTCCAACGCCACGCTCGTGTGCAAGGGGCTTGCCCCTTATGGTGCGGTCTCGATCGGCGAGATCGACGCCATCACCGATCGCATCGCGGCACGTGGCGACGATCCGGACGCCTGGCTTGAGGCGTGGTCTGCGATGGCGCACAAGCTCGAGGCGCAGGCCGATGCCGCCGCCGCCGCTGGCCGCGACCATACCGCGGGCAACCTCTTTCTGCGGGCAGGCTTTTACCACTACACCGGCGAGCGCTTCATCGCCCCGGGCGAGGAGAAGCGGCGCCACTACATGAAGTCGTTACGCTGCTGCCAGGAGGGGCTGCGCCGGCGCTATCCCGCAATCGAGTTCGTCGAAGTGCCGTACGAAGGCAAGACCCTGCCCGCGTACTTCCTCAAGGCGCAAGGCGCCTCGACGCCAGCCCCGACCGTGGTCGTGTTCGACGGCATGGACAACTGCAAGGAGATGAGCATTCTCTTCTGCGGCCTGGAATTGAGCGCGCGCGGCATGAACGTGCTGTCCATCGACGGTCCGGGGCAAGGCGAATCCTTGCGCGCCCGCGGCATTCACAGCCGCTACGACTACGAGGTCGCGGGAACTGCGGCCTACGAATACATATGCCGGCGACCCGAAGTCGATCCGCGGCGGGTCGCGGTGATGGGCTACAGCTTCGGCGGCTACCAGGTGCCGCGCATTTGCGCGTTCGAGCAGCGCTACGCGGCCGGGGTGGCATTCGGCGCAATGCACTGGGACATCGCGGCATGGGTAGCACAGATTTATCGCGACAACCGCGCCGATCCCAAGGGCAGCTTTTCCACGCCGTTCCAGTTCCAGTGGGTCGTCGGCGCCAAGTCTGAGCAGGAGGCGCTCGAAATCGCGGCCAAGTTCTCGCTCGAAGGAATCGCCCAACGGGTCTCGTGCCCATTCCTCACCCTGCACGGCGAGGAGGATCGCGTGGTGCGGGTCGATTCTGCGCACAAGCTGCACGCTGCGCTCGGCACAGCGCGCAAGACGCTCAAGATCTTCACGCGCGACGAGGGCGCTGCCGAGCACGTACAGGTCGACGATCGCCAGCGCGGCGTGGACTACATCGGCGACTGGCTGGCCGAGAACATGTAACGCCGATAGTTCGGACGCGCCTGAGCGGCAGCGTTCGGCGGAGACGGTGTTGCCGACCGGGCGCTCGCATGCCAACGCCGGCGACGCAAGTCAACGTCGATGATCTCGGCTGCACCTTCTCAGCGCGTCGTGCACACGAACGGCAGCCAGGCATGCAGCCAGGCGGACTCGGGCAACCACGGAGAAATCAGCGTCAGGGCGGCACTGAGGAGCAGTGCCGCGCCAGCGAACCGCCGCGCTGCGGGCCGGATACTGAAACCGGCAAACCGCCGCGCGCCGAACGCGGCGACGAACATGGCCGGTAGCGTGCCGAGTCCGAACATGGTCATCGTCAGCGCACTGCGCGCGGCATCGAGCTGCACCGTGGCGATCAATAACACCGTGTAGACGAATCCGCATGGCATGAAACCCCAGACCATGCCAAAAGCAAACGAGCGCGGGAATGTCGTCACCGGCAGCAGGCGCCGGCCGAGCGGTGCAATTCGAAGCCACAGCTGCCGGCCGATGCCCGATCCGAATTCGCGCACGCACCCGAACGCCACCAAGGCTCCCAGTAGCATCGCCATCGCTGCGAGAACTCGCAGCACCCGACGCAGGTTGTCGGTGTCCAGCAGGCCGATCAGGGCGGCGAAGATGCCCCCGAGCAGCAGTCCGGCCAGCGTGTACGACGCGATCCGGCCGAGCTGGTAACCGACCAGCAAGCGCGCTTGCGGGTGGCCGTTGGCGTTGTTGGCCGTGGCGATGCCGAGGGCCGCGGAGATGCCACCACACATCACCAGACAGTGACCGCTGGCGGCCAGGCCGAGCAACAGCGCGGCGCCGAGCGTGAGGGCGCCGTTCACGGCTGCTCGTTCTCGTTCGGCGGCGGATCGTCGGTCAGCGGCAACAGCCGCGGCGTGTCCATGTCTTCGAACTGTTCGTTTTCGACCGCCCAGAAGAAAGCGATGCCGGCCCCGATCAAGACCACGATCGAAAGCGGGATCAGCACGACGAGGCTATTCACGCGACTTGGCCCGGTTCTGCTGCGGTGAGCACGCCGGCCGGTTGCGGTGCCGTGCGCCGCCCGATGCGCAGCGCGTTGAGCACGACGGCAAGCGAGCTGACCGACATCCCCAGCGCGGCCAGCCACGGCGGCACCAGGCCGAGGGCAGCGAACGGCACCACGGTCAGGTTGTAGGTCAGCGCCCAGCGCTGATTCTGCCGCAACACGGCCATGGTCTGGCGCGCGATGAGGCGTGCCTCGGGCAGCGTATTGAGGCAGTCAGCATCGAGAATCACATCGCCGCTTGCCCGTGCCAGCTCTGCCCCCGACGCCAACGCCACCGAAACATCGGCGCCAGCCAGTAGTGGCGCGTCGTTCACGCCGTCGCCGACGACCAGCACCTGCGCACCGCCGGCATGCAACTCGTGCAGGCGCTCGAGCTTCGCCGACGCGCTCTGGCGCGCGCGCCACTGCGTGATGCCGAGTCGGCGCGCTGCGGCGGCGACTTTGGAGGCGGCATCGCCGCTGACGATTTCGACCTCGATGCCGCCGGCACGTAGCGCGTCGACGGCTTCGCTCGCGCCGCTTCGCAGTCTTTCGCTGAGGCGGAAGATCGCGATGACGCCGCTGTCATCGGCAAGAATCACCGCATCATCGTCGGCTTGACCCGCCGCCAGCACGAACGCCGGGCTACCAAGACGATAGCTGCGCTTGCCGACGACGCCCGCAAGGCCGCCGCCGTCGACGCTACGGATCGAATCGGCGTGCCGCACGGCCAAACCTGCGGCGGCGCGTACCAGCGCCTGGGCCACCGGATGGCGGCTGCCGCGCGCGAGCGCCGCAGCCAGGGCCAGTGCCTGGTCGCGATCCCCGGCCGCGTCGATGGCGATGAGCTCAAGCCGGGTGTCGGTCAAGGTGCCGGTCTTGTCGAACACGGCATGGCTCGCGCGCGCGAGTTGCTCGACGGCGTCAGGGCGCACCACGAAGACGCGCATCGACGCCAGCAGCGCGAGCGCACGCGTGATCGCCGCCGGCACCGCGAGCGCGAATGCGCAGGGGCATGACACCACCAGCACCGCCAGCGTCGCCGCGAAGGCGCGCGCCGGATCGACGAAGCTCCAGCCGATCGCGCACAGCGCGGCGAGCGCGAGGACGCGCGCGACGAAGCCGGCGGCGGCCTGCTCGCCCGCCCGCGCCAGGCGCGGACGCGTGCTCTGGGCGCGCGCAACCAGCGCCGCGATACCGGCAAGCGCGGTGTCCGCGCCAACGCGCTCGACCCGCAGGATCGCCGGCCCTTCGACCACCATGCTGCCGCCGACCAGCGCGTCGCCGCAGCGTCGGCGCAGCGGCGCCGACTCGCCGGACAGCAGCGCTTCGTCGACGCGGCAGGCCGCGCCGACGAGCACGCCGTCGGCGGGAATGCGCATGCCTTGCGCTACGTGCACGCGGTCGCCGGGCGCCAGTTCGGAGGCGCCGACGCGCTCGAGCGAGCCGTCGGCGAGGTAGCGCTCGGCGTACGCCGGCGCCAGGCGAGCCAGGGCATCGGCCAGGTCGCCGGCACGGTGGCGCGCGCGCATCGTGAGGTAGCGACCGGCGAGCAGGAAGAACACGAACATCGACACCGAATCGAAGTACACCTCGCCCGCGCCGCGCAGCGCCTGCGCCACGCTGGCGCCGAAAATGAGCGCAATGGCCAGGGCCACCGGGACATCGACGCCGAGCGTGCGCGCGCGTAACGCCCGCCAGGCGCCTTGGAAGAATGGCTGTGCCGAATAGAACACCACCGGCGTCGCGACCAGCAGGCCCAACCAGCGCATCAGTTCACGCGCGGCCGGATCCATGGTTTCGATCGCGCCCAGGTACAAGGCGCTCGCATACATCATCGCCTGCATGGCGCCGAATCCGGCCACGGCCAAACGCTTCATCGCGGCATTCGATTCGCGACGGCGCGCATCGTCGAGCGCCCCCGCGCCCAGCGGCAACGCGTCATAGCCGATCCGCGCGAGCGCGTGCAGGATCGTCGCCAGGTTGGCGCGCTGCTCGTCCCAGACGATGCGCGCACGTTGCGCGAGGCCGTTGACCTGCACGAGCTGCACGCCCGCAACGGCGGCGAGCGAGCGCTCGATCAACCACACGCAGGCCGCACAGCGGATGCCATCGACCGACAGCAGCGCCTCGCGCCGGCCGTCGGCAAGGATGCGCACGACATGGCGAACCAGATCCGGCCGCTGCCAGACATCGGCACTGCGCCGCGATCGAGCCGGGTCCGCCAGACGCGGCGGCGTCGCGCTGCGCAGACGGTAGTAGTCCGACAGGCCGAGCTGATCGATCCATTCGACCGCCGCGCGGCAGCCCTGGCAACACACCGGGTGAGGCGCGCCGGCGACGAGCGCCTGCGGCGGGTCGGGCGGCAGGGTATCGCCGCAATGCCAGCACCCTGCGCCAGGGACGTTCACGGTTGCGTCCCGCCTTCGCGCGACGGCGGGCGCGTCAATGGCATCTTCAGGATCTGCACGCCACCGGTCGGCAGTGGTGGATCGACGTAACGCTCGGCGATGACGATCAGCCAGACACAGCCGGCGATCGACACGCCGAATACCGCCGCAGCCACCCAGACGATCGGCTGGCGATACCACGCGTCGCGCCGCTCGCGCCGAGCGCGCGGCTCAGTCGTACGGCTGCGCGTTGCCGTGTGAAAACGAGTAGACATAGGCTGCCAACACACGTGCATCGCGTTCGCCCAGGCGATCGCGCCATGCTGGCATCTTGCCGTTGCGGCCGTTGCGAATGCTCTCCTGCACAGCGGCGGCGCTACCGCCGTAGATCCAGATCGAATCGGTGAGATCGGGAGCGCCCAGCGCCGGGTTGCCCTTGCCGTCGGGCCCGTGACACGCCGCACACGGCGCGAACTGCGCCTTGCCTGCGCTCACCCTCAGCGCACTGGTTGCATCGTGCGGCTTCGAGCCGGAAAGACTGCGCACATAAGCGGCCACGTTTTGCACACCAGCCGCGCCCAGCACCTCGATCCATGGCGGCATCGCGCCCTGGCGACCGTCCAGGATGCTCGTAAGAATCGTCTTGGCGTCACCGCCGTAGAGCCAGTCGTCGTCGGCAAGGCTGGGCGCACCCAGCAGGTGATTGCCGCGCGCGTTGCTGCCGTGGCAACCCGCGCAGTTGTCGGCAAAGAGCACCTTGCCCATCGCGATCACCTGAGGGTCCCGGGCCAGCGTCTCGATCGGCTGCTGGGAAATGCGTTGCGCCAGCGAATCCAGCAAGCGATCGTTCGCAGCCGTGTCGCGGGCCAGCTCACCGTGCGCGGTCCACCCCAGGCGGCCCGAAGAGTTGCCGAAACCCGGATACAGCGCGAGATAGCCGAATGCCGCCGCGAAACTCGCCGCCGAAATCGCAATCCACCATCTTGGCAAGCGGTGCATGCCTTCACGCAGCGCGCCGTGGGCCCAGACGTGACCAGTGGTGCCGTCGGCCTGGGTTGGAACCTTCGCGCGCGGAGCCCACAGGAACAACAGCAGCGAGATGCCAAGGTTCAGCACGATCAGCACGATCACCCATGACGACCAGAACGCGCTCATCGAGCATCCCTCCGCACAACGTCGCCCGCGCGCGCGCAGTCTTCGTCTTCCAGCGGCAAACACGCCATAGCGGTGAAATCCCGCTTGTGCCGAGGCAACCAGCTCCAGACCCAGACACCGATGAAGGCCAACATCATCAGCACGATGAAGATACCGGCAAGCAAGCCCCAGACGGGATTCATGGTTTGCGTTCCCCCGCGGTCGATGCCGCAGCGCCGGCCTGCCGCGGCACGTTGTCGATCCCCAACCCCTGGAGGTAGGCGATTAGCGCGTCCAGCTCGGTCTTGCCGGCAACCTCCTTCGGCGCCAGCGAGATCTCCGCCTCGGAGTAGGGGTGACCGAGCGTGCGTAACACGCGCATTCGCTCCTGGATGTCCTGGCCATTGACCGTTGCCTTGGCAAGCCAGGGGTAAGCCGGCATGTTCGACGCCGGCACCACGTCACGCGGATTGAGCAGGTGCACACGCTGCCATTCGTCGGAGTACTTGCCGCCCACGCGCGCCAGGTCGGGACCGGTGCGCTTTGAGCCCCATTGAAAGGGACGGTCATAGACCGACTCGGAGGCCGTCGAGTAGGGGCCGTAGCGCTGAGTCTCGAAGCGCAATGCGCGAATCATCTGCGAGTGGCACAGGTAACAGCCTTCGCGCACATAGATGTCGCGCCCTGCCAGTCGCAAAGGCGAGTACGGCTTTAGACCGTCCGCCGGCTGGACCTTGTTGGCTTCCATGTACAGCGGCGTGATCTCTGCCAGGCCGCCGAGCGACACCATGATCGCCGTGGCGATGCCCAGCGTCCAAACGTGCTTCTCGATGAATTCGAAGTGCCGATAAGCCATGGTGCCGCCTCCTCAGGCTACAGCCGGCAGCGGCGGCGGCTGTTGCTCGGCGATCGGTTCGGGAATCGGCACCGGGATCGGCGTAATGATCCGCTTGCGCGCGTCGGCCGCGGTGTACCACAGGTTCCACGCCATGACCCACATGCCCAGCCAGATTAGCACGCCACCGAACCAACGCAAGCCATACAGCGGCTTGATTGCGATCAGGCTGTCGATGAAGGAATAGGCCAGTCCCCCGTCGGCGTTCGTCGCACGCCACATCATGCCCTGGGTCACGCCGGCGATCCACATCGCGATCACGTAGAGCAGCGCGCCGCTCAGGTGCAGCCAGAAGTGCAGTTCCATGCCCTTGCGAGAATGCATGGCCGGGCGGCCGAGCGCGCGCGGCGCCATCGCGTACAGCGATCCGATCGTGATCATTGCAACCCAGCCGAGCGAGCCCGAGTGCACGTGCGCGATCGTCCATTCGGTGTAGTGTGACAGCGAGTTGACGGTCTTGATCGCCATCATCGAGCCTTCGAACGTGGACGCGGCGTAGAAGACCAGCGCCAGCACCATGAACTTGGCAGCCGGATCCTCCCTCAAGCGGTGCCATGAACCGTTGAAAGTCAGCAAGCCATTCGCGGCCGAACCCATGCTGGGCATCAGCAGGACCAGCGAGAACGCCATGCCGACCGATTGCACCCAGTCGGGCAAGGCCGTGTAGATCAGATGGTGCGATCCCGCCCACATGTAGACCGAGATCAGCGCCCAGAAGTTGACGATCGAGAAACGATAGCTCCACAGCGGCTGCTGCGCCTGTCGCGGTACGAAGTAATACATCATGCCGAGGAAGCCTGCGGTGAGGAAGAACGCCACCGCGTTGTGTCCGTACCACCATTGCACCATGGCATCGACGGCGCCCGAGTAGATCGAATACGACTTGGACATCGATACCGGGATGGCCAGATTGTTGACGATGTGCAGCAGCCCGACCGCAATGATGAACGCGCCGTAGTACCAGTTCGAGACGTAGATGTGGCGGATGCGCCGCCGCGCCAGAGTGGCGAAGAACACCGCGCCGATGCTCACCCAGACGATGGCGATCATGATGTCGATCCACCATTCCGCCTCGGCGTACTCCTTGCCCTGCGTGAAACCCAGCGGCATCGACACCATCGACAACACGCAGATCAGTTGCCAACCCCAGAACGTGAACATTGCCAGGGCGCCCCAGGCCAGACGCTTGTGCGCGGTGCGCTGCACCGTGTAGTAGCAGGTGCCGATCAGCGCCGAGCCGCCGAACGCGAAAATCACGCCGAAGGTATGCGCCGGACGCAGTCTGCTGAAGGTGAGAAACGGCAGATCGAAGTTCCAGAACGGCCAGACGAGCTCGGCGGCGAGGTACATGCCCACCAGCATGCCGACGATGCCCCATATGGCGGACGCGGCCAGGAACATCCGCACAACATGATCGTCGTAGGTTTCGTTGCTCTTCATCGGCATGTCCAGATCCATTTGCTGCGGTTTGCGTTACGGCTTAGCAACGGCCGTATCGAACCTCGTCTTTGCTCGTTCGGACAACACTGTCGACACGGGCAAACCGCCGGTCATCGTGTACGTCCTTTGCTTTGCCTGTGACAGCAGGCGTGGCGGCCGCAGGTGGCGGTCGCGGGTGAGCACGCAGCACCACCGAGGGGGTGACAGCACGTGCGCCGCCGAACGATCTCGGCGATGATCACCCGGGTGGGGCGCGTCTGACAATCCTTCGCGTCCTCACCATGTGTTGCGCAGTTCGCGCAGCTTCAGGAACACGGTGCGCGCGTCCGGCGCCTCCGGCAGTTCCGGAAACACTTCCCGCAGGCGCGCGATCACGCTGGGACTACGCAGGCGGAAAAAGGTATTGATGTCCCCTTCGACATCCAGCGTGGTGACGCAGGGGTGATTCGGATCCTGCCCGGCGACGCGCCCGAGCATCGCTTTCGCGTGTGCGTTGTCCGGCTCCCGGTCGAGCGTGAACTTCAGATTGTTCTCGATGTAATCGTGCCCCGGGTAGACGAGCGTTTTCTGCGGCAGCTTCGCCAACTGGTTGGCGAAGGTGGCGTAAAGCTCCTCGGGATGACCGCCATTGTGGCAGTTGCCGGCGCCGGCATTGAACAAGGTGTCGCCGCAAAAAAGCGCCGGCTGATCAGCGTGCGACAGCAGGCACACGTGCGACATGGTATGCCCCGGAGTATCGAGCGCCTCCAGCTCCACGCTGCGGCCCACCTTGATCACGTCGCCTGCGGCAAGACCCCGCGTCATGCCTGCGATCCGATCCTTGGCGTTGCGATGAGCGAGGATCTTGGCGCCGGTCGCCCGCACCAGCGCCTCGTTCCCGCCCGTGTGATCGCGGTGCTCGTGCGTGTTGACGATCTGCGTGATGGTCCAGCCTTCGGTCTTCGCCGCGCGCAGGCATTTCTCGTGATCGAGCGGATCGATCGCGAGCGCCTCGCCCGTGTCGGGGCAGGCGACGAGGTAGTTGAAGTTGCGATATGAATTCGCGGTCCAGATCTGCCGGACGATCATTGCGGATCCCTGCGGTTGCCGATCGCTAATGATAACGAGAAATCGAGCATTCCTCCGCTGCGCGGAAGAATGCCCGGCGTGCTGCCATGGTCATGCGCTCAGCGCGCGCGATCGACGAATGACCGCGCTCCGATAATACACACTCGAACGAGAAACCTCTTCGTTACGAGCGGCTAGTCGACGCGCGCGCCGGAAGCCGCCACCGCCTTGCCCCACTTCGCGATCTCCGACTCGATGAAGGCGGCGAATTCGGCCCGCGATCCGGGCACAGGCGTGAACGCGAGCGCGGCGAGACGCTCCTTCACGTCGGGCTCGTTCAGAATCCGCACCATCTCGGCGTTGAGCTTGTCCAGGATCGCGGTCGGGGTTTTCGCCGGGGCGGCAATTCCGATCCAACCGACCGCCTCGAACCCCGGGTAGCCCGCTTCCGCGATCGTCGGCAGATCGGGCAGAAAGGGCGAGCGCTTCGTGGTTGCGATGCCAAGACCGCGCAACTTGCCGGAGAGGATGTGCGGGCGCGTCGCCGGGATCGCGTCGAACATCACCGGGATCCGCCCGGCCATGACTTGCGCATGCGCCTCGCCGCTACCCTTGAACGGAACATGGTTGAGCTTGATGCCGGCGGTTGCGCTGAACATGGCCATCGTCAGGTGACTGGTCGAGCCGGCACCGAGCGAAGCGAAATTGACCTCGCCCGGCTTGCCCTTTGCCGCTGCGACCAGTTCCTTGGTGGTGCGAAAGGCACTCGACGGCCCGGTCACCAGCGTCTGCGGCGTGAGTCCGAGATTGGAGATCGGGGCGAAATCCTTGATCGCGTCGTAGGGTAGTTTGGCATACAGCGAAGGGTTGATGCCGAATGCGCTCGACACCGCCATGACGAGCGTATAACCATCGGGAGACGCATTCTTTGCCAGCGCCGTCCCGATCACCCCACCCGCGCCCGGACGGTTGTCGACGATCACCTGCTGCCCCCAGTGCGAAGTCATCTTCTGCGCGATCAGGCGAGCCATGATGTCGGTCGACGTTCCCGGAGTGAACTGCACGACGATGCGGATCGGGCGCGCAGGGAACTCCTGCGCTGCCACCCCGGCCGCGCACGACGCCGCGGCAAGAACCGCGCAGATCTGCCATGTGCGAATCACGTAACCCTCCTTGTCCGAACGCGTAATGCGTTCGATGCTTGCGTCGAACTTTACCATTGGTTGCTCATGCCTGCGTGCAGCGTCGACGCGTTCGCGCGCAAACTCATGGACGACACCGGCTAGCGACGATCCCCGAGCAGCCCGCGGTGGTCCACCATGATGCACCGATCCTGAACCACGTCGATACCCGCCTCGGCCAGCGTCAATGCGGCGGCGTCGTTACGGATCCCGAGCTGAAACCATACCGCGCGCGGCTTGCTTGCCAGGATGTCGGGGACGTGCGGCGGGATATCCGCGGGGCGGCGAAAAACATTCACCAGATCGACCGAGCGCGGAATGTCGGCGAGCCTGCGATAGACCGTGCAACCGAGGATCTCGACCGCATCCGGATAGTAGACCGGCACCGGAATCACTTCGTAACCGGCCGATTGCAGGTATCGCGGCACGTAGTACGCAGCCTGCGCCGCTTCCGCCTCGGTCTTGATGCCGAGCACGGCGATCGTGCGCGTCTGTTCGAGCAGCCGGCGCAGGCCGGCCGGCGATTGGATGAAGTGAGGATGTTCGACCATGGCGTCCTCGCAGGAGAAAGATCGCAAGCGCGGACTCTCTCCGGCACCTCTTGACTAGCGACAAACTTCAGCACATCTACGAGCGTGAAGATCTTTCCCTCACCCTTGATCCCTACCCAGGAACCTGCCCGCCGCGCGGGCACACAACGCTCCCCTCTCCCACCGGGAGAGGGGTTGGGGGTGAGGGAAGAGGCGCCACGCGAGGTTCCAGGGCGCAAGTCGCGATGCGCCAT
>WYBJ01000252.1 GCA_011525945.1 Burkholderiaceae bacterium | reverse complement strand
AGGGTGCCGCTGCTTGGTCGGGCACCGCCGCCGGCGCGCTACGGCGTATCGATGCTGATCATCGCGCTCGGTCTGGCGGCAGCCGTCGTTCTGGTCATCGACAGCACCGGTACGGTCGCGGCACTCGCACCGCGCTACCAGGAATCGCTGCTGGTCGCGATTCAGCGCACGGCGGCATTCTTTCGTATCGAAGACGAACCGACCTGGACCACGTTGCGCCAGCAGGTGCTCGCACGGATCGATCTGCAGGGGTTCGTCGCGGCGACCTTTGCTTCGGTATCGTCGCTCGCGTGGACAGCGATCGTCGTGGTCCTCTATGCGGGATTTCTGCTGGTCGAACGCGCTCTGTTCGCCGCCAAGGTCGCGTGTCTGTCGGGCGATCCTCGCGCTGTCGCGCGAATTCTCGGAATCACGGCCGACATCAACGCGCAAATCGGCTCGTATCTCGCGGTCAAGACCCTGCTCGGCATCCTGCTCGGCGCGCTCAGTTGGCTCGTCATGGTCTCGATCGGGCTCGAACTGGCGGCGTTCTGGGCCGTGCTGATCGCGCTGCTCAACTACGTGCCCTATTTCGGGTCGATCGTCGGCGTGTTCTTCCCGGTGCTGATGGCGGTTGTCCAGTTCGGTGTTACGAGCGAGGTTCTGGCGATTCTGTTGCCGCTCGCGCTCATCCACTTTGTCGTCGGCAATTTTCTCGATCCCTATCTGCTCGCGAGGTCGCTCAACCTCAGTCCGTTCGTCATCCTGGTGAGCCTGACCGTCTGGGTCGGCTTGTGGGGCGTTCCCGGCGCTTTCGTCGCCGTGCCGATCACCGCGATCATAGTGATCGTTTTTTCCAGGTTCGCGGGAACGCGGCCCGTTGCCGTGCTGCTGTCGCGAACCGGCGAGTTGCGAAGCGGTCGGTCCTGATCGCCGCACTCGTTTTGCCTGGCATCAGGGCTCGCTCCCGAGCGCAAGCGCCGCGCTTGAGGCCACCGATCCCCGCGCGTGCGTGGTGATTTTGTACTCGCGTGGGTTACGAGAACGTCATTGAATCTGGATTTATTCGGTTGCTTGATCGCGTCGATTAGCGGATCATGCCGGCCTGAACGTGGGGTTCGGATTTTGTTGGGGATGAAGCGCAGTAATAAGGAAACGGAGTACGCAATGACGATGAGATTACGGTTTCGCGCGGTCGTCCTGGCGGCGAGCATGTCCCTCGCGTGGGTGTGGGGTCAGGCGCATGCCGCGGATGTTCCGTTGATCACCGGTGAGCACTGGGTCAGGTCGTCGCCTGACGTGAAGAAGGCCTTTCTGATCGGTATCGCCAATACCATCCAGGTGGAGACCGCTTACGAGGGCAAGAAGCCTCCGCCCGATGCCCAGAGCTTGATGCCGAGGCTCGTTAAAGGGTTACGAGGCCAGACGCTCGACAGCGTGAGCGACAGGCTCGACAAATGGTACGCCGCGAATCCCGGCAAGCTGCAGCGGCCGGTGGTCGAGACCATCTGGTTCGAGGTGGTTTTGCCTGGGATCAAGTAAGCCGATTGCCGGAGGCAAGCATTTATTTCGTTGCCCTTCTCCTCGCGCTGATATTGGCGGCGGCATGTACTTCGGAGTCGAGGCATTCTGCTGGGTCGAATCGCCTCGGTGACAGCGCAGATGATGCCGCCCCACGCCGCTCCTGGCCGGCAACGCTGGCGCGCTATCAGTGGGCGTTGGAGTCCGCCACCGACGCCCGCAATCGCCCCATCGCCCGCCTCTTTCCGGATGGGGGTCGCGGGTTCGTGTTCGAGTTCTCCGCTTCCAGGATCAGCGTCGGGGCTGGTTGCAATCAGTTGATCGGCAGCTATAGCATCGCCGATGGGAGCCGAATCGATATCGGTGGCCTGGCCTCCACCATGAGGGCGTGCGAGCCGGCTTTGATGGCGGCCGACGACGCGATGTCGAATCTGCTGGCGAGGTCGTGGCGACTCGAGTTGGAACACTCCGCGCAACCGCGACTGCGCTTGGTGTCCGCCGCAAAAGAAGCGCTCGTGCTGGTCGGACAAGCGACGCCCGAGGCCGGTTACGGACCGGCCACCCTTATGTTTCTGGAAGTGGCCGCGCAGAAGCGCTCCTGTGTGAATCCATGGACGGGCGACAAGGCTTGCCTGTATGTTCGCGAGCTCCACTACAACAAGGACGGTCTGGTCGAAACGCGCGGGCCGTGGCGGCTTCTTTACGAGAACATCGCTGGCTTCACGCACACCGAGGGTGAACGCAGTGTCCTGCGGCTGAAACGTTTCGAGCGCGACCCCGCGCCGAAAGGTGTCCCGTCGACCGTGTATGTGCTCGACCTCAAGGTGCAATCCGAGACCGTGATGCGATAATGCCGCGCATGCGCGAGTTGTCATGCGCCGACTTCCGTTTTACAGGATTACTCATGCGATCGATGTTGCGCTTCCTGCTTGCACTGGTCCCTGCCTTGCTCGTGACTCCTGCCCATGCCCAGACGGCTGGCGCGGCCGCTAGCCATACGGCCACCACGACCACCGCCGTCAACGTGCGCTCGGCGCCAAATCGCCACTTCCCGACCGTGACGTGGTTGTTGAGCGGGACATCGGTGACGATCGTCGGCTGTGTCGATACTTGGCGCTGGTGCGATGTCATCGCCGGGCGCAAGCGTGGGTGGGTGTATACACGTTATCTTACGGTTCCATTCGAGGGCGGGGCGGTCACGATCATTACCGGGGGGCCGAGACTCGGTTTGCCGGTTGCCGAATTTTCATTCGGCCCGTACTGGGACGAGCACTACCGGGAGCAGCTCTGGTTCGCGCGCAAAGCGTATTGGCAGACCCGGTGGGATCGGCAGCCTGCACCGGCGCCTTGGCGTCCACGGGGCGGCAGCCCGAGCTGACTTGTCGTGCACGGATGCGCCGTTCGCCTCGTCGAGCGACGCGGTCCCGTCCTTATTCGAACGAAAGCAAAAGGGGGGCTCATCGCCGCGTGCCATGTGCGCGCCGCGACGGCGGCTGTGCGCGTGCCATGGCACCGATGCCAGTGCCGTTTGCCGCAGCGAGTCAATCGACCTTCAGATGCGCAGCCCTGATGACTTTCGCATACTTGGCGATGTCGGTGACGAGCATGGCGCGGAAAGCCGCCGGCGTCTCGGTCCTGCTCTCGTCGGTGCCGAGCTTCGCGAGCTTGTCCTTCATGTCGGGTGAGCCGAGCGCCGCCTGGACCGCGGCGTGGATCTTGCGTACGATCTCGGGCGGCGTGCCCGCTGGCGCGAACATGCCATACCAGCTCCCCACCTGATAGCCCTTCAGGCCGGATTCATCGAGGGTGGGCAGGTCCGGAAGGACGGGGCTGCGCTTCAAGCTGGTTACCGCGAGGGCGCGCAGCCGCCCGGCTCTCACATACGGCAGAATCGTCGGCGTACTGTCGAACGACAGCGGCACGTGGCCGGCAACGAGGTCCGCGACCGATTGTCCCGACCCTTTGTAAGGGACGTGCTGCATGTCGACTCCGGTCATGAGCTTGAACAGCTCGCCTGCAAGGTGCGGCGGCGTGCCGTTGCCGGCAGACGGGAATTTGAGCTCGCCCGGTTTCGCCTTGGCAAGTGCGATCACGTCCTTCACCGAGTAGGCCTTGAGGCCCGGGTGCACCACCAGGACGTGCGGCACCGAGCCCACCAACGAGATCGGGGCAAAGTCCTTGACCGGATCGTACGGCACCTTGAACAGGCTCGGCGCGATCGCGTTCGAACTCAGATGCCCCATGAGCAGCGTGTAGCCGTCGGGATTGGCGCGTGCAACCAGGGTGGCGCCGATCGTGCCAGTGGCGCCGATGCGATTGTCGATCACGATCTGCTCGTGCCACGCTTCGGTCAGCTTCGGCGCGATGATACGGGCCATGATGTCGGTGCCACCGCCCGGCGGGAAGCCGACGATCATGCGCATGGGGCGATTGGGATAGTGCTCGGCTGGGTCGGTGGCATACGGCGTCGAGCAGCCGGCAATGGCTACGGCACCCAAGGTAAGCAAGCGAATTCGCATCTTGTCCTCCTCCTCCGGGAAGTAGAATAGCAGCCATGGCCGATCCGCGTTTCGTTCACCTGCGCATGCACAGCGAGTTCTCCGTCGTCGACGGCATCGTGCGAGTGGGGGAGGCCGCGGAAAAGGCCGCTGCCGACGGCATGCCCGCGCTCGGTCTCACCGACCTCGCCAACGTCTTCGGCATGATCAAATTCTACGGCGCGGCGCGTGCGGTCGGGGTCAAGCCCATTGTGGGCTGCGACGTCTGGATTTCCAATGCGCAGGACCGTGAGAAGCCGTCGCGGTTGTTGCTGTTGTGCCAGTCGCGTGCGGGCTACCTGCGCCTGTCCGAGTTGTTGTCACGCGCCTATCGCTGCAACCAGAGTCGCGGGCGCGCCGAGATCGATCCGACGTGGCTCGTGAGCGGCGCGAGCGAGGGACTCATCTGCCTCTCGGGAGGGCCGTTCGGCGATGTCGGGCGCGCGCTGCTGAACGAGAACGAGGAACACGCGCGGCGCCATGCACGCAACTGGCGCAGCGCTTTTCCGGATCGGTTCTACCTGGAGGTGCAGCGCACCGGCGATGCGCGCATCGATGCGCTGGCGCGGCGCACGCTGCGTTTCGCGGCCAAGGAAGGTTTGCCCGCGGTCGCAACTCACCCGGTGCAGTTCATGCGCCCGGACGATTTCCGCGCTCACGAGGCGCGGGTATGCATCGCTCAGGGCTACGTGCTGGGCGATTCGCGCCGGCCGAAGGCGTTCACGCCGCAGCAGTACTTCAAGACCCAGGCCGAGATGGCGGATCTTTTCGCCGATGCGCCCGAGACCCTGGCCAACAGCGTCGAGATCGCCAAGCGCTGCAACCTCGCGATCGAGCTGGGCAAGAGCTGCTTGCCGCAGTTTCCGACCCCGCAGGGCGTGAGCCTCGAAGCCTTCCTGCGTCAACGCGCACTCGACGGGTTTGGCGCGCGCATGCGCGAGCTCTATCCCGATCCGGTTGAGCACGAGCGAGCGCGCGCGCGCTATCGCGAGCGCCTCGAGTTCGAGCTCGCGATGATCATCAAAATGGGTTTCCCGGGCTACTTCCTGATCGTCGCCGACTTCATCAACTGGGCCAAATCCAACGGCATTCCGGTCGGCCCCGGGCGCGGTTCGGGCGCAGGGTCACTCGTTGCCTACAGCCTCGGCATCACCGACCTCGATCCGCTGCGCTACGACCTGCTGTTCGAGCGCTTCCTGAATCCAGAACGCGTATCGATGCCGGATTTCGACATCGACTTCTGCCAGGAAGGGCGCGACCGCGTCATCGACTACGTGCGGCAGAAATACGGCGCCGACAGCGTATCGCAGATCGCGACTTTCGGCACGATGGCGGCGCGCGCGGTCGTGCGCGACGTCGGCCGCGTGCTCGATCTGGGCTACAACTTCTGCGATCAGCTTGCCAAGCTCATCCCGTTTCAGCCCGGCAAGAACATCACGCTCGCGATGGCGCGCGAAATGGAACCGCAACTGGCGCAGCGCGAGCGCAGCGAAGAGGAGGTCGCCGACCTGCTGGAGCTCGCGGGAACGCTCGAGGGCCTCACGCGTAACGTCGGCATGCACGCGGGCGGTGTGCTGATCGCGCCCGGCAAGCTTACCGATTTCTGCCCCGTCTACACCGCGGCGCAAGGCTCGGAGGCGCTTGTCTCGCAGCTCGACAAGGACGACGTCGAGAAGATCGGTCTGGTGAAGTTCGACTTCCTGGGGCTCACCACGCTCACCATCCTGGACTGGGCGGTAAAGAACGTGCGCGCTCTCGCCGCCGCTGGAATCGGCGCCCCGGAAGACGCCAGCTTCGACCTTGCAGCCGTCTCGCTCAACGATGCGGCAGTCTATCGACTCCTCTCCAGCGGCAACACCACAGCGGTGTTCCAGCTGGAATCGCGCGGCATGCGCGATCTCATCAAGCGCGCGCGGCCCGACCGCTTCGAAGACATCATCGCCCTGGTCGCGCTCTACCGTCCGGGACCGATGGATCTCATACCGGATTTCGTCGAGCGAAAACACGGGCGGCAGAGGGTCGAATACCTCGATCCGCGCCTGGAGACGATCCTGGGGCAAACCTACGGCGTCATGGTCTACCAGGAGCAGGTGATGCAGATCGCCCAGGTGATCGGCGGCTATACCCTCGGCGGCGCCGACCTGCTGCGCCGGGCGATGGGCAAGAAGAAGCCCGAGGAGATGGCGCAGCAGCGCGATATCTTCCTCGATGGTGCGGTCCGGAACGGGCTCGATCAGGCGCGCGCGAGCCAGTTGTTCGATCTGATGGAGAAGTTCGCGGGCTACGGTTTCAACAAGTCGCACGCCGCCGCTTATGCGCTGGTCGCCTATCACACGGCCTACATGAAAGCGCACCATCCGGCTGCCTTCATGGCGGCCAACTTGTCGGCGGTCATGGACGACACCGACAAGGTGCGTTCGCTCCATGACGATGCGCGCGACAACGGCATCACGATCCTGCCGCCGGACGTGAACGCCTCGGGGTATCGCTTCACCCCGGTGGACGCCCGCACGATCCGCTACGGCCTGGGGGCGGTGAAGGGGACGGGCGAATCGGCCATCGCGAATATCGTCGAGGCGCGATCTCGTGACGGTGCGTTCATCGGCTTGTTCGATTTCTGCCAGCGCATCGATCGGCGTATCGTCAATCGGCGCGCGATCGAATCGCTCATTCGTGCGGGCGCGTTCGACACGTCTGGCGCCGAGCGCGCGGCGCTGGTCGCGACCGTGGGGCTGGCGATGGATGAGGCCGAACGCGCGAACCTCGCAGTCAATCAGGCGAGCTTGTTCGGGGCGCACGATGCGCCCGCCGATGCGCTGCCGTTGGTCCAGACCCCAGCCTGGGACCCGCGCCGACGCCTGAAGGAAGAGAAAGCTGCGCTCGGGTTCTATCTTTCCGACCATCCTTTCAACGCTTACCGGGACGAGATCCGGCGCTTCATCAAGGGATCGCTCGCCACCGTGGCGGCGAGCGCAGGCGGTTGGGACGCGGCTCAAAGCACCCGGCTCGTCGCAGGCGTGATCGAATCGCTACGCGCTCAGAACTCGCCAAGCGGGCGCACGATGTTCGTCAACCTGAGTGACGGCGAAGCGAAGCTCGAGCTCACTGTCTATCCGGACGTGTTCGAACGCTGCCGCCGCGTGTTGGTGGAGGATGCGCTGATCGTGGTGGAAGCGAAGGTGCGCGTGTATCGGCGCAACGGCAACGGCACCGGAACCGGCAGCGGTGAGGATGCCGAGAGCAACGCGATGCGCGTGGTCGCCGAGCAGGTGCTGGATCTCGACGCGGCGCGCAACCGCTACGCGCGCAAGATCCGCATCCGCTGCAATGGCGGCTCGAGCGGGCCGCGGCTGCGCGAGTTGCTCGCACCCTATCGGCCGGGGCCGTGCGCCGTCGCGATCGAGTACACCAACGCCGATGCGAGTTGCGAGATCGAACTGCCCGAGGAGTGGCGGGTGAGTGCGGCCGACAATCTCGTGCAATCGCTGGCCGAGTGGTTGAGTCGCCCGAACGTGGAAATCGTTTACGGTTGAGCGGACAAGAACGCGCTGGCAGGGGCGGAACCTCGTCCACAGAACGAGCGCGCACGGCGATCGGGATCTGCCTCGACCTGCAAGGACGGGCGCCCGCCACGGCGTCGATTTTCCCCGCGTGCGGCGGCGTAGCTTCGATCGGTCCGGGCGGCTTACGGCAAGGCGGGCTGCGCGCGACCCGCACGCAGCGCTTGCACGGTCGTCACCCATGTCGAGGAAAGAACCGGGCGGCCGAATTCCCTGCTCAGTGGTTCGATGATCCCACGGGTCGGCAGTTGGGCGCAGGCGATGAACAGAGCTTCGCAGTCGGCGTCCATGGTTTCACGGGCTAGCCGGGCGACATCGTCGTGCCCGATACGGCCCAGCGCGTCGACATCGGCGGCGTAGAAGCTGTTGAATCGCCGCACGCGGATACCGCCATCCAGAAGAAACGCCTCGAGCTGCTCGTTGACCGCGTGCAGGTAAGGCGTCACGAGTGCAATATCGTTGACCTGCGCCTGCTGTAGCGCGAGGACCATGGAGCGCGCCACGGTCACCACGGGCTTGCCCGTGACCTTGCTCAGATCGTGTGCAAGCTGGGTATCGCCGGCGGGACCTGCGATGAATCCGGCGGCCGTGCAACCGTAGACGACGACCTCGACGGGGGAGTGCGCAAAACGCTCGGCGAGCGACAGGGTCTGTGTCACGTAGGCGGGCAGCGTTTCCGGCGTCAGCAGGCCCTTGCCGCGCGGGATGCGCAGCGTCGTGCAGCTCGACCCCTGCGGCAGCCACGCGCGCAGCTCGCCGTCGAAAGTCGTGTTGTTGATCGGGACGATCAGGCCGGCGTTGAGCGGCGTAGTCATGGCACTCGCGTCGCGGAGGCGCTCGCTGGCGGCAGCGCGATCGACTCCGCGATGTCCACCCAGCCACCTCCGACGGACTGGTAGACATTCACGATCTGCGTGTACCGCTCGGCGAGCAGGCGTACCGCGGTCAGCTCCTGGGCGAACAGCTCGTTCTCCGCAACGAGCACATCGAGGTAGCTTGCCACCCCACTGTCGAATCTGAGCCTGGAAAGGCGTGCAAACTCGCGCAGAGACGCCACGCGCTGCTGCTGCATGGCGAGCTCTTCGATCTTCTTCTGCGATCCGACGATTGCGTCATTGGTTTCGCGGAACGCGTTGAGAATCGTCTGCTGGTATACGAACAGCGCCTGACGTTCCTGCGCCTCGGCCGCGCGGACTTGTCCCTCGATGCCGCCGAACGTGGCGATCGGGCCGGCCACGCTCGCGCCCACCTGCCACGCGGTCGCCGGTCCCGTAAGGAAATCGCCGAAGGCCGTGCTGATCGAGCCGAGCAGGCCGGTAAGCGAGATCGTCGGATAGTAAAGCGCACGCGCCGCACCGATGCTGGCATTCGCGGCGACCAGGTTCTGCTCGGCCTGGAGGATGTCGGGTCGGCGCTGCAGCAGCGCGGATGGGAGGTCCGCGGGGATGAGCGGCGCCACCAACTGATCGATCGGTTTGCCGCGCGCAATCGGACCCGGGTTGCGCCCGGCGAGAATGGAGATCACGTGTTCGAGCGTCGCAATCTGTTGCTCGATCGCGGGGATCGCGGCGAGCGCCTGCTGATATTGCGAGCGCACCTGCACGACCTCGGTCTGCGACACGATGCCGGATTTGAAGCGCAGGTCGAAGATCCGCACGGTCTCGCCGAAATTCCGCGCCGTTCGCTGCGCGATCTCGCGCTGGCTGTCGAACGCTCGAAGCGCGATGTAGCTGGCCGCAACCGCCGTCACCACGCTCAGCACCACGCCGCGCCGCCCCTGCTCGCTCGCATAGACCTGCGCCTGCGCCGCCTCGCTCAGGCGCTGCACGCGGCCGAAGAGGTCGAGCTGCCAGGATGCGCCCAGAGATGCCTGGTAGAGCGTGAAATACGGGTCGCCTCCCGGCGGAATCGGCGGCTGGCCGACGCGACTCGAGCGCGAGCGGCTTGCGTTCGCGTTGTAGCCGATCTGCGGATACGCCTGCGAGCGCGTCGCCGCGAGCACACCCATGAACTGCTCGACGCGCGCAGCCGCGGTACGCACGTCACGGTTCTCGCGCAGTGCGCTCTCGATCAGCTCGCTGAGGGCCGGATCACCGAACTGCTCCCACCATTTGGTGTTCGCGACTTCGGCGGCCTTGGGATAGTCGATGCGCCACGCCTCGGGCGCATCGACGCGGGGACGCACGTAATCCGGTCCAACGACGCAGCCGGCGCTCAGGGTCACAAGCGCCAGCAGCATGTATGTTCTCATCATGTTCCTGATCTCGCCCGGGCGGAACGGCAGCGCAGTTTATGCGACGCCGATTATGCTAGAGTCGCATTGTCGCAGTTTCCGCCGCGCTGCTCCAGACACGAGCGCGATCCGAAACCGGCTTAGATTTCGAGGCCGCGCGACTGCGAATGAAGCCGGCCCCGGGAAAGCTCGGAACGGCGCGACGGGGCGTCATCCGTGCTCGAGGGCGCGTCATCTTGAAATCGCTGCTGAACGCAAGCCGCTACCTGGTTCTCGCCGCCGTTACCGGCTCGCTGCTGGGAGCGGCGGCACTGTTCCTGTACGGCCTGGCGGATGTCGTCGTGGTGATTGCGCGCACGCTTGCGGGCGGCGAGGTCTCGACGATGGCTTCGAAGCAACTGATGCTCTATTTCATCGAGATCTTCGACCTGTTCCTGTTGGGCACCGTGATGCTGATCATGGGGCTCTCGCTGTATGAGCTGTTCATGGACTGCGACCTGGAGCTGCCGGCGCGGCTGCAGATCCGAACCTTCGAGGACCTCAAGAGCAACCTCGTCACGGTTGTCATCGCCGTCATGGCGGTGACGTTTCTCGGCCAGATCGTATCCTGGAACGGCGAAGCGGACCTGCTCGGGGCCGGCGCGGCGGTGGCGCTCGTGATCGCCGCGCTCAACGTCTACCTGTGGATCGTACGGAGCACTAAGAAGTAGCTTGGTCCCAGGGCAGGACAGCCACACACGAAACCTGCCGGCCTAGCGTGCAAGCGTCGTACACACGTCGCTGCCATCGCGCGCAAGGCTAGTGCCGAACAGCCTCTGTATCGGCACCACGATCGGCGAGGCCACCCACTTCGCCGCCGCACCGACGAGATCGAGCGGCCGCACGCTGACACTGTAACGCTCGCGCGTTCCGCTCACATAAATCGGCACCACAAAACTGAAGAACTGCGGGATCTTGGCACGCGGCGCGGCGAACCGCAGGTCGACCGCGTCCGTCCCGAGGTCGATGGTGCCGGCGCCTTCGGTGCGCGTCTGATAGGTGTCGATCGTGATCCGCCGTGACGTCAGCCGGCCGTGCTCGAGATCGAAATGGCCCAGCGCGCAGTTCACCTCGGAGGAGCTGATATTGAAAAACGGCAGCAAGCGAAACAGCAGATTCGCCGCCCACAGATCCAGCGGTCCGGCGCGAAGGCGCTGCGGTAACAATAAGAAGTCGAATCGCCCCGAACCCGCCACGACCGCAGCGGACAGCCGCGGCGCGGCAGCGTCGAGGCGGAAATCCAGGCTGATTGTGCCATCGAGATCCGAGTTGGGAAAGATGCGGCGCGCAAGTGCGCCGTAATTGAAGCGATCGAGTTCGGCGCGCGCTTCGACGAGGACATCGTGCTCGCGGGGTTCGTAGACGAACGAGCCGCGCGCGCTGCCGGCGGGGCTGTCGATTTCGATTGGTGCGATCGTCGCACGGCCCTTGGCCACGGTGACGACGAATCGGCCGTGCCCCAGATCGTCCTTACCCGAGACGAGTCGCTTCACCGCCACAAGCAACTTCCCCTCCGCCTTGCCGAGCAGCTCGCGGCTCAAGATCGCGTGGACTCTGCGGGCACCCTCCCCGATCGCCTGACGCGCCGAGTCTAAGGTCATAGGCTCGGCCGAGCCTTCCGGTTTGTCGAACGCTGACCAGTCAGCAAGCGGAAAGTCATCGAGCTGGATCCGCTCGGCGTTGAGCGACACGGTGAGGTTCGGCGGCGCACGGGTGTTGTCCAGCGACGCGTTTCCTTCGAGAACACTCCTTCCGAGCGCCAGGCGTATCGCATCGATCTCGTAGCCGCGCCGCGAGAAGCGCAAGCCCCCGGTCAGCGCATACGGTCCCCATGGCGGCAGCGACGTTGCGAGTAGCGTGTCGAGTCCGTCCAAGCGCTCTCCGGTCAGCGCTAGCGACAGCGCGACGTCGGGCGAGCGTTGTGGCACGGCGCTGCCGCTGATCGCGAGTTTTCCCGCGGCCGTTTGGGCCGTGATCGAAAAAGGCAGACGCCCGCCGGGCTCGAAGATCTCGCGTAGACCCGCTGTGCGCGCCTCGAGCGTGACCGGCGTAGCGCCGAGCGTCCCGGTAAGCGAAGCGGATATCGGCGCTCCGGCGTCCGCACGCACCTCGCCCGCCGCGACAGCAATGCGCAGCGCCGCGCGCGTATTGGCATCGCGAAAGTCGAGTGTCCCCGACTCGATGTTGGCGACGAACGACGATTGTTCGAGAACATCCCCCAGTGCGCGGCTGCGAATCTCGGCGTACAGCCGTACGCTGCCGATGCGGGCGTCGATATCGTGCGCGACACGCAACCGCCGTAGCAGCGCACCGAGTTCGAAGTCGTCTCCAGCAACCCAGAGTGAGGCGGCGGGTGCCGCGCCGCGCCTATCGAGCGCGAGCGCGCCGCTAAGTGCATTACCCTGCACGCGCAGCGAAAACGGCGAGGGCGTGATCTCGCCGCCTCGCATCCGCCCCTCGAACACGGCGTCGTTGATTTCCAGCGGCAGACCTTGTATGCGACCTACCCGCACGGTCGCATCCATATCGGCGAAGTCGAGCGACTCGGGCAGAATGGGGATTTCGAGTATCGTGGCGCGGCGCGTCGTTACGGCCGGGGTCGTCACCGCACTCAGCTCGGCCGGGTCGACGACCGCGGCAACCACATTCGCAGTCACGAGTGTTTTCGCGTCGGCCGAGCGCCAGCTCACGTCGCCGGTAAGTGACGTCCGCCCGATGACGAGCGAGGCGTCGGTCAGCGACACGAGCTGCCGATGCAGCCGAAAGCTGCCTTTGAACGCAACGCCGGCATCGCTCTGTGAGGACAGACCGAGCCACGGTGCAAGCGCGCGCGCGCGCGGTGCGCTGATTTCCAGCGCGATGACAGGTCCGCTCGAGTCGGCCGGCTCGGCGAGCGTGCCTGACAGACGCGCGCGCACATCGCCGCTCGTGCCATCGAAACTGAACGGCGTGCGCTGTTCGCGCAGGATTTGCTCGACCGTGCCGGCTCGAAGCTTGCCGTCGAACGCTTTACCGCGCAGACTGCCGCGCAAGCTTCCGGCTATCGTGCGACCGCGCGACTGCGACACTTCGGCCGCATCGAGGCGCATCGAGACGGGTTTGCCGCCGGTGAAGTTGCCGTATGTGAAGCGTGCGTCCTCGATCTCGATGCGTGCCTCGAGGTCGCGCACAAGCTCGGCTGTGGTGTTACCGCGAGCGTCCAGCGTCACGTCGAACCGGCCGACACTTCCCATCACGTAGGGCAGGTCGAAGACGAGCGCGGCGAGAACGTCGAGCGGGGCATCGCGCGCGACGAGATGGGTGCGCAAGCGCTGCGGCGCGCTCGTGCCGTCAGCGACGAGCTCGCCTTCGAATTGCGCTCCGGCAATCGTCACCGCATACGTCGCGGCGAGCCGGCCCGCGTCGATCTTCAGACGAGCGCTCAGGTCCCGCACATCGCCCGCCATTCCCGCCCAGCGCGTGACCTGAAGATCGATATCGGCATCGATGCGCGCGAGCGGCTGCAGATCGAGCTCGGCGCGGCTCAGCGCCTCGTAGGCCTCTGCCAGCGTCCTGGCCGGGGGTGCGTTCGTGCCGCGCGCATCCGGGAAAGATGCGCGCAGGTCCAGCTCAGGTGCTGCGAGCCGCCCGCTGATCCGGGGGCGGACGCCGCTCAAGTCGAGCGCCAGATCGCCGGACACCACCGCAGTGCCGCTTGCCGGCTGACTCGAATCGTTGTTACGCGCGGCATTGAACGACAACCGCACGTTCGGGCGGTCGAGTTTGCCGCTCATCGCGCCGCTACCGGTCAGCGCCATGTCGGACACGGCGGCCTGGAAATCGAATGGCCAGGGCTCGGCCGCACCGAGGTTTGACAACGGCGCACCGGTCGCTCGCACCGTGAACGGGAAGCGTTCGTCTACTTTGCCTCGCAACGACAGACGCGCGGAGCCCTCGGCGCGCTCGTCAAGGGCGAGCTCGGCAAGCTCGATGTGGCGTGCGCTGGCGCCGACGTCAAGCTCGATGAGCACATTCTCGAGCGTCAGGCGATATCCGTCCCCGCGTGCGAGCTTGAACGGTCCCTGCGGCGGCGCTGAGCGGGGGGTGGGATCGAGGCTCCAGTTGCCATGCCCGTCGGCCGATCGCTGCAGATGCACGGCGATGTTGCGGCCATGGAAGTCGTCGGCCTGAACTTCGCCTCGCAGTAGCGGCAGCAGCCGGATCGCCAGGCGCATTTCGCCAATGCGTACGAATTCGGGCGCGTTGAAACCTGGCGGGTTCGAAATGCGGACATCGCCAAGAGCGATCGCTGGATTGAGCGACAGGGTCAGCCGCGCGTGCCCTTCGAGCCGCACTTCGCGCCCGAGCGCGCGCGAAAGTGCGTCCGCGACGGGCTCTCGCCAGCGCTTCGCATCGATATCGATGCCGATATACGTGGCCGCAGCGAGCGCGAGCAGCAGCAGCGCAACGGTGGCGAGTATCCCGCCGAGCGATCTTAAGAAGAGGCGAAGCAACAAATCTCGCGATCCAGGGGTGGCAGCATGACTCCGCCTTATGCGAGCAATGCCGCGCCGAACCCGATTGCCGCCACGATGAGTGCGAGTCCCGCCACCGGCCATTGCCGCAGAGCGGCGTCGACCCGCACGAAGGTCGCGCCGACTGCGACCGTCGCACGTCGCACCGGAGCGAGGGGCGCAGTCAGCACGCCACGGCTGGGCAGGGGCGGTAGCCGAAGACCGAGACCGGCTGCGAGCACGGCGCCGCCGAGAAGAACGAGCAGCGCCGAAGCAAGCGCGCCGAAGTCGAGGGACGGTTTGGGCATGGCGTCGAGCGGCGCCGGACCGAGGGCCGCGAACCCGAGCAGTAGCGAGCACAGTGCGAGCGCCAGCGCTGCTATTTGCGCGCGATGCGACACGTGCGCCCGCGCCTCGCGCGGCTCGGTTGCAGGCCGCAGCGCGTGGACGAGTACGAGCACCACGTAGGCTGCGGTGAGCAGCCCGCCCACGTCCATCACGCTTGCCCACCACCATTGCCCCGAAGCCTCCGCCGCGTCGAGCAGCAGCTTCTTGGCGGCGTAGGCGCCGCTCGGCGGCAGCCCCATCAGGGCCAGCCCGGCAAGCGCGAAAGTCAGAACGCTCAACGGCAGCGCACGCCCGACACCGGCCAGCTCCGCAATGCGATCGTGGCCGACCGCCCGGTAGATGAGGCCGGCCGCCATGAACATCGCGGCCTTGGCCGATGCGTGGGAGATCGCCTGCAGCGTGCCGCCCGCCAGGGCACCGCCACGCTCCAGCGCCGCCGCGCCGGCGTCGAACGCGAGCGGAAACATCAGGAACAGATAACCGATCTGAGCAACCGTCGAGTACGCAACCAGGAGCTTCAGACGCGCTTGCCGCAACGCGACGACGTTCCCCGCCAGGATCGCCGCAGCGCCGAGCACGCCGAGAAGTTGCGCCGAGGCTAGCGTCACCACGCCCGGCAGCACGTCGAACCACAGCCGCACGGCGAGGAACCACGAGCCCTTGATCACCAGCCCCGACAGCACCGCGCTCGCCGCGGGCGGAGCCCCGGCGTGCGCCGGCGGCAGCCACAGGTGCAGCGGGAAGAGCGCGGTCTTTGCAAGCAGTCCCACCGTCATGAACGCCGCCGCCGCCAGCGTCGCCGGTTCGGCGTGGACGCGCGCGGCCAGCAAGCCGATGTCCAGCGTGCCGTAAGCGCCGTATACGAGCACCACCCCGAGCAGATAGAACATCGAGCCGAGCAACGCGTACAGCACATAGCGCAGCGCCGCACGCAGCGTCTCGGCGCGGCCGTCCAGCGACACCAGCGGTACGGCCGCGAACGTGAGCAGCTCCAGCGCGACGTACAGCGTGAACAGATCGCCGCTCACGAACACGAGGTTCAACGCACCCCAGATGGCGAGCAGCAGCGTCCAGAACACGAACGGCGCTCGCGCCTCGGGCACTCCGGCGGGGGTAGCGAAATCGGCGCGCGCGTACACGCCGATGCCGAGAATCACCACCGCGACGGCGAGCATCATGACGACCGACAGGCCGTCCGCGCGTAGTGCTATGCCGAGCGGCGGCGACCAACCGCCCAGCAGGTAGACGACCGTGGCGCCGGTTTGAGCCCACGCCGCGGCAATGGCGATCGCGATGCCGAGCCCGATGACGATCGTGACGGACGCGATGCGCTGCGCATTGCGACCGCCGAGGGTGAATGCGATGAGCATGCCGACGATCGGCGCCAGCACCGCCAGCACGAGGAGCAAGCCGCCGGGTGTGGTCGTCATCGCCTGCGCTGTCTACCGGTCACGGGCGGTGACGTCCGGCTTGGCCGGCGCCGCGTCGGCGAGCGTGACCGAGTCCGCCTCATCGGCGAGCCGCAGCAGCAGCGCGACCGCGAGCGCGGTCGCGGCAAACGCCACGACGATGCCCGTGATCAGCAAGGCCTGCGGTACCGGGTCGCCCCCCCAGCCGAGCGCTCCGCCGCGGTGGGCGATAGCGCCGAACAGGACGAATACGCCGCTGCCGACTACGTTGAACGCGAGCAGTTTACGCAGCGGCTGCGGGTTGACGATGAAGCCATATACGCCGAGCCCTATCAGCGCAGCCGCGCACAGCCCGTACAGCGTCGGCGCGTCGGTCATGCCGCCGTCCGTTCGGGTGCGCCAGCCATGATGAGGCCGAGCGTGAGCACGAGCGAGGGCAGAAGCGCGACCTCGATGACGATGATCAGCGCCTTCGCAAGGCCCTCGGGATAGCCGAGAAATGCGCCGGCGATACCGACTCCGGCGGCACCGACCGCGATGAACGCCGCCGGCCCCGCCACCAGCGCGGCGCGCAGCCAGCGCCGGCTGACCGGCGGCGCGTCGGCAAGCCCCGCCATCATCGCGAGCAGCCACATCGCTGCGAGTATGGTGGCGCCCTGGAACTTGCCGCCGGGAAGATCGGCACCGATCCAGAAGATGTAGAACCCCACGATGATGCCGAGCGGCGGCAGCAGCCGTGCCAGGTAGGCGAGGATTCCATCGGGATCGGCACGATAGCGCGCTCCTGGCCGCCCGCCCCAGAGGTGATCGGGCGCGAGCGACCAGACGCCGATCAGCGCGAACAGCAGCACGATCGCTTCCAGCAGCGTGTCCATCGCGCGAAAAGCGAGCAGCACCGCGGTGATCGGATTGGCCACGCCGGTCGCGCCGATGTTGGCGGCGACCTCGGGCGCGAGCGTTGGCGCCGGCCCGGCTGTTCGCAGCACCACGAGCGCGAGCGCGGCCGTTACGCCACCGGCCATGATCGCTGCGGCGAGCCGTGTCGGCAGCGCGGGCCGCTCGGCGTTCGACGCCGCCTCGGTCGCGCGCAGCTTCGCCGCCGCGCGGATCAACAGCACCCCGGTCAGTCCGCCGCCGATCGCGGCTTCGGTCAGTGCGACGTCGACGCCGCGCAGCGCCACCCACGCGAGCGCGAGCAGCAGGCCGTAGGCGACGAAGCCGACGATAGCGGCGAACGTGTCGCGTGCGGCAATCGTCCAGATCGCCAGGCCGAGGAGCAGGAGCGCAATGCCGGCGTTGACTGCCGCGATCATGCGTGCGGCCCGGCGCGCCGCGCCGCGCGTGCGATCATCTGCGATACGGCTGCCCCCGCGAGCAGGACGATGAGCCAGATGGCAACGAGCTTGAGGCCCGCGAGCAGTCCGTTCACCTGCGGCAGGAGGCCCAGCACCACGAGTCCGAGGCCGAGGTTATCGGCCTTGCCGAGCGCGTGGATGTGGGTGAATACGTCGGGGAAGCGCAACAGGCCGACAGTCCCGGCGAGGAAGAATAACGCACCTGCGGCGACGCTTACGACGGTGAAGATGTCGAGCGCGGTGCTCACGCGGCGTCGTCCGCTCTAGCCTCGCCGCGCGCGGGTGTGGCGGCGAACTTGACGAATGCCACCGTCGCGAACGCCGCCAGCAGCGCAAGTGTCAGCGACAAGTCGATCACCGCGTCCACGCCCGCCGCGGCGCCGAGCAGAAGCAGTGCGGCGATACCTCCGCTGCCGAGCAGTTGTGCCGCCATCATGCGATCGGCGTCAGCCGGTCCGCGCAGGATGCGCACCAACCCCAGGGCGACGGTTAGGAGCACGAAGCCCGAGGTCGCGAACAGGAACTCAGCCATGGCCGCGCCCCGGCACGAGCGCGCGTCCGTACGCGCGCTCGTCGGCGGCGAGCTGCTCGACCACCGGCTGGCCGACGTCGAGGCAGTGATACTCGATCGTCTGCGCACCCTCGCCGCAGGGCATCGTGCCCGGCAGGAGGCTCGTGATGGTCTCGAAGGCGCTGCGCGCGGGGCCGCGCGGCAGGTTCGCCGGATACTCGACGAAACCGGGCTTGAGCGGCATCCTGGGATGAAACGCGCGGCGTGCGACGTCGAAGCCGGCGAGCACCGACTGCCCCAGGAACCGCGGCAAGAGCGCAACCAGCACGACGAATCGAACGTGTCCGGCGTCCGGCGGGAGCAGGCGCACGCTCGTCCACGCGGCGGCCGCAGCGGCGAGCACGCCGACCGCCAGATCGATCGGGTGAAGACCGATCAAGACGACCCAGAGCGCGAAATAACCGGCGGCGCGCGCGAGCGCCGTGCCGAGCCGACTACGCGCGCTCATGTTCCCTCCGGGGCGGGCGCGAGCGGCGCTTCCTTCGCGCCGCCGAACACCGTCACGTACACCACCGGCAGGAAAACCAGCGTGAGCAGCGTTGCGACCAGCAGGCCGCCCATGATCGCGAATGCCATCGGCCCCCAGAACACCGTCGGCGCGATCGGAATCAGGCCCAGCACGGTGGAGATCGCCGTCAACATCAGCGGGCGCATGCGCGACGTTGCCGCCGCCAGCACGGCATCCACGACGCCCTTGCCGCCGGCGCGGTCGGTCTCGATCTGCACCAGCAGGATCAACGCGTTCTTCGCGATCATGCCGATCAGCGCGAGCACGCCGAGAATCGCCACGAAGCCGAGCGGGCGGTTGAATACGAGCAGCGACAGCACCACGCCGATGAGACCCAGCGGCAGCACGCAGAACACCATCGCCACGCGCCGGAAGCTCACCAGCAGCACCATCATGAGCGAGAGCATCAGCACGATCATGAACGGCACCACCGCGAACACCGATGCCTGCGACGCGGCGCTCTCCTCGGCGAGCCCGCCGGTCTCGACCTTGTAGCCGTGCGGGAGCTTGGCCGCGAACGCATCGATCTTCGGCGCAAGCGCGCTCACGATCTCGTCCGCCAGCACGCCGCGGTTGACGTCGGCGCCCACGGTGAGCGTGGGCATGCGGTCGCGCCGCCACACCAGCGGGTTTTCCTGCTCCTCGGTGAAGGTGGCGAACTGGCTCAGCGGCACCATGCGTCCGCTCGGCGTGGGCACCTGCAGCGAAGCCAGCGTCTTGAACGAGACACGCTCGTCATCGGTCGCACGGGCGACCACGTTGACGAGGTAGATGTCGTCGCGCACCTGCGTCACGGGCGATCCGGTTACGGCGGCGTTCAGCACCGCGGCCAGCGCGCGCGAGCTGACACCGAGTTGGCGCGCCTCGTCCTGGTCGATGCGCACGCGTATCTGCCGCGCCGGCTCCATCCAGTCGTAGTTGATGAAACGGGTACGCGGTTCGGACGCGATCACGTTCGCGAGATCGAGCGCGATCGCACGCACCTGGTCCTTGTCCGGACCCGACACGCGGTAGCGCAGCGGCCAGCCGACCGGGGGACCGAGCTCGAGCGGCGAGACGCGTCCGACCACCTCGGGGAAGTCTTCGGCGAGCGCCTTTTCGAGCTTGTTGTGCAGCCGCTCGCGCGCTTCCAGATCCTTCGCGACGACGACGAACTGCGTGAAGAACGGATTCGCACCTTGCACGTCGATGGTCAGGATGAAGCGGGGGGCGCCGCGACCGACGTAGGTGCTGAAATGATCGACGTCGGGATCGTCCTTCAGGATCGTCTCGAGGCGCAGCGCCTGCGCCTCGGTCGCCCGGATCGAGGCGTTCTGGCGCAGGGTCATATCGACCAGCAACTCGGGTCGGTCGGAGGCCGGAAAGAACTGCTGCGGGACGAATTGCAGCAGGTAGATCGCCGCGGCGAACGCGGCCATAGTCAAACCGATGGTGAGCCATTTGGCGCGTATCGCCCCCTTCAGGAACGCGCTGTAGAAGCCCACGATCTTACTCGGCCGTGCATCCGCTTGCGGTTTGGGCACTTTGAGAATGGCCGTGCCGATGAGCGGGGCGAAGGTCACCGCCACCAGCCAGGACACGATCAGCGAAATCGCTACCACGGAGAAGATCGAGAACGTGTACTCGCCCGCCGAGCTTCGCGCGAAACCGATCGGAACGAAGCTCGCGATCGTGACGAGCGTGCCCATCAGCATCGGTGCGGCGAGCGTGCGGTAGGCATAGGTTCCCGCTTCGTGCTTGCTGTCGCCCGCGGCGAGCCGATTGATCATGGCATCGACCGTGGTCATCGCATCGTCGACCAGCAGCGTGAGTGCGATGATCAGCGCACCCAGCGAGATGCGGTGCAGGTCGATGTTCAACACGTCCATCACCAAGAACACGATCGCGAGCGTGAGCGGAATCGCCAGCGCGACCACCGTGCCGGGACGCACGCCGAGGCTCACGAAACTGCAAGCGAGGATGATCGCGATCGCCTGCCACAGCGATGCCATGAAATCGTTGATGGCCAGATCGACCGAGACCGCCTGGTCCGCGACCAGCGTGGGTTCGATTCCGACGGGCAGGTTGGCACGGATATCGGCCATCTCCTTGCGGATGTTGGCGCCGAGCGCGAGGATGTCGCCGCCGTCGCGCATGGCGATGGCCAAGCCGATCGCGGCGCGGCCGTTGACGCGGAACATCGGCTGCGGCGGATCCGCGAAGCCGCGTCGCACGGTGGCGATATCGCCCAGCCGGAAGATGCGATCCCCGGAGACGAAGTTGACCGACTCGATATCGTGCTCGTTGTCGAATGCGCCGGTCACGCGCAGGAACACCCGCTCCTGAGGCGTCTGAATGACGCCAGCGGGCCGGATGATGTTCTGCGCTTGCAGCGTTGCGAGTATCGATTGATAGTCAAGCCGCAGGCCGGCCAGGCGCTCGGTGGAGAACTCGATGAAAATCTGCTCGTCCTGCGCGCCCATCACGTCGATCTGGGAGACATCCGGCACCCGCAGCAGGCGCGAGCGCGCCGACTCGACGTAATCGCGCAACTCGCGAAAGTTGAAGCCGTCGGCGGTGAACGCGTAAATGATGCCGAACGTGTCGCCGAAGTCGTCGTTGAAGAAGGGGCCCACGACGCCGGCAGGGAGCGTATGGCGGATATCGCCGATGTTCTTGCGCACCTGGTACCAGATATCGGGGACCTTGGATTCCGGCATCGAATCCTTGATGTCGACGAAGATCGTGGTCTGTCCGGCGCTGGTGTAGCTGCGCACCTGGTCGAGAAAGTCGGTCTCCTGCAGCTTGCGCTCGAGGCGCTCGGTTACCTGCAGCAGCATCTCGTCGACGGTGGCCCCGGGCCACGCCGCCGCGACCACCATCGTGCGGATGGTGAATACCGGGTCCTCTGCGCGGCCGAGCCTCAGGAACGACGACGTTCCCGCCACCACGGCGACGATCATCATGAAGACGATGAGCGAGCGCTTCCCGAGCGCCCATTCGGACAGATTGGGACCGATCAATTTCTGGTCTCGAGCGGTCGGACTTTCTGCCCCGGCCGCAGGGCTTGCACGCCGGCGGTCACGACAACGTCGCCTGCATTGAGGCCCGATGCGACCTGGACACGCTCCGGATCCGACGCTGCCACCTGGATGTCGCGCGTCGCTACGGTTCCCGTTTTCGGATCGACGACCCAGACCGCCGCCTGCCGGTCGGCCCGTATGACTGCGGACGCGGGAATCTCGATACTCGCCGTTGCGGGAAGCCGGATGCGACCGGTCACCGTGGTGCCGAGGCGCATGGCGGCGGGCGGCTTGATCAGTCGTACCCTGACCCGGAATGTCCCGGTCACCGGATCGGCGCGCGGCGAAATCTCGCGCACGCGGCCGGTCGCGGTCACTTTGGGGTCAGCCGTGAGCACGACGCCGATCTCGGCGCCAAGTGGCGTGTGCTCCTTTGCGCGCGCTGGTATGTCGAATACGGCATCGCGCGTGCCTTCGCGCGCGACCTGCACGATCATCCGCCCGGCCCCGACGACTTCGCCCGGCTCGGCGCCCTGCACGGTAACCACACCGGCCACGGTGGACACGAGCCGCGTATAGCTCATTCGATTCTGCGCGATGTCGACTTGCGACTGCGCCGACTCGAGCTGAGCCTGCGCGCTCTTGAGGAGTGCCTCGGCCTGATCGAAAGCGGCGCGCGAGACCGCGTTCTCGGCCACCAGATCGCGCATGCGCACGAAGTTGTTGCGCGCCTCCACCAGTTGCGCGTTGGCGGCGGCATACGCGGCGCGCGCCGCTTGCAGTGCGCTCTGCTCGTTTTCCGGGTCGAGGCGTGCGACAAGCTGACCCGGCCGCACCGTGTCGCCGATACCCACTGCGCGCTCGATCATTCTGCCGTCGATCCGAAACGAGAGATTGACCTCCGTCTCGGCCTGCACGTTACCCGTCAGCGAGATCGTGCTGCTGGTCGCGCGCTTCTCGATCGCCACGACGCGCACCGGCCGGATCTCCGGCGCCGGAGCTTCCTCCGGGCGCTGGCAAGCCGAGAGCAGCACGATCGCGACTGCGGCGCAGGCGCGGATGATAATTCTCGGCAACGCGCGAAAATCGCGCGCCGGCCAGGGAACGTGGATTGATGACACGGACAATTCCTCCCGCTGGAATCGCTGGAGCGGCTAAGCGCTCGCAAGTATACTTCAATGCTAATGCTCACTTCGATGCACGACGCCTGAACTTCGAGGTGCGCGCTGCGTGCACGCCGATGCCGCGGCGAAACACTGCAAGGAAGTGAAGCGAGCGCCTACAAGCCGCACCATCACACGAAGGGAAGTCCTATGCGATCGTCACCGGCCTGGATGCGGATCGGTGCGTGCATCAGCGCAATCGTTGCGAGCGGCGGCGCTGTATCCGCCCAGACGCCACCGGCTAGTGTCGCCGATTGTCATCGAATAGCCGCGAGTGCGCAGCGTCTGGCCTGCTACGACGCCGTCAGCGGCAGAACTGCGGGCGCGCGCACGGCGGCCGAGCCTGCGGCCGGCGCCGCGCCGCGCGCTCCCGCAGCACAGACGCAGTACCCGCAAGCCAGCGTCCGGACTCCTTCCGCGAAGCTGTCGATGATCGACGAGGCCTGGGGCTTCGACGCGTCGTCGCCACGCTACCTGCTCGGCGTCTACCGGAGCAACTATCTGCTGGTCGCGCAGCATACCGACCGCGTAAACAATCGACCGTTCACACCGCTGTTCGAAGCCGCCGGTGTACCGCCGCAAGATCTCGACAATACCGAGGCGATGTTTCAACTGAGCTTCAAAGCGCGCTTGTGGACCACCGACGATCGCCGCTGGGGCCTGTGGACCGCGTATACCCAGGCAAGCCACTGGCAGGTGTACAACAGTGATGATCTGGTGTCGAAGCCGTTTCGCGAAACCAACTACATGCCCGAAGCATTCGTGACGTATCGGCCGGGAATCGCATTGCCGGGCGGATTCCGCTGGACGCTGCTCAAGGCCGGATACAACCACCAGTCGAACGGCCGCTCCTCGCCGCTATCGCGAAGCTGGGATCGCATCATCGCCGAGGTCGGCGTCGAACGCGACAACCTCGCACTGTTCGCCAAGGCGTGGTACCGCATCAACGAAAGCGCGCACAGGGACGACAACCCGGACATCACCGATTACATGGGTCATGCCGAATTGAGCGGGCTATATCGATGGGGCGAACACACGTTCACGCTGAGCGGCCGGGGAAACCTGAACACGGGCAAAGGCGCGGGCGAGCTCACATGGACGTCGCCGCGGCTACTCGGCCCGCTGCGCGGCTACGTGCGTGTGTTCTCGGGATACGGCGAGAGCCTGATCGATTACAACTGGAAGCAGACGACGATCGGCGTCGGTATCGCGATCAACTCCGGGCTGTGAGCCGAGCGCAGCTACTGCTGGGCGCCTCGGATATTCCCGGCAACGGCGCCTGCCGCGGCACCGATCGCCGCCCCGGTCCAGCCGCTACCGCCGGCAATGGCCGCGATGCCCGCGCCCGCGGCAGCACCGATGGTCGCCCCGCTTAGCGTGCCCTGTTGCTCTTGGGTCATGTTCGTGCATCCGGCCCCGAGCCCGGCCACAATGGCCACCACCATCAACTGTCGTCTCATGTTGCGCCTCCGTCACATGCCTTTCTTCGGCCCCGGTCCGACCCATTCGAACCCGGTGACTGCAATGACCGGTCGCTCAGCCGGTCGCGACCCGGAGCGTACCACCGGTTGAGGCGGCTAGGCACGCCTTCGAGCGTGGGTGTGGTCCGCGCGGAACTTCGACCCCGACACTCAGGGCCCGGCGAAGGGCTGCGAGTCAGCATCATCGGGCAGGAACGTCGACAGCAGCGCCTCCAGCCGTACCGGCAGCCCGCTCACCTGCGGGGCGACGAGATGGCGGCCGCTGGCAGCGGCGGGTCGATCGATTCCTTCCTCGACGCGAGCGAGCAGGTAGCCGAAGAATGGATTCGACGGCAGCCGGGTGAGGAAATCCTGGTCGACGATCAGCGCCCCGCGCTCACCGCGCGCATCCAGCGCGCCGAGGTTGAGTCCGAACTCGTTGCGCGTCTTCGGGTCCGGTTCGGTTCCGTACAGCGGATCGTAGGGCGGAATGGGGATCGCCAGGTGCGAAAGTGAGAAGATGCCGCGCGGATACGGCCACGGTAGGGGTCGGTCGATCGCCTGCAATTGCCCCGGCGCGATAGTGCGCTCGAGCGTGGCGTCGCTCGTGTCGCTGGCATTGACGATGGCGGTGAATCGGTAGGTCTGTGGCGTGGTCGGCATCAGACGCTCGAGAGCAACGTACGACGACGGCCGCAGGAGCGGGCCGAACTTCATGGTGCGGTTGACATCGAACAGTACGATCTCGCTGCCGTTGTCCGGCAGGAAGGCATACAGTGCCGTCAGGATCGCAGGCGTGCTGACGGTGAAATCGATGATCGATTGAAACGTCAGAATCGGCGGCATCGGTGTCAGGGCGCCCGCCCGCGCGAGGCGCTGGATCTGCGCCTGCAGCGTGTCGGTGAGCAGGTACGATTGTCGTGCGCCGTTGACCGGGAAGGAGTTGTACTTGAACGGGTTGAATTCGGGCAGGTTGCTCAGCCATGCTGCATTGGCAAACGGCGGCAGCAGCGCCGGCAATCCGGCCAAGCCGGCGAAGCGCGCGAAACGCGTGATGCCGATCATCGGCCCGAACAGCACCACCCGGTTGGCGCGCGGCAGGCGCGAATCCTCGATCGCGTCGAGAGAGTACTTCACCGCGAGTGCGCCCCCGTTGGAAAAGCCCACCAGGTGCAGTGGCGCTGGCGCCGGTACGAGCCGCCGTGCCTCGCGCACCGCGAGCCGTGTCGCCGCGGTCCAGTCCTGCCAGCGCACATCGGTGAGCCCCGCCGGCACGGTGCCGTGGCCCGGCATGCGGATGCCAATCGCGACGAAGCCGTGCTCGACATAGGAGCGCGCGATGTGCCGCAGGCTGTAGGGCGAATCGGTCAAGCCGTGCAGCAGCACGGCTGCGCCGCGTGGCGTGCCCTCCGGTCGCATGACGTAGGAACGGTTCCAGTCGTGCTTGAAATGCGGCGGGAACACCGGACTGGCTTCGAAGTAGCGGTTGTACGGCACGCGTGCGTCGGGTTCCAGGCGCTGCGTGACGTTCGCGCGAACGCTGTCGAAGACGGCGTTCTCTTGCGCGATGTAGCGTGCCCAGTCGGCGGTGTCGAGCTCGTCGGCGCGCAGTTCCTCGGGAACAAAGGTATGCCAGGGCTCAAGCGGCGGTGCGTGCACTGCGCGCAGCGCGCGCATGCCGAGCGCTCCGACAGCGAACACGAGCGCGACGATCAGAATCGTGATGGAGATGCGTTTGATGGTCATTGCTGCAGCCTATGCGGTCGGTGCCAAGGCGCTTGGCGTTAAGGGACTGGTGCCCGCAGTCCCGGCGGGCGCGTCGCCCACACCGGACCCTTGCGCGCCAGATCATAGCCGACGTCGTAGAGCGCGCGCATACGCACCGGGTCAAACGCTTCGGTACCTTCGATCTCGACCCCGTCGGGGATTGTCACCCAGTGAAAACGCGCTTGCGCACGGTTGGCGAAGGCGTAAATGCGAAACAGGCTGCCGACCATTGCGGCGCGGCTCGAGGCGTTCAAGGTGCGCGCCGCAATGCTGCGGATGGAGCGCCGGACCTCCTCGGCCACCGGCCGCAACTGACCGTTGTGGATCACGAAGATATCCTCCCGCCCGCGCCCGCGGCCACCCCGGTCGCGCAGCAGTTCGGGACCGAACACGCCGCCGCTGAAGAACACGCTCGCCGCTACCGCGCCATCGACATGCATTTCGCCGTAGCGCTGGCCGCCGGCGACGACCTCGAAAAAAACCGGCGGCATGACGATCGGCACCGACGCCGAAGCGAACATCACCTTGCGGAACAGCTCGAGCGATTCCGGGCGTGCGCTCGCCGCGATCATGCCCATGTTCCAGACGACGAAGCGCTGTGCGTCCAGGTCCACGGTGGCGATGTACAGGCGGCGCCCTCGTTCATGCGCTCGCGCCACTTGGTCGAGCAGTGTGGCATCGACGTGCTGGTCGATCAGCCGCGCGAGCGGCCGGGAGTCGGCAATCGATTCGCCAGCCACCAACGCGGGGATGATCGACAGCCGCTGCACGATGTTGCTCGTCGCCGTGGTCGTGTAGAACTCGCGCAGGGCGTCGTCGTAGGACGACCCGAGGAAGGCGAAGGGCGCCATGAGGGCGCCGGTCGAGACGCCGGTGACGATCTTGAACACGGGGCGCGTGCCTTGCGCGCTCCAGCCGCTGAGGAGACCCGCGCCGAATGCGCCGTTCGGTCCGCCGCCGGAGAGCGCGAGATGGGCGTAGTACACGCTGCCGTTCGCATCTTTCGGAAATTCCTCGGGCGTCTCCTGATCGAAGGAGACGTCGAGGTCGGCCAGCAGTGCATCGCCGGGTCGGCCTACCCAGCTTCGCACGTCGGGCAGATGAGGGATCGTCGCTTCCGCCATCAGTTCCGGCGGCACCGCGTTGCGCGGCAGTGTGCCGCAGCCGGCCGCACACAGTGCGACCCCGGCCAGGGCCACACGCAGCAGCATCGATCCGTCCGGCACGGCGCGGCCGTCGGTCCGGCGATCCGGTGCTCGTACGCGAGGTCAGTCCGCGCAGAGCAGGCGCACGCGTCGCTCGGCCAAGTCGAACGCCTGCTCCGTTTCGGCCCTGAGCAATTGATCCTTTGCCTGCACGCAGGCGTTGGCCACCTGCAACGCTTCCTGGGTCGGGGCGACCGGCGCGGGTGCCGCGGGGGCTGGTGCCGGGGCGGCCGGTGCGGGCGCGGGGCGCGGTCTCGATACACAGCGCGAGTCGTCGACGAGGCGCAGGTTATTGTGGCTACCTCGTTCCACGGCCACGCAATCGCCGACCCGCAAACCGGCTTCGTCGGTCACCATGCGAACCGTCTGCGTGCCGCCCAGCAGGATCGTGTACTCGAACGCTTGGCGCTGGTTCGCCATGCGCCCGATCTGTTGCCCGGCAAAGCCGCCGCCCACGGTGCGCAGCGCACGATTGCTGCCCGACTGTCCGGAGCCGGAGGCCAGTCCGATGACGCCGCCGAGCAGCGCCCCGCCGGTTTGGGCGCGCGAAGTGTCCTGCCCGACCAGACTGACGGCCGTGATGCGGCCGTAAGCCACACTCGATTGTGCATAGACGGTTGTACCGGTCGAGATCAATACTGCAGCACACAGCCCCGCCCACGCACGACTGGGTTTCATCTGCTTTTCCTCATGGATAGTCCGAATCGAAGCCGTCATTGTAACGTGCGCGCTCGCCGCAGATTCGCCGGTGCGCGTGCTCGTGTGCAGATCGTCTACGTCGTGGCGGCGAGGGCCTGGGCGCTGCGCGCGAGCACGGTCGCAACGCAGTCCTGGCAAGCGAGTCGCAGCAGCACGCCGTCGGGTGGCGCAGCCATTCCGGCGTGCGCCGCCGATCCGGTCGTCACGCCAGTGCTTTGGCTTTGAGCTTGGCGAACTCGTCGGCACTGATGGTGCCGGCGTCGAGCAGCGCCTTGGCTTCCTTGATCTGCTCGGCCGGCGATGCGCCGGCCACTTGCCGGATATAGGCATCGGTGTCGGAGCGCGCGCGCTGCACGGCCGCCTGTTGGCGCGTGGCCATGCCCGGACCGCGGGCAATGATGTAGATGAGCGCGGTCAGGAAGGGCAGGAAGATGAGGCCTGCGATCCACAGCACCTTGCTGCCGCCGCCAAGCGCGGAGTCTCGGAACAGATCGACGACGATATGGAACATCACCATCAGGTAGGCGATGAAGAGGAAAACCGAAACGATCAGCCAGACGAGATCCCAGAAATTGCTCATGACGTTGCTCCTTGCGGCGCCGGATTATAGTGTGGACGCTTGGTTGCAGGCGACCCGCAGCGTCGTGACCCCGGGTCGCTCGCGCTCGCGGTCTTGTGCCTGCATGAGTTTTTTCGAGCGGTATCCGCCCGCGCCGAGGGCGGATCGTCTTGTCGGCGGCTTCTCGTGCCGCCTGTTCGGAAGGTTGGCGCAAGCCAAGGAGCCCGGCGCGGGCAGGGACGGGCCAGGGTCAGCGTGCGAGCTGTTTTTCGATCGCGCGGATCTCACGACGCAGGATCTCGACGAGCTCGCGCTGACGCGCGGTGGTCATGCGCGCGCTGATGGCCGAGACGCTGATCGCGCCGATCGGACGCGCGTTGGGACCGAAGATCGGTACGCCGATCGCTGTGACGCCGGAGAGCGTGCGCACGTCGTTCAACACGTAGCCGGTTTTGCGCGCGCGCTTGACCATGTGCAGGAGTTCGGCTTCGGTCAGCCTGCCGTACGCGGGCAGGCGGCTCGCGACGCGCTGCACGGTGGTTTCGATTTCATCGTCCGGCAATGCGGTGAGGATCGCGAGACTGCCCGCGCCCACGCCGAGCGGACGGCGCACGCCCACGTCCACCGTGAACGTCTTGATGGGAAAGGCGCCTTCGCGCCGATCGACGCAGAGCGCATCGTCGCCGCTGCGGATGATGAGAAACGCGGTATCGCCGGTGTCGGCGGCGATGCGATCGAGCGCATCGGTGCAAACGTCGCGGATGTTGAAGCGCGGTCCGGCGGTGATGCCGAGCTCGAACACGAGCGGACCGAGAAAATAGCGGCGCGACTTCGGGTCCTGCGACACGAGGTTCTCGGCGGTCAGGCACTTCAGCATGCGATGCACGGTGGGACGCTGCAGGCCCGAGCTGTGCGCGACGTCGATTAAGCGCATGCCCTGGCGATTGCGCGCGGCAAGCTCGCGCAACAGGCGCGCCGCGCGCTGTATGCTCTGCGTTCCGGAGGGAGAACGGATGTTGCGTTGCGAGTTGCTTGTGCGCTGGGCCATCCGAACATCGTCCTTCATTCGTTCACCATTTGGAATGAATATGATGTTGTGTACCGCATCGAGGCCGCGCCGGCATCGGTAGACGCCGATGCCGGCGCGGCGTTCTCGGTATGGTCGCACAGGCACGGCGACGACACCAGCCGTTGTCATATCCTGGACACCGCAGCGGATTCGTGAATCTGCCGAGGCGTGCCGCCCGGACACTGCGTGCTAGCCCGCGCGCGCTTGCGGCGTGAGTGCCGCGGCGATCATGTGTTCGGGCGCATGCTGAAATCGTCGAACTCGCCGTGCGTGGGCTCGGCGGGTTCGACCTCGACGCGCTCGACGCGTGCCCCGCGCGGTCCATGACGCGCCCACGCGACCATCTGCGCGACGGCCTCGGGGCTTCCCTCGATCAGCGCCTCGACCTCGCCGTCGAGACGATTGCGCACCCAGCCTCGGATGCCGAATTCGTCCGCCTTGCGCGTCATGGCGTAGCGAAAACCGACACCTTGCACGTGGCCGACGATGACGAGACGGCGGCGATGGTCCTGCATGCGGAGCGGCCGGTTCGGGTTGCGTTGCGATCGATTATAGATACGTGGCGCGGGCGGTTCGCGCGCGCCTCTTGCATCGCTTCGAAGCCCGGGCGAGCAGCGATGCGTTTGCCGGCCGCCAAGCGCTCTTGCTAATATCGCGACTGACACCTGCCAGGTACGACCGCAGCGTCATGCGGATCGCATCGGCCTTCAATCTGCGACCACCAGCCCGTCTCCGCCCGTAATCCATGATTCTGGATTCAGCCGCGTTTCCCTCCGCCGCCGTCGCGGTCGGGGTTGCGGTGTTCTGGATGCTGGCGGCGATGCTCAGCTTGTTCGAATCCGAGCGGCTGCGCCTGGTCAATCGCGTACTGTTCCCCGCGGCGGCGTTGGCCGCACTCCTGCTCGCCGTCGTCGCCGTGCGTGCGATCGCTCAGCCCGCGCAGTCGCTGGTCGTTCCGCTCGGCCTGCCCGGACTGCCGTTTCATTTCAGGCTCGATGCGCTGGCGGGGTTCTTCCTGTTTCTCATCGGTATCGGCTCGGCCGGTGTGTCGATCTACGCTGCCGGCTATTTCGAGCGCGAAACACCGCAGCGGCTACGCCTGATCGGACTGCAGTACCACGCCTTTCTCGCCGCAATGGCGCTGGTGGTGCTGGCCGACGATGCCTACCTCTTCATGCTCGCCTGGGAGAGCATGGCGCTCGCGTCGTACTTTCTGGTGACGACCGACCACCGCCTGCGCGCGATTCGCAGCGCGGGCTTCCTCTATCTGCTGATTGCGCATGTCGGCGCGATCGCGCTGCTGCTGTGTTTCGGCATCCTGCAGGGCGGCGGCGGCCTGGACGCGTACACGTTCGAGGCGTTGCGCGGCGCCGAGCTTACGCCGTTCTGGGCGACGGTTGCATTCGTGCTCGCGTTCGCCGGCTTCGGCGCCAAGGCCGGCATGCTGCCCTTGCATGCCTGGCTGCCGGAGGCGCATCCCGCAGCGCCGTCGCCGGTGTCGGCGCTGATGAGCGGGATCATGCTGAAGACGGCGATCTACGGCATGGTGCGCGTGATTTACGATCTCATCGGCGACGTCACCTGGCAGTGGGGCCTGACGGTCGCGATCACCGGCGCACTCACGGCGTTGTTCGGCGTGCTGTACGCGCTGATGCAGCACGATTTGAAGCGCCTGCTCGCCTATCATTCGGTGGAGAACATCGGCATCATCCTGATCGGCATCGGGCTTTCGATGGTGTTCATCGCGACGGGCCATCCCGCCGCCGGGGTGCTCGGGCTCATCGCGGGGCTCTACCACACGCTCAATCACGCCATCTTCAAGGGGCTGCTGTTCCTCGGCGCGGGCTCGATCCTGCACGCGACCGGACTGCGCAACCTGAACGACATGGGCGGGCTCATCCGTCGCATGCCGGCGACCGCGATGTACTTCCTGGTCGGTGCACTCGCGATCTCGGCACTGCCCCCGCTCAATGGTTTCGTCTCCGAGTGGCTGACGTTTCAGACCGCACTGCAGGCGGCGCTGCTCGCCGACGGCGTACTGCGTAGCCTCGTGCCGCTGCTCGCCGCCATGCTCGCGCTCGCCGGCGCGCTCACGGCGATGTGTTTCGTCAAGGTGTACGGCATCGCTTTCCTCGGCCAGCCGCGCGCGCCGCGGCACGCGCCCGATGCGAGCCGCCAGCGTGGTGACGCCGGATTTCACGAGCGCCTCGGCATGGCCTGGCTCGCGCTCTGGTGCGTGGTGCTCGGAGTTTTCCCGAGTACCGTCGTGGGTCTGCTCGATCGTGTCGCGGTATCGGTCACGGGTCATGGCCTGCCGCGTGCCGCCCTCGATTCGGGCTGGCTGTGGCTCGTGCCGGCGCGCCCGGAACAGGCGAGCTATGCCCCGGCGATCTTCCTCATCACGATCCTGATCGTTTTCGCTTTGACGTTCGCCGGCGTGCGCTGGATCTGGCACGGCCGGCTGCGCCGTTCGGCGCCGTGGGATTGCGGTTTTCCCGAGCAGAGCGCGCGCATGCAGGATACCGCCGACGCGTTCGGGCAGCCGATTCGCTGGATCTTCGGCCCGATCTATCGCATCCGGCGCCGCGTGCCCGCGCCGGATGACGCGAAACCCCGGTTCGAGCTCGAGGTCGCGGACCGTCTCTGGCATGCGCTCTATCTGCCGATCGCGCGCTTGGTGGATTGGGTCTGCGCGCGCGTCAGTCTGCTGCAGCAGGGACGGATCAGCATCTATCTGCTGTACAGCTTCGTCACCCTGATCGCTCTGTTACTGTTCGTACGATGATCGATAGCGCCGGCATTGCGTTCCAGATCGTCCAGTCGATCTTCGTTGCGGCGAGCGCCCCGTTGCTGGCCGGTTGGGTCAACCAGTGTCGCGCCTGGCTGCAGAACCGCTCCGGGCCGGGTGTGCTGCAGCCCTACCACGTGCTGCGGCGCCTATTCCATAAAGAGGCGGTGCTGGCCGAGAACGCTTCACCCTTGTTCTGGTCGACACCCTACATCGTGTTCGGTTGCATGTGGCTTGCGGGCGGCATCGTTCCGGTGCTTGCGACCGACCTGCCGTTCGCCCCTGCCGCGGACATCATCGCACTGGTCGGGCTGTTCGCACTCGCGCGCGTGTTCGTTTCGCTCGCCGCACTCGATATCGGCACCGCGTTCGGCGGGCTGGGCGCGCGCCGCGAAATGCTGGTCGGATTCCTGGCCGAACCCGCGATGCTGATGACGCTTTTCACCGCGGCCTTCATCAGCGGCTCGACCCAGCTTACGACGATTGTCGAATCGCTGGCGCACCGAGAGTTCGTGATTCACCCGAGCCTCGCGTTCGCCGCAGTCGCCTTCCTGATGGTGCTGCTGGCGGAGAACGCACGCATCCCGGTGGACAATCCGGCCACCCACCTGGAGCTGACGATGATTCACGAGGCGATGATCCTCGAGTACTCGGCGCGCCATCTGGCGCTGATCGAGTGGGCTTCGGCGATCAAGCTCTACACCTATATGACGATCGGCATCGCGCTGTTCGTCCCCTGGGGGATCGCGCAGGGCAGCGATTGGGGGGCGTTGCCGTTGGCGTTGCTGGCGCTGACGGGCAAGCTTGCGGTGGCTGGGGCGGGCCTCGCCTTGATCGAGACGGTGTCGGCGAAGTTTCGTGTCTTTCGCGCGCCGGAGTTTCTCTCCACGGCGTTCCTGCTGGCCGTGCTCGGTATGCTGATTCACTTTCTGGTCAGGCAGTGAGATGTCGGCGCCCCTGAGCCAGCAACTGGTGAATCTGCTCGCAGCAACGCTGCTCCTGATCGCGTTCGCCATGCTCTCGCAACGGCGCGTGCTCTCGCTCATTCGACTGTTCGCCTGGCAAGGCGTGACGCTCGCCGCCTCGACTGCGATCGTCGCCTACGGCATGAGTCAACCGCACCTGTACGTCTCGGCCGCCATGACGCTCGTCCTGAAAGTGCTGTTCCTGCCGTGGTTCCTGCACAGGTTGATCGAGCGACTGAACGTGCGCTGGGACGTCGAGACGCTCATCAATATCCCGGCCACGATGCTGGTTGGAATCGGGCTCGTGATTT